>JACRMU010000091.1 GCA_016219515.1 Deltaproteobacteria bacterium
ACGTGTCCGTCGCGCCGGGCGAAAGAAGGAGCGAATAGACCCACGCGGCCGCGGACAAGGCGGCAACCGTCCAGGCCGCCGCCCTCAGGAACCCGATGTTCCGGATCCGCGCCTTCTCCTCCCGGAAGACCCGTTCCGGGTCGACCTGCTTTTCCTCCGGGGCGGAGATCTCCACCAGTCCGCGGTCCAGCAGCGACCACAGCCCCTTGACCCCTTCGAACCAGGTAAGGCAGGCCTTGCGGAAAATCCTTTGCGGCTCCGAGGAAAACTCGAGTCCCTTCCAGACCCGCTGTTCCTCCTCGGAGAGAGCGTCCGGATCGACCTTCTCGCCCGGGATGCGAATCGCGCGGAAATCGCCGGGGGGGAATTTCTCCCGGTAAATGGCGTATTCGTCGAGATACTGCATCCCCTCCATCATCAGCACGTCCGCGCGGACGGGCACGATCATCCACGCCGGGGGCCGGACCGCGAATCCCTCGAAACGGTATTCCCCCTCCTTGAGCGGCAGGATTTCGAAGAGACTCTCCTTGATCTGGAGGGAAAGGTACCGGGCCAGGGTTTCCCCCGAGATCATATCCTTCTCCATCAAGGCCTCGCCCAGCTTCTTGCCCCCTTTTTCCTGGGTCATGAGGATCTTGCGCAGCTGCTGGCCGGTGATCAGCCCCGCGTCCACCAGCATGGCGCCCAGCATCCCCGAGGGGATGCGCCGGTCGGGCTGGACGTCGACGATCAGCCCCTCCGAAAAGAGGAACACCGTTTCCCGTTCGCCCCAGCGGATCGAAAGCGAGCCGCTCTTCCCCTGGGAGGCGATGAGCTGGAAGATGTCCGGAATGCTGAAGTCGCTGATCTTCCCCTGCATGCGCTACACCCGCTCTCGCGCGACGTTGTGGATCTGCTGAAGATCGGAGAAGGAGCGTATCCCCCACGCCGCTCCCCCCGCCCAAAGCACGACCGCAAGGAGGAGCGACCAGACCGCGACGGTCTTTTGCAGCTCGGCGATCAGCGGACCGCCCGCCCGCCCGCCGCCCAGCGAACAGGTGACGGCGGCGAGGACCAGGGAAAGCGCTCCCCCGTAAACCAGGGCGCGGATCTCCTTCCCCGACCAGAGAGCCCCCGCTCCCGGGACGGCCAGGGAGGCCAGCCGCACGAACCTGCGATGAAGGACGATCCCTTGAACCCTGCGGATCCTCTCCGGACCCAGCCGGATCCCTCCTCCCAATTTCACCCGGCATGGCCCGCAGATGTCGGAAACCTCCCTGCTGCGCACCACGAGGGAGCGGCCCCCGCACGACCGGCAGGTTCCGTGGACCCAGAGTTTTCGCGACAACAGGTTCCAGGCGCTTGAGGAAAGCAGGACCGCGGCGAGGAACACCACGGCCCCGGGGGCCGACAGCGGGTGGAAGTACATCGCGAAGAGGTCGCTCTCGCCGGCATCCCGGATCCAGTCCTCTCTCAAATGGAAGACCGCCTTCCATATTTCACGCACCGGAATGGGGGAAGCGATCCACTCCCCCTGGTCCATGTCGGCCGGACGCAGGAAGAACGGGGGGAATTTCTGGATGCGTTCCCACGCTTCCGGCTGGATCAGGCGAGCGCGGTCCAGGCTGAACATCTGCAGATGCGCCTGATAGGCGTTCCAGAGCGCGGACGGGTCCTCGGGACGTTTTACCGCGGCCGACTCGAAGTCGTCCAGGGCCTCCCTCAATTTCCCCTGCTGCGCCCGGGCGACCCCGCGGTTGTTGAGTATTTCCTGAAGATCCCTCCCCTCCTCCAAGAGCGAGGTCCACCTCTTTTCCGCCGACACGGCGTCGCCGGACTGCATTTCCGTGCGCGCCTTCTCAAAGCGCCGCATCCAGGACAGCCCAACGCCCAACAGAGGGCCCTGGCCCCGCGTGTCTCCCTTATTGCGCGCTACGGACAGAGTCCCCTCGCCCCCCAGCCACCCTCCGCCGGGATCGACCGCGAACATCTTCATGGAATGGAGGATTCCTCCCCCCAGCAACAGGCCGACGAGGACCAGGACCACGCTGGTCATGATGACAAGCTCCCCTCGCCGGAGATAGGCCACGGAAAGCAGAAGCCAGATGCACGCCACCATCGCCAGCCCGAAACCCGCCAGAAGGGGAAGCAGGAAGAGCAACGCCACCAGGACCGGGGCAAGGTATTCCCGGTAGGGAACTTTAAGGATTCGCAGGAGATCCCCCTCCAGCGACGGCCGGGCACGAAGGAAAAGGGCGACCGATCCCCACAGTGCAAACCAGCAGGCCGCGGCGGAAAGGAAGGAGATCAACCAGGATGCATAACCCAAAAGCGCGGGGCCGAACCTCCGGAGAGCGCCCGACAATCCATACAAGTCCTGAAATAACTCCGGAAAATTTCCGGAAACCAGATCGTCCTTTACCAGCCACGCCCACATCGGCACGGAGAACGGGGAAACTTCCCGCACGATTCGGAAGACGGGAGCGGCCTCCTTCTTCCACCCTTCCCGGACGGCCCGCTCGAAGATGAGATCGGGGAGAGCGTTGATGGAGAGAATCCCCATTTCGTGCATCCGGATCCGGAGCTGACGGACCTCTTTCGCAAAGACCGCTTCCTTTCCCGGTCCCGGACGCGCCGCCGCCACCACGCGCTCCGCCTGGGTCCGGACGACGGCCGGATACCCTGGAAAGAGGTCCTTCGCTCCGGCTTCCCCGGGAGACGCCGGAAGCGACTGAGGAAGGATCGCGAAGATCGCCGCAATGCCGAGAATTCGGCAAAAATTGAGAAACCGCCGGGTCATTAACCCCTTATGTTATCATTACTCGTGGGAAAAACCGCCATGGACGATTTCCGGAAGCTTGTCGATATCATGGAGCGCCTCCGCGCCGAAGGCGGGTGCGAATGGGACCGCGCGCAATCCCACGCCTCCCTGCGCCAGTACCTGCTGGAGGAAACGCACGAGGTCCTCGACGCGATCAACCGGAAAGAACCGGAGCTCCTGTGCGAGGAGCTGGGCGACCTGATGATCCAGATCCTTTTCCACGCGCAGATCGCCAAGGAGAACGGGGAGTTCGACATCACGGACGTCGTTTCCTCCATTTCGAAAAAGATGGTGCGGCGGCACCCCCACGTCTTTTCCGACGCTACGGCGGACACGCCGGAGGCCGTCTCGATCCAGTGGGACCACATCAAGAAAACCCTGGAAAACAAAAAACACGCATCGTTGATCGGCGGAGTCCCCAGGAAATTCCCTTCCCTTCTCAGGGCGTCGAAGCTCACGAAGAAAGCCGCCCGCGCGGGCTTCGATTGGGAGAACACCGGTCAGGTGATGGAAAAAGTGGAGGAAGAGCTGGGGGAGCTTAAAGAGGCCATTTCCCTGAAGGACCCCAAGGCGATGGAACACGAGCTGGGCGATCTCTTATTCGCAATCGTAAATATAGGCCGTTTCCTCAACGTCAATCCCGAAGTGGCGCTGATCGCGGCGAACGTCCGGTTCGAGAAACGGTTTCAGAAGATGGAAAAAATTGCAGCGGAATCGGGAAGTTCCATCGAGACATCGGACTTCGCCACCCTGGACCGTTTCTGGGAAATGGCCAAGAAAGCTTCCACGGAATAGCGCTTCGCTTTCTCCACATCCGTTGTGGAAAAGCTGTGGAAGGCCTTGTGGATATTCCCCCCCCCTCGCGTAGTTTTTACGGGTTATACATTTTGCCTTATTATTGTGCAACTCCTCCCCGGCCCGCGTTCTCCTTTTCGAACCGCAGAAGGGCCTCCTTCGCGGCAAGCCCCTTTCCGAATCCGACGAGCCGTCCGTCTTTCCCCACGACGCGATGACAGGGAACGAGCACCGGCCACGGATTCCGCGCGAGCGCAGCGCCGACGGCCCGTGCGGCTCCCGGGCTTCCGACCGCCGCTGCGAGCTCTCCGTAAGTGACCGTCTTCCCGTATGGGATCCCCGCCGTGGCCCGAAGCACTTTCCTTTGGAACTCCGGAAGCGAACCCCAAGCCACCGGCAACATGGAAATGTCCCGCGGAGAAAGGATTCTTCCCCGGGAATAGGCATGAAGGATCTTTCCCGGCACGCTATTTTCCACGGCGATCTTTTCCGCGCCGGGATATTTTTCCGCAATCGTCTTTCCGACGAGCTCCTTCTTTCGTTCCCACTCGACCGACACGACCTTGCCGCCGGACAGGACAACGCTCGCACACCCGTGGGGAAGCGAAACCGGGCCGGTAAAGCGAACTTCGGTCCCCCACTGCTTTCCCCGTTTTCCCTTTGACATCGCATGCCCTCCTGTATAACATGCTTACTTCATCGTTTCATTTTACATGAATGCGCAGGAGGAATCCGTTGTCCAAGTCGAAGTCGGCGGCAAAACGGCACAAGCAGAGCCTCAAAAAGAAAATACGGAACCGGCATATCCGCTCGACGGTGAAAAGCGCCGTCAAGGAAGTCCGGACGGCCATTTCGGACGACGCAGGAAGCGCCGGAAAAACACTTTCCAAAACCGTGTCGGTCATCGCACGGGCCGGATCGAAGGGCGTGCTGCACAAGAAGACGGTCGCCCGGAAAACGGCCCGCCTCTCCAAGGCCGTTCACAAGGCGGCATCGGGAAAGTAACCCGCATTTCCCACCAGACGAACCCCGGTGAGAAATACGGGTTAACGGCAGTCCGTCAGGCAAGAAGCTTCAATAGACGGATTTCGAAAACCTGCTCGGGGGAAAGCCTGCTTTCCCCCTTGATTCCCCTGTCGATTTCCGAGAGCGCGGAAAGGATCTCTCCTCCCCTTCGCGGGGAGAGCGATCCTCTTCCGTCCGCCATCCTCCTCCGCACGACCCACGCGACGGCTCCCAGCAGACCGTGGTAGTCGGCCGGGTCGGCCCCGGCGGCGAACCGCCGGAACATGGAGAGGAACCCCTTTACGTCCCTGCGCACCACCCTCTCGGCCATATCGAACGGGTCCACAGCGCCGGACGCGATGCAGACCTGCCGGATC
Source organism: Deltaproteobacteria bacterium (assembly GCA_016219515.1). Classification (GTDB taxonomy): domain Bacteria; phylum Desulfobacterota; class Deferrimicrobia; order Deferrimicrobiales; family Deferrimicrobiaceae; genus JAENIX01. The sequence continues at coordinate 4,978 of JACRMU010000091.1, forward strand.
TCCTCCTCGCCGATCTCCCTCCGATCGCCCGCAAAGGAAAGGAGTTTCCCGACCTCCTCGAAGACGCGCGCAGAGTCCGGCCCCACCCACCGGACGAGGAAGGACGCCGCGTCCTCGGAAAGCTCCTTCCCGGCGGCACGCGCCTTCGACACGGAGACCTGCGCAAGGGCGGAAACCGCCTGCTCTTCCCGCAAGGAGACGGAGCGCACGCCGGAAATCGCGGCAAACGCCTTTGTCGCAGCGCGATCCGTGCAAGGAAACACCAGGATGACGGAAGGATCGGGAAATTTCAGGTAGGAGGCGATCCCGTCGCGGAACGCTTTCTTCAACTCCCCAAGGTCCGGAAGGAGGAACACCCGGAACCGGCAGAAAAACGACGGGGTCCGCCACGTCGCTTCCGGCGGCTCCCGTTCCAGGTCCGCCTGCGTCCACCGCGCCAGTTCCGCCGTCGTCCCCTCCGCGCGGAACCGTTCCATCCAGAGCCCGGCGACAAGATCCGCAAGCCCGGCCCCGTCTCCCGGCAGGAGGTAGGCGGGCGCCGGAACTTCCGATAACCACTGCCGGAAAACCGATGGGACGGGGATGTTCTTCACAGGATCACCCGGACGGTCTGGCCGATCCTGCGGGCCATCCGCCGGCACACCTCCTCGATCGCCGCGCGGCGGTTCGATTCCGTGTACTGGAAATCCGTCCCCGCGAAATAGGAGGCGGTTTCGGTCATGCCATCCTCCTTCCACAGGGGACGGCCTCGCGCGATTTCCACCACCCGGATATCGACGTACAGCGTCAGGCGATGTTCGAGCGCATGCCCCTCCGTTCCGTGCGAGGAAACGTCCTCACGGATTTCCCGGATGGTACCCTCCACGGCGACGTCCGCTCCCGCGCGGTCGAAGGAACCGCGGAACCCGATCCGCCGGAATTCCTCCCGCAGGCGGGCGGCGAGATAGGCGCCGGCATCGGGAACCACGGATGCGTTGGCGAAGGGACGGATGTCCAACCGAAATGCGGGATCGACGAAACGGGAGCCGGGATCCCCCTGGAGCCGGTACCCGCAACCGATAAATAAAACGGCAAGGAGGAATGCCGGAAGGAACGCATGCCGGATCCGCCGACGGGCGTTTCCGTTCCGGTCGAAGTGTCGGCCTCCGGCGGCTTTCATGCCACCACGATGCTGACGAGCTTCTTCGGGACGTAAACGAGTTTTTTCAGGGTTTTCCCCTCCGTGTACTCACGGACCCTGGGATCGTCGAGCGCTTTCGCGCGGATTTCCTCTTCCGTGACATCGGCGTCCGCGACGATCCGGGCGCGAAGCTTGCCGTTGATCTGCACGACGACGAGAACCTCCTCCGCCCGCGCCAGCTCCTCATCCGCCTCCGGCCAGGGCTGCCGGCATGCCAGACCCGCGCACCCGATCCTTTCCCACAACTCTTCGGCGACGTGCGGGGCGAAGGGGGAAAGCATCAGCAGGAGGATCTCCACGGCTTCGCGGAGCGCCGCTGCGGTCTCCGCCGCTTCCCATTCCTTCTCCTCGACGAGGTAGAGGAAATTGACCATCTCCATGATCGCCGAAATGGCCGTGTTGTAATGGTACCTTTCCTCGATATCCCCGGTAACTTTTTTCAGGGTCCGGTGGGTCACCTGCCGGATCCGCCGCCCCTCTCCCCCGGCAACCGCGGCCTGGCGCGCCGCGGCGCAAAGCGCCTTTTCCTTTTGGGCGACGAGGCGGTACACCCTCCCCAGGAACCGGTAGGCCCCCTCCACGCCCTGCTCGCTCCAGTCGAGGTCCTTCTCGGGCGGAGCGGCGAAAAGGGAGAAAAGGCGCGCCGTGTCGGCTCCGTACCGCTCGACGAGGGCGGACGGCTCGACGACGTTGCGCTTGGACTTCGACATTTTCATCGAGCGCCCCACCGCCACCTTCTCGCCGCACTGCAGGCAATTCCCCGCGGCGTCGACCTCCTCGGGGTACCGCCACCCGTGCTTGGGGCACTCCTGCGTCGCCATGCACACCATCCCCTGGGAGAGGAGGCGCCGGAACGGCTCGTTCCCGAAGGCAAGGCCCTTGTCGCGGAGATATTTATGGAAGAACCGCGCGTAGATGAGATGCATGCACGCGTGCTCGACGCCACCGACGTACTGATCGACCGGCATCCATGCGCGCATCTTCGACGGGTCCAGCGGCTCCCGCCCGTTTTTCGGGTCGACATATCTCAGGAAGTACCAGCTCGATTCGAAGAAGGTGTCGAAGGTGTCGGTCTCCCGCCGCGCGGGCGCGCCGCACGATGGGCAGGCGACGTTCACCCAGTCCTCGGCGGAGGCAAGGGGGTTCCCCTTCTCCCTCGTGTAGGGAAGGTCCTCCGGGAGCACCACGGGAAGTTCGTTTTCCGGGACGGGCACCAGGCCGCACTTCCTGCAATGGATCACCGGAATCGGGCAGCCCCAGTACCGCTGCCGGCTGACCCCCCAATCCCGAAGACGGAATTGCACCTTTCCCCGGCCGATCCCCTTCCGCTCGAGGTGCCGGGTGATTTCCCGCTTCCCGGTTTCGTTGTCCTGCCCGGTGAACGGCCCGGAACCGTCCATCCGCCCCGGCCCTTCATAGGCGCAGGTCATCGTTTCCGCGACCAGTTTCTCCTCTTCCGGCTGGATGACCGCGATGACCGGGAGCCCGTATTTCCTTGCGAACTCGAAATCGCGCTGGTCGTGCGCGGGGACCGCCATGACGGCGCCCGTGCCGTACTCGTACAGGACGAAATTCGCGGCGAAGATCGGAATCTCCTTCCCCGTCATCGGGTTGACGCAATGCCCGCCGGTGAAGATCCCCTCCTTCTCCATCTCTTCGCTCGACCGGGCGATCTTGTCCTGCCGGGTCACGCGATCGACGAACGCCCGGACCTCCTTTTCCCGATCCGATTTCCGCGCGAACTCCATCACCAGGGGATGCTCCGGGGCCATGCTCATGAACGTGGCCCCGTAGAGCGTGTCGGGCCGCGTCGTGAACACCGTGATCTTCCCGCCGCCCGGCAGAGGGAAGTCGATCTCGGCCCCCTCGCTGCGCCCGATCCAGTTCTTCTGCATCTCCAGGATGTTTTCCGGCCATCCGCCCCGCAACTCCTCGTGGCCGGAGAGAAGTTCGTCGGCATACTTCGTGATGCCCAGGAACCACTGGTCCAGCTCGCGCTGCGTGACGGGCGTCTGGTCGTGGATGAAGCAGGTGCCGTCCCGGTTGACCTGCTCGTTGGCGAGAACGGTCTGGCACTCCTCGCACCAGTTGAGGGACGCGCGCTTCCGGTAGGCAAGCCCGTCCCGGATCATCCAGAGGAAGAAGAGCTGCTCCCAGCGATAGTAGTCCGGCGTGCAGGTGGCGAATTCGCGGTCCCAGTCGTAGGAGATCCCGAGCTCCTTCAACTGCTGCCGCATGAAATCGATGTTTTCATACGTCCACTTCGCGGGATGCGTGCCGTGCCGGTGCGCGGCGTTTTCCGCGGGAAGGCCGAAGGCGTCCCATCCGATCGGATGCAGGACCTGGAACCCGCGCATCCGCTTGAACCGGGCGATCAGGTCCCCGATCGTGTAGACGCGGACGTGCCCCATGTGAATGCGCCCCGACGGATAGGGGAACATCTCCAGGCAGTAGTACTTGGGAGCGGAGACTTCGTCAAGGCAGCGGAACACCCCGGCCTCATCCCACTCCTTCTGCCATTTCCCCTCGAGCGCCTGCGCCTTATATTTCATTTCTTTCCCTTCTTTTTCGAGGAGATCTCCGATATCTTGTCAAGGATTCCATTAATGAAGCTTCCCGACTCCTCGGAGCCGTATCGCTTCCCGAGGTCGACCGCCTCGTTGATCGCCACGACGAACGGGACGTCGGCGGAGCGGCAGATCTCGTACGCCCCAAGGCGAAGGATGTTCCTGTCGACGAACGTCATCCGCTCCAGCCGCCAGTTCTCTGCCGCTCTTCGGATGAGGGCGTCGATCTCTTCCCGGGAGTCCCACACCCCCTGGACCGTCGCGTCGTAATACTCCTTGTCGGAAGGGGGCGGCGACGTCAATGCAAAAAGGGGGATGGCCTCGTCCGGGCCAACCCCCAGGGCATCCATCATGAAAAGCGTTTGAAAGACCTTTTCCCTCGATTCCCTGCGCACCGCCTGTCCCCGTTCCGCGCCGCTCCCTACGTCCTACATCTGCCGGAGCAGCTTCGCCATCTCGATGGCCGACAGGGCGGCTTCGAACCCCTTGTTCCCCCCCTTCGTCCCCGCGCGCTCGACCGCCTGTTCAAGGGTGTCGGTCGTGAGCACGCCGAAGGCGACGGGGATCCCGGAGTCGAGCATCACCTGCGCGATCCCCTTGGTGACCTCGGCGCTCAGGTAGTCGAAGTGCGGCGTGCCTCCGCGGATCAGCGCCCCGAGGGCGATCACGGCGTCCACCTTCCCCTTCGCCGCCTTGCGGACCCCGAGCGGAAGCTCGAAGGATCCGGGGACCTTCGCCACGGAAACGTCCTTGTCCTCGACGCCGTGCCTCCGGAGAGCGTCGAGCGCGCCCTCCAGGAGCCGGTCCGTGATGAAACCGTTGAACCGCGAAACCACGATCGTCACCTTCAATCCCTGACCCTGGAGGTCTCCTTCGATCGTCCGCACCATCGTCCGCTCCCCTCACTCGACGTTCAGGATGTGTCCCATCTTCTTTTTCTTGGTCTTCAGGTACTTCACGTTCGCCGCGTTGGGGACAACCTCGATCGGGACCCGTTCGACCACCCGGAGGCCGTACCCTTCCAGGCCGATGATCTTCTTCGGATTGTTCGTCAGAAGGCGGATGTCCCGGACGCCGATGTCCACCAGGATCTGCGCGCCGACGCCGTAATCCCGAAGGTCCGGCTTGAACCCCAGACGCTCGTTCGCCTCGACCGTGTCGAACCCCTTGTCCTGGAGGTTGTAGGCCCGGATCTTGTTTTCCAGGCCGATCCCCCTCCCCTCCTGCCGCATGTACAGGAGTACGCCGGCCCCCGCCGCCTCGATCATCTTCAGGGCGTTGTGGAGCTGCTCACCGCAGTCGCACCGCAGCGATCCGAACACGTCCCCGGTCAGGCATTCGGAATGGACGCGCACCAGGGCGGGGACATCCGGCCGGACCTTCCCCTTCACGAGGGCCATGTGGGTATCGCCGTTGATCTCGTTGCGGTATGCGATCGCCGTGAACTCCCCGCCGTCCCGCACGGGCATCTGCGTTTCCGCAATCCGCGTGACGAGCCGTTCCCTCGTCATCCGGTATTCGATCAGGTCACGGATCGACACGATCTTCAGGCCGTGCTCTTCCGCGAATATCAGGAGGTCGGGCAGCCGGGCCATCGTCCCGTCTTCCCGCATGACCTCGCAGATCACTCCTGCGTGGGTGCACCCGGCCAGCCGCGCCAGGTCGACCGATCCCTCGGTCTGTCCCGTGCGGACGAGCACCCCCCCCTTCTTCGCAACGATGGGAAACACGTGCCCCGGCCGCACGAGGTCGTCGGGCCGCGCGTTCTCCGCGATGGCGGTGCGGATGGTGGTCGACCGGTCGTAGGCGGAAATCCCCGTGGTCACTCCCTTGCGCGCTTCGATGGAGACGGTGAAGGCGGTGCCGAAGGGCGAGGAGTTGTCGTGCACCATGGGGGGCAGTTGCAGCTGGCGGGCCCGCTCTTCGGTCATGCTCAGGCAGATGAGGCCCCGGCCGTGCCGTGCCATGAAGTTGATGGCTTCCGGGGTCACATGGTCGGCCGCGAGCGTCAGATCCCCTTCGTTCTCGCGGTCCTCGTCATCGACGAGGATCACCATTTTCCCCAAGCGGATGTCCTCGAGCGCGTCCTCGATTTTGGAAAGCGTCATCTGGACGACCTTTTCACGCGAAACCGTGTTTTTTGAGAAAGTCCTCGGAAATCCCGGACCCCTTGCCTTCCAGGTACCGGAGGACGTATTTCCCGACGATGTCCGTTTCCACGTTGACCAACCCCCCCGGCCGCAGGTCCCCGAAGGTGGTCCTTTCCAGCGTCAGCGGGATCAGGGTCACCTCGAATCCGTCCGGACGGATCGCGCTGACCGTGAGACTCACGCCTTCAACGGCCACCGCTCCCTTGAAAACGACGTATTTCATTATAGAAGGATCGGTATGTATATGGAATACCCGGGATTCTCCGGAAGAACGGATTTCCCGCACCGTTCCCGTCCCGTCCACGTGCCCGTACACCAGGTGGCCGCCCAGCCGGCCGGAAACCGCCATCGCGCGTTCCAGGTTCACCCGGGAGCCGGCCCGAAGGGAACGGACCGTCGTCCGTGAAAGCGTCTCCGCGGAGACGTCGGCCGAAAAGCGCCCCGCTCCCTTTCCGGTCACCGTCAGGCAGGCGCCGGATACGGACAGGGAGTCCCCCGTCCGGATTTCCTCCAGAGGCAGCCCGGTGGATATCTCCAGAACGGCGCCGGTTCCCCGGGGGATGAAAGAAGCCACCGTTCCCATTTCTTCGACGATCCCGGTGAACATCTACCTGTCGCCCCCCCCCAGGCGTTCCGCGGTCACCATCAGGTCATCCCCCGAGCGGCGGATATCCGTGATCGCCAGTTTCTTGCCGGCCGCAACCGTCGGCGCCCGGAACCCCGCGACCGCAGGGACCCCGTCTCCCAGCAGCAAGGGGGCGACGAAAAACACGAACCGGTCGACGGCGCCGGCAGCCAGCAGCCATCCGGCGATCTTCCCCCCGCCCTCCACGAACAGGGAGGTCACCCCTTCCTTCCCCAAGGCCCGGAGGAAGACGTCGGGGGAAATGCTCCCCCGCCGGGCCGGAAGCCGGATCAGGCGTCCTCCGAGCGAGGCGACACGCTCCGCATCGCGGGCGGATACGCCTTTCGGGCATACCAGCAGGACCTCTCCCTTGCCTTCCCGGAAGATCCGCTTGCCGGAAAGGGCCGAAAGCCGCGAGGTGAGAATAACACGTTTCGGATCCCTCCCTCCCCGGATGCGCGAGGTCAGCAAGGGATCGTCCTTCCGGAACGTCTCGCCTCCGACCAGCACCGCATCCGCTTCCGCCCGCATCCGGTGGACGCTCTGACGCGACGTTTCTCCGCTGATCCATCGGGAGGAGCCGTCTGCGGCGGCGATCCGCCCGTCCAGCGACATCGCCAGCTTCAGCGTTACGTAGGGCTTCCCCGAAACGACCCAACGGCAATACGGGCGGTTCATTGCCCGCGCTTCTTCCTCGAGCAGTCCCACCGCCACGGCAACTCCCGCTCTCCGGAGAGCAGCGATCCCTTTGCCGGCGACCCGGGGATTGGGGTCCTTCATGGCGGCGGCCACACTGCGGATCCCGGCGGAAAGGATCGCCTCGGTGCAGGGACCTGTGCGGCCGATGTGGCAGCAGGGCTCCAGGGTGACGTAGAGATCGGCTCCTTTTGCGGCCGCTCCCGCGTCCCGGATCGCCTCCACTTCCGCGTGCGGGAGGCCGGCGGCCTTGTGGTATCCGCGGCCGACGACTTTGCCGGCGCGCACCAGCACCGCGCCCACGGCGGGGTTCGGCGAGGTGCGGCCCGCGCCCTTCCGGGCCAGCCGGAGCGCCATCCGCATGAACCCGGAGGATGGAAAGGACATGGCGGCGGGACCGGTCAGGGCTTCGGCGGGCGGTCCGCCGGCTCGGTGATGAGGGTCTTGATCTCTTCCACGAACTGGCTCAAGTCCTTGAACTGCCGGTAGACGGAGGCGAAGCGGACGTACGCCACGTCGTCCAGCTTCAGCAACTCGGCCATGACCCGCCCCCCGATCTCCACCGACGAGATCTCCTTCTCCCCGGAGGATTGCAACTCCCCCTCCAAGGTGTCCACGACCTTCTCGATGGTGGGGTAGCTGATGGGCCGCTTCTCGCAGGCCTTGAGGATCCCGGTGAGGATTTTCTGGCGGTCGAACGGCTCCCGCCGGCCGTCCCGCTTGACGACCAGGGGAAGCTCTTCCTCGATCCGCTCGTAGGTGGTGAACCGCCTCCGGCAGGACAGGCACTCCCGGCGCCGCCGGATGACATCCCCCTCCTTTCCCGCGCGGGAGTCGACCACCTTGTTGTCGACCTGGCCGCAGCGGGGGCACTTCAAGGGGTTCGGTCCTCCAAACGAACAAGCTCCATCCCGACTTCCCGGAGCATCTCCTCGGTGAGCGAGTCGGCATACCCCTCGACGAAGACGATCCGCCGGACGCCCGCGTTGATCAGCATCTTCGCGCAGATGATGCAGGGAAGGTTCGTGCAGTAGAGAACGGCGTCGCGGATGGAAACCCCGTGGAACGCCGCCTGGATGATCGCGTTCTGCTCCGCGTGCAACCCGCGGCAGAGCTCATGCCGCTCCCCCGAGGGGACGGAAAGTTTCTCTCTCAGGCACCCCGTGACTTCACAGTGCGTGACGCCGGAGGGGACCCCGTTGTATCCCGTGGCCAGGAGGCGGCGGTCCTTGACGAGAACCGCCCCCACCGCGCGCCGGAGGCAGGACGACCGCCGGGACGCAAGCTTCGCCATGTCCATGAAGTAGGTGTCCCAGTCGGGGCGGACGCGAGAAGCTGTCTTCATGCCATCACCGTGGGGACTCCGGGCTCGCGGGGGGCTTCCCCGGAGCTACGTTCGCGACCTTCGCCCGCTCACTGCGGATTCCGCTTCGACGCAATCTCTCCCTCCGCTCCATACGCCGCTCCGTGGAACCCCCCGCTGCGCCCTGCGTCCCGGTCATCGGAATGAATACCGGTCAGCTCCTCGCGTACGCTTCCAGGTGGTTCTTATAAAGGGGGAACGCATCGCAGATCTCGCGCACGGAGGCGGCGACCCGCTTCTCCACCGCCGGGTCACCCGGAGCGGAGAGGACGTCGGCGATCAGGTTTCCGATCTTCTCGTTCTCGCGCTCCTTCATTCCCCGCGTGGTGATCGCCGGCGTTCCCGCGCGGATGCCGCTGGTCACGAACGGGCTGCGCGTCTCGAACGGGACGGTGTTCTTGTTGACGGTGATCGCCACCCGGTCGAGCGCTTCCTGCGCCTCCTTGCCCGTCATGGGGGTGTCCTTCAGGTTCACGAGGAACAGGTGGTTGTCCGTCCCTCCGGAAACGAGCCGGAAGCCGCGCCGGGCGATCGCTTCCGCCATCGCCTTCGCGTTCCGGACGATCTGCCCCTGGTACTCGCGAAACTCCGGGGTCATCGCCTCCTTGAGCGCCACCGCCTTCGCGGCGATGACGTGCATGAGCGGCCCGCCCTGGATGCCGGGGAAGATCGCCGAGTTGAGCTTCTTGGCCATCTCCTCCCTGCACAGGATGATCCCCGCGCGGGGGCCCCGGAGGGTCTTGTGCGTCGTCGTGGTCACGAACTCGCAGTGGGGAACGGGATTGGGATGCAGCCCGGCCGCGACGAGCCCGGCGATGTGGGCGATGTCCGCCATCAGCATCGCGCCCGTCTCGTCCGCGATCTTCCGGAATGCGGCGAAGTCGATCGTCCTCGGATAAGCGGACGCCCCGATGACGATCATCTTCGGCTTGTGCTTCAACGCCAGGTCGCGCACCTGGTCGTAGTCGATCGTTTCCGTGTCCTCCCGCACACCGTAGGGAACGACGTTGAACAACCTTCCGGAAAAGTTCACGGGGCTTCCGTGCGTCAGGTGTCCCCCATGGGAGAGATTCATCCCCAGCATGGTGTCCCCGGGGTTCATCACGGCGAGGTAGACCGCCATGTTGGCCTGGGAGCCGGAGTGCGGCTGGACGTTGGCGTGCTCCGCGCCGAAGATCTTCTTCGCCCGCTCGATGGCCAGCGTCTCCGCCTGGTCCACGAACTCGCATCCGCCGTAGTACCGCTTTCCGGGATACCCTTCGGCGTACTTGTTCGTCAGCACGGAACCCGTCGCTTCCATGACCGCGTCGCTCACGAAGTTCTCGGACGGGATCAGCTCCAGCCCGTACGCCTGGCGCTCCGTCTCTCGCCGTATGATCTCGTAGATCTCGGGATCCGTCGTCCGGAGGTTGGACATGCGCTCGCCGCTCCTTTCCTTATGCCTGCTGGCCCAGCCGTTTCTCGATGCGGACGATCTTCTTCACCCTTCTCTCGTGCCTCCCCTTTTCGAAAGACTCGGCAAGGAAGATCCCGAGGCGCGCCGTCGCCGCCTCTTCCGTCATCGTCCGCGCGCCGAAGACCGCCACGTTGGCGTCGTTGTGAAGGCGCGCATACTTCGCCGCAAAATCGTCGTACAGCAGCGCCGCCCGGACGCCGGAGAACTTGTTGGCCGCGATCGACATCCCGATGCCGGTCCCGCAGACCAGCACCCCCACATCCGCCTGTCCGCCGGAAACGCGCAGCGCGACCGCCTCCGCGTAGTCGGGGTAGTCCACCGAATCGGCCGTGCGGGGGCCGAGATCTTCGACGGCGTAACCCCATCCCTCCATCGCCTGCAGGAGATGCCGCTTCATCTCCACTCCCGCGTGATCCGACGCGATCGCCACCGACCGCCGGCCGTTCTTCATCCCTCTACTCCGCCATGCGCCCGAAGAGCAGGCATGAGTTGGTCCCGCCGAATCCGAACGAGTTCGACAGCGCGTACCGGATCGGGTGCCGCCGGGCCTGGTTGGGAACGTAATCCAGGTCGCATTCCGGGTCCGGCGTCGTGTAGTTGATCGTCGGAGGAATCGCCCCGTCGCGGAGCGACAGGACGGAAAAGACGCTCTCGATCGCGCCCGCCGCCCCGAGGAGATGGCCGGTCATCGACTTGGTCGAGCTGACCATGAGCTTTTTCGCATGGTCCTTGAAGACGGTCTTGATGGCCATCGTCTCGTACAGGTCGTTGTAAGGCGTGGACGTCCCGTGGGCGTTGATGTAATCGACCTCCTCGGGCCGGACGCGGGCGTCCGCAAGCGCGGCCTGCATGCAGCGGACCGCGCCTTCCCCGCCCGGAGCGGGCGCGGTGACGTGATACGCGTCGGCGGAGGCGCCGTAGCCGCACAGCTCGGCGTAGATCTTCGCCCCGCGCTTCTTCGCGGCCTCGAGCTCCTCCAGGATGAGGATGGCCGAACCCTCTCCCATGACGAACCCGTCCCGGTCCTTGTCGAAGGGCCGGGAGGCCTCGGCGGGGGCGTCGTTCCGCGTGGAGAGCGCCTTCATGGCGCAGAATCCCCCGAGCCCCATCGGCGTGATGGTGGCCTCGGAGCCCCCGGCGATTACGGCGTCGCAAACTCCCCGCCGGACCGCCTCGAAGGCTTCACCGATCGCGTGGCTGGAGGCCGCGCAGGCGGTGGTGGTCGTGATGTTCGGCCCCTTGGCGCCGTACTTCATCGCGATGTGCCCCGGCGCGAGGTTCGAGATGAGCATCGGGATGAAGAAGGGGCTGATCTTGCGCACCCCCCCTTCGATGTATGCCTTGTGATAATGCTCGAGCGTGGTCAGCCCGCCCAGGCCGCTGCCAACGTACACGCCCACCCGGGGCGCAAGCTCCTCGCCGATCGACAGCCCCGAATCCTCCATCGCGAAGTGGGCGGCCGCCATCGCGATGTGGATGAACGGATCCATCCGCTTGATTTCCTTCTTCTCGATGAAGTCCTCGGGGCGGAACTCCTTGATCTCCGCGGCAATCCTGGTCGAGAACTCCGTCGCGTCGAACTTGGTGATGAGCGAAACGCCCGACCGGCCGGCGAGGACCGCTTCCCACGTCGGCCCCACACCGATCCCCAACGGCGTCACCGCCCCCACACCCGTCACCACTACTCTCCGCATCCGCTGCCTTCCCGTCCGGAGACCGTCTCCGCCGGCGTCCTTCCCGCCCGCGGAGCCGCGGTCGCGCAGTTATTTTGCGTGCTCGACGATATCGAGAGAGTCGGCGCCCAGGTCGTCGATGAACGAGGCGCTTGCGGTCACCTCATTAACGTCCTTCCCCAGCTGCTCCGCCACGATCTCCCTTACCTTCTTGTCAACCGACATTTCCGGTCCTCCCTTCCTTTTTATATACTCTCACAGGTACAACCCTCTCTCACATGTACAACCCGCCGTTGATCCCGATCACCTGCCCCGTCACGTACCCGGCCGCGTCGGAAGCGAGGAAGAGCGCGAGCTCCGCCACCTCTTCCGGCGCCGCGAACCTTCCCAGGGGAATCTGCTGCAGGAACGCCTTTTGGACCGCTTCCGGCAACCCCGCCGTCATGGCCGTCTGGATGAAGCCGGGCGCGATGGCGTTCACGGTGACTCCCCGCGAGCCCAGCTCCCGGGCCATCGATTTCGTGAAGCCCGCGATCCCCGCCTTGGCCGCCGAATAGTTCGACTGCCCGGCGTTCCCCATCATGCCGACCACCGAGCTCATGTTGACGATCCGGCCGCTCCGCTGCTTGATCATGTGGCGGGAGACGACCTTGGTGAGGAGAAAGGTCCCTTTCAGGTTGGTCCGGACCACCGCGTCGAAATCCTCTTCGGACATCCGAAGGAGCAGGTTGTCCCGGGTGATCCCCGCATTGTTCACCAGGATGTCGATCCGTCCCTGGGCGGCCAGGATCCCGGCCACCGCGGAATCGACCTGCGCGGCGTCCCCGACGTCGAACATCGCGACCATCCCCTTCCCTCCGGCGGACTCGATGGCGGCAAGGGTCTCCCGCGCGGCGGCCTCGTTGGCCACGTCGCTGATGACCACGGCGGCCCCTTCGGCGGCGAACCGCTCCACGATCGCTTTTCCGATCCCCCGGGCCGAGCCGGTCACCAACGCCACCTTTCCCGCAAGCCGCATCGTCTTTCCTCCCCCGAAGTTCATACCTTCATCGACCGCAGCCGTTCAAGAAAAAACTTCAATAGCCCGGACCGCGTCAAGGTCGGCGGGCGCGCAAAACGCGGCGACGCCGGCATCCTTCTCGATCCGGCGGACCAGGCCGGAGAGCACTTTTCCCGGGCCCACTTCGAGAAACACCGTGACGCCCATCCCGCGCATCTTTCGCACGCACTCCTCCCAACGAACGGGGCTCACGATCTGCCGGATGAGCGTTTCGGACACGGACGCTCCGTCCGCATACGGCTCGGCGGTGACGTTCGCCACCACCGGAAAGCGGAACGCCCCCCGGGGAACGGCCTGGAGCTCCGGCGCCAGCCGGTCCGCGGCGGGCCGCATCAACGAGCAGTGGAACGGCGCGCTCACCGGAAGCGGAAGGGCCCTCTTGGCCCCCGCCGCCTTCGCCGCTTCGCACGCCGCCGCGACCGCATCCGCACCGCCGGAGATCACGATCTGGTCTCCCCCGTTGAAATTCGCCGGCTCCACGACCCCTTTTCCGGATGCCTGCCGGCAGGCCGCTTCCACCCCATCCCGGGACAGCCCGATGACGGCGGCCATCGCTCCTTCGCCCACCTTCACCGCCTCCTGCATGTACCTGCCCCGGGAGCGCAGCACGCGGGCGGCGTCGCCCACCGGGAGAACCCCCGCGGCGACGAGCGCCGAGTATTCT
>JACRMU010000087.1 GCA_016219515.1 Deltaproteobacteria bacterium
GCCTTGGCCAGCCGCTTGCGGAACGATTCGGCAGTTCCCTTTTCCCGGAACGATGCCGCCTGCACGAGGTACTTCTTCCGCCCGTTCTCCGATCCCGCGGAGACGGCCGCGTTGTCCTTCTGCGCGGCGCGGACGAGCGGGACCGGCCCGGCTTCCTTCCGGGGAAGCGTATCCTGGAAGGTGAGCCGCTTTTCCACGTCGCCCACCGTATCCTTCGCATTCGGCGGCGGCACGACGGGAACCTTCCCCGCTTCCTCCGAAAAGGAACCCAGGTTCTTCCCGATATCGTTTGCCGCGGGTTGTGGCGGCGTTCCCTGAATCGCCTGCGGGGCCGCGAGCGCCTTCCCCGTCCGCCCGTCGGAGGCCGCATTCTTCTCGATGACCCTGCCGACCTGGAGCCCGATCACGAACACCGCGGCAAGGACGACGATCGCTCCCACCGCGAAGAACGCGAAGGAGTGCCTCTCTCCGTCCCCCCGCCGATGCCCCCTTTTATTGTACAGGTATTTCACATCCGCTCCGGCGCGGAAACCCCGATGAGGGAAAGCCCGTTGGCGACGACGGTCTTTACCGCCATCGCCAGCGCAAGCCTTGCCTGGGTCCTCTCCGGCGTCTCCCCCAGGAACCGGTGGTTCTGATAAAACGCGTGGAACTCGCGGGACAGCTTCAGCAGGTAAAACGGGATCCGGTGGGGCTCCCGCTGCCTTGCCGCCTCCGAGACGACATCCGGAAACCGCGCCACCTTCTTCATCAGCCGAACCTCGTCGGGCAGCGAAAGGGAAGAAAGATGGCGGTGTTCGGAAAGGCGGGTCCCCTGCACGGCGGCCTCGCGGAAGATGCTGCAGATCCGTGCGTGCACATATTGGATGTAGTATACCGGGTTCTCGCTGGACTGCGTCTTGGCGAGGGTGAGGTCGAAATCCAGGTGCGAGTGGAAACTCCTCAAGAGATAGAAGAAGCGCGCCGCGTCCGAGCCCACCTCTTCCAGCACTTCCCGAAGCGTCGTGAATTCTCCCGACCGGGTGGACATCTGGACCGCCTTCCCCTCCCGGAGAAGGGTCACGAACTGGACCAGCAGGATCTCCAGACGCTTCTCGTCCAGGCCGAGCCCGCGCATCGACGCGAGGATTCTCGGGGCGTATCCGTGGTGGTCCGCCCCCCAGATATCGATCATCAGGGAATATCCCTGGAGGAACTTGCGCCGGTGGTACGCGACGTCCGCCGCAAAGTAGGTCGTCCTGCCGTCCGCCCGGACGAGCACCCGGTCCTTTTCGTCCCCGTGGGTCTCGCTCTTGAAAAAGACGGCCCCTTCCGACTCGTAGAGAAGGCCCTGCTTCCGCAGGTCTTCGATGGCTTCCGTCACGAACCCTTCCCGGTGGAGTGCCTCCTCCCGGAACCAGCGGCCGAAACGGACGCGGAAATCATCGAGGTCCTTCCGTATCCCGTCGAGAATCCGGTCGCAGGCGACCTTCCGGAACACGGGCAGCGCTTCCCCCATCGGGACGTCTTTATAGCGGTCGCCCTCCTCGCTACGGAACTCCCTCGCAAGCGCGACGAGATACTCCCCGCGGTAGCCGTCTTCCGGAAGCCCCGCCGGCACGCCGCACTCCTGGAGGTATCTCACGAGGAGCGACCGGCCCAGGTTGTCCATCTGGTTGCCGACGTCGTTCACATAGTATTCGGAAACGACTTCATATCCTTCGAAGGAAAGAATCCGCGCCAGCGCATCGCCCACGGCCGCTCCCCTGCCGTGCCCCACGTGAAGCGGACCCGTCGGGTTGGCGGATACGAACTCGATGAGCACCTTCTCGCCCTTGCCCTGGTCCGAGGAGCCGAACCGTTCGCCCTTCCGGAGGGCGGTGGCGATCACCTCCCTCCAGGCACTATCGGAAAGGACGATATTGACGAACCCCGGGCCTGCGATCGAAAGGTTCGCGATCCATCCATCCGCATCTTCCCGGCGGATCGCCTCCGCCAGCTCCGTCGCGACTTCCCTCGGCTTTCTCCCGATGTGCCTGGCAAGCTGCATCGCGGCATTGCTGGAGAAGTCCCCGTGCTCCTCCTGGCGGGGGATTTCCACGGTGAAGGAGACTTCCCTTTCGACACCCCATTGCGCCAATTTCCGTTTTATTCCCGCAAGAAGGAGTGTTTCTGTGACCTTTCGGACGTCCACGCGCAGCCTCGGCAAAGGGAAAAAAGTAATAAAGTAGATACTTTATTACTCATCGGAGGGCAAGTCAACAGCCACCGCCGCGGCAGCGGCCGTTTCTCTTTTAATGGAGAAAGGGGGCGCCTTCAGGCGCAGCTCACCGCCTAAAATTGTCAGTAAATACATGATAATGACAGGATAATTTCCAATCACTGTTTTAAAAAAACCGTCGTGCGGTCCCTGCCTCCCTGTTTCGAGCGATACAGCGCCTCGTCCGCATGCCGCAGCAGATCCTCGCCGGTCAGGCCGTGCGCGGGATGACAGGCGATGCCCAGAGAGGCGGTGACGCTCACCTCCTTCTTCCCGAAGACAAACCTTGTTTGCCGAATGATCAGCCGTAATCTTTCTGCGATCTGCACTGCGTGGACCTGGTCGATGCTGTGGAGATAAAGAGCGAATTCCTCCCCTCCGTACCGGCCCGCCATGTCCACTTTCCGGACGGTCTTTCCGATGACGGAGGAAACCTTCCTCAGCACCTCGTCGCCCGCCGGGTGGCCGTACGTATCGTTGATCCGCTTGAAATGATCGAGATCCAGCATGATCACGGCGCAGGGATAGCGTCCGTCCAGTCGGGAGAGGACGTTGGTCAGCCGGTCGTGGAATGTCTTCCGGTTCAGTAACCCGGTGAGACCGTCGTTCTTGGCCTCCCGCTCCAGACTCTCCAGCCAAAGCGCATGGGAAATCCCCATTCGCATGATGGTCAGGATGTCCTTCACGGCTTCCGCGTCTTCCCCCTCGAAACGGCGCTCTTCCGCCGCCTCGCACGCCAGGACCCCTTGAAACCCGCCCGGATCGGGAACGGGGACGAGGAGGTACCCTTTTCCCGCCCCTCCCGCCCACTCCTGCGGAAGCACGGGGAACCGCCCGGAGGATGCCTGTTCCCCGGAAAACATGCGGTGGACTCCCTGTTTCAGCACCCACTCCACGTACGTCCCTTCCAGCGGCACCCACCCTTCCCTCTCCCCCGACGACGTTTCCCCGGATTCCCACCCGATCCGTCCGCGCTTCCCCCCCTCCTCCGCTTCCACGAAGAGGACACGCCCCACGTCGAGGTGTTTGCGGGCCTGTTCCACGGTGACCCGGTACACTTCCCTCCGAACGGAAACGCTTCCTTTCTCCTCGCTCTCCCGTTTCTCCGATATTTCCGCGATTCTTCGAACCAGTCGATGGAACCCCTCCTGGTCCGCAAGGTACAGGTTCACGCGATATTGACGCTTTGCCCGCGAGATCTCCCTTGCCGTCAGAAACGCCGCCATCTCCAACACCTGGCCGACCGGCTCGTTCCACCCGCCTTCCCCGAAACGCAGGGCAAGGACCGCGCCCGCCGTGTTTTCCTCGATGCAGACCGGCGCCGCGGCCACCCCGGTGGGACAGGCGACCTTTTTCCCCCCATGAGGGATCGGCCATTTCCCGGCATCCTCGCCTTCGGCAAGAAACGTGCGCCGGAACATCATCGCCTCGCGGATGGGGGCGTAATGGTCCGGTATCGCAAGCTCGCCGCCGTCCGTCCCCGGGTCTCCCCCGCGCGACGCGGAGGCGCCGATCCGGAACGACCTGCCGGGACCCGCCCCGGAAGGAAAGAGATACAGGATCCTGTCCGCCCCGATGACCGGGAGGACCCCTTCCAGGATCCGCCGGACGCCGTCCATGAGCTCTTCCCGGGACCGCAGCAGCCCCATTCGCTCGATGGCCGCGGGAGCCGCTTTGCCCGCTTCGCCTTCCGGATCTTCCCATGGAAGCACGAGCAGGCGGCTTTCGTGGATCGCCTCTTCCATCATCTCGCTGCCCGATGCGCTCCCTTCGAGTTTCCCGCGGGCCATCCTTCCGGCGATCCACCCCAAGCCCCCCAGCCCGGCGATCGATGCGGTCCGCACAGCCGCCGGCCAATCGCCGTCGGGGGAAAACAGGAGCCACGCGACGGCGACCGCGGCGTAAACGGCCGCCGCGCCCGCGGGGAGAAGGAACGCGAAGGAAGGAAAGAGAACCGCCGGGACGATGCGGGTGTCCGACAATGCCGGGAAGAGGGCGCCGAACTCCAGAAGAGCGGCCCCGCCCCATGCCAGCATCGCGGGAACGTCGGGGAGCCGGTCCCGCTTCCGGTCCGTGAAAAAGTCCCGGAACTGGATGCTCGCGAGGACCGCGGCGGCGGAGGCCGCGTAGAAAACGGCCCAATCCGCCCACCCGGTCGCCCGCCGCGCAATCAGGAACAGCGACAGGTGGACGAGGGAGACGGCGGGAAGGATAAATTTACGGGCGGCCTGTTCCCTTTTTCGCTGGAGGGGAAGAAGGGGCATCCTTTTTCCGGTCGAGAACGATGACGTTCTCTTTTTCGCCGATGAGGCCGAGTTCCTTGCGTGCGATCTCCTCTATGTAGGAGGCGTTGGTCCTCAGCTTCTCCACCTCCTGCTGCAGCCGGCGGTTTTCCTCGCGAAGCTTCGCGTTTTCCTCCACGACCTGCTTGTGGGTCCTGTGGAGCTTCCAGGTGCCGACGACCCCCATTTCCCGGAACAGGGAAAACAGGAGGAGCAGAACGGCAATCCCCCCGGCGATCAGGAAAGGAATCCTCGGCTTCCATCGGGAACCCGGCTCGATCTTCATCGGTTTATCTTCCCCCGGGCAGGGTTCGCGCCAGGTCCCGCAACGTCCGGAAGGAGAACGCCTCCCTGGCGATTTCCCGATAGGGTGCGTCTCCCGCGAACACGGACCAGAGAATGTGCGCCTGGGTCATGTTCCCCTTGGCCGCCTCCCGGTTCACCACGCCCAGATAGGTATCGGAAAGACGCCCCTTCCGGAGCACGCTCTCGTAGATGGCGAACAGCATCCTGCCCCAGGCATTATCATAGCGAAACTGCCTCAGGCAGGGGTGATAGAAATGGTCGCGCAAGGACCGCTCGGAGACCCCGTGTCCGGTCACGGCCTCCGCAAGGATGCGCGCGGTGTCGTGGGACGACTCGATCCCGTTCTTCAGGTAGCGCGATATGAAGGCGTCCCCGACGATCGCCATCCGCTCGGCATACGGCCGCGAGGCGACGCCCACCGGCACCTGGGGGTGGCAGTGGCAGATGATCTTCGCGCCCTCCGGCAGGAGGGAGGCCAGCGCAAGGTTCCTCTCCCGCTCGCCCTGCAGGTCGGCGATCCTCACGTGCTCCCCGATCCCCGTCAGGGTCAGGAAATCGTCCTTCGGAGTGATCGCCAGAAACCGGATCCCCTTCCCCCGGCCGGGAACGATGTGGATCCGGTTCCGCAGGCGCTCCACGATGAACTCGTTGCTTGCGGGGATCTCCGCCTGGACCGTGTGCCATGTCGGCGGCGGGACGTAGCCGATGCGCAGCATCCGGGAAACGGAGCTGTTGACGCCGAACGCCCCCACCAGGAAATCGAACTCCTTCTTCGCTCCCCCGGGAAAGGACAAGCGGTACCCCGCCGGGGTCCTTTCCACGCTTTCGACGCGCTCATGGAAGAATTCCGCTCCCCGCGCGACCGCGGCGTCCAGGAGGTACTGGTCGAAGCTTCTCGCATCTTTCCGGGAGACCGTGGGGCCGCCCCCCCGGAACACGGTGTAGATCTCGCCCCTCTCGGGATGCCGGACCGTCACCGCGACGTCCCTTCCGTGGATCTCGTAGCCGTCGGCGACCCGGCGGATCACGCTTGGGTCGAACGGCAGGGAAAGGGCGCCGATCTTTTTCACCATGGCGACCCCGATGGCCCCCGCGCACATGTTGCAGCCCGACGGCCCGGAGGACGAGAACGTCTTGCGGTCGATGAGAGTGATGCGGACGGTCCGCCCGCTTTTTTGGAGAAGATCCAGAAGATGGAGAGCGAAAAACGATCCCGCCGGCCCCGCCCCGATGACTCCCACGGACGCGCCGTCCGGCAAGGGATTCGGCGGTGTATCCATCCTTCGGGTTGGTAACGTCACGGAATGTCCACTCTAAAAGCTCACGCCGACCGTCCCCGTGGAGCCGCCGGAGCTTCCTCCCCCTCCTCCTCCGCCGCCTGCCGCCAAGCCGACAACGATCGCACCCAGCAATACCCAGGCCCACCATTTATGATACCACGGCGCATCCGGGTCCTGCGGCCCCCCGCTTGCCGCGGGCCATCCCGCATCCCGCAGCAGCTTCGCCGTCATGGTCGCCGCCTCCGCGATTCCTTCCTCTCCGGATGGCCACTCGACCTCTCCCAGCATCGCCGGATCCGTCGCCCCCCGGCTTGCGGACAGCACCCGAACGGCGGCTTTTCCGTTCCTGCCTTCCAGCACCAGCAGGCAAATGCGGGTCGCCCCTGCTCCGGCTGCAAGCTCGGCGAGGAGTTTTCCGCTCCCCTTCCCATCGGGCGACGCCGCCAGCAGCTCGCCCAGCGTCGCGATGCGATCCCGTCCCAATACCCATTCCAGCGACTCGGAGTCACCGGGCAGCCACTGCCCGGTTCTCTCCGCGTCCTGGTAGCCCCCCATGGCAATCCGAATGCGCACCGGTCCGGCGGAAGAAACCCGGATCCTGGCCGGGGTCATCCCGCGAGGCTTTCCGTCGACGGCAATGGAAGCTCCCGGCGGGATGGATTGAACCAGCAGTTCCGCTTCAGGCGCCGGGCGGGACCCGGAGCGGGCCCAGGCATCGCGGAACGCCGGGGAAAAGAGCGCCGGATCGGGGGTAAAACCGGGGCGCATGGCCCGGGACCGCGCAAACATCTCCTCCGCGTTTCCGGAATTCCCTTCCCAAAGACGCAGCAGGCCGCGCCTCAGGAAGATCTCCGCGATCAGCGGCCGGGTCGCCTCCCCGAGGCGGACCGCTCTTGCCTCCTCCTCCGCCTTGGAGAGCAAAATCCCCGCCTCCCGCGTCTCCATCCTCTCCATCTTGCGGAGAGCTTCCGCCAGCGTCCTTGAGATCCTCTCCAGGGAGGCGTCGTCCGCCTCCGGGAAAACCCCCTTGGGATCCGGCGGAACGGGTGCAGCGGGCGGCGCCGCCCAACGGACGTTCAGGTCCCGCAGCAGCAGCCGCGGGACCGCCGCCATCCGCTCCCTTGCAACCTCTTCGGAGACGGAAGGCGCCGAGAGCTTGAGCAGAAGGCATGTCTCCGGCGGATTTTCCGCAAACGCCCATCCCGCCGTTCCCGCTCCTTCCAGAGCGATAACGACGCACAGAAAAAGGGCGAGCCCTCTATGCGCGCTTGACGTAGATCTCATCCGTGATGTCCCGGTCCACCGCCACCGTCGTCTCTCCGATCTGGAGAACGTACGACGGGTTCCTCTGGAGGAGGCGCAGCCGGCTTCCCGGGACGATCCCGAGGGAACTCAGTTTTTCCAGACGCTTCCTGGATTTCGGAGTGATGAAGACGATGCGGACGCCTTCCCCCAGCACGGCATCGGAGAGGCGCGTCACCAGGGGCTGTACCTCCGTCCGGATGCGGTCGCAGCAGTCTCCGCGAGGGATCGATCTCCCGTGGGGGCAGACGGGGGGATGGCCCAGAAACGTGCAGACGCTGTCGGTCACCTGCGTGGTCAGGATGTGCTCGAACTTGCAGGCGCTTCTCTCCGTCTGGGAAGGATCGAGGTCGAAGAGGTTCTGCAGCAGCACTTCCGCAAGGCGATGGCGCCGGATGATCCCCCGGGCGCGCTCCTCCCCGGCCTGCGTCAGGGAAAGGTCGTCGCCCGACGCGTCCACGAGGCCGGTTGCGACCAGTTCCTCCAGGAGACTTTCGGGGCGCTCCTCCTCCGACCGTTCCAGCAGGCGCGGTTTCGTGGAGCATTTCTCCTCACGCAGCGTCCAGATCAGCTCCAGGATCTCGTCCTGCCCGTACTCGGTCATTGCCGGGCTCCTTTCGCAAACAGCGACTTGAAGAAGTTTACGACCTTCGACTCCGGCAAGGGAAACGAATAATGGCATCGCGGACAACAGAGCAGGCTGCAACTTTTTCCCATCGGGCAGCCGGTCCTGCATCCTGCCAGGGAGGGGTCGATCGCATATTGGCAAAGCGGGCATCGGATTTTCAAGGAACCCCCCGCGTCAGAACGCAATCCCCATTTTTTTCGCTGCGAAGTTCACGAGTGCCCCGACCAGGATCGCGAACGGGAAGATGAACACCGCCATCCCCGCGGCCACCTTCGATCCGTGCTCTTTCACGATGACGAGGAAATTCGCGAGGCAGGGGATGAACAGCGTGATGGTGACGAGGCTCACGACGACCTGGAGGTTCGTCAGGAGCCCGGCCCTCGCCATGTCGAACAGCCCCGCCGCGCCGTAATCCCTGCGCAGGAACCCGATCAGGAACGCCTCGGCCGTCTTCGGCGGCAGGTTCAGCGCTCCGACGACGACCGGCTCCGCGGCCTTCTGAAGCCACAACAGCCACCCGAACCGGTCGGCCACGAACAGGATGAAGGTCCCCAGCAGGAAAAGGGGGACTGCCTCGCGGAGGTACCACTCGATCCGGGCCATCGTCTTCACGGCGAGATTCCCCAGTTGCGGCAGGCGGATGGGGGGGATCTCCAGGATGAAATCCGAGGACTCCCCGGGGATCACCTTCGAGGCGAGATAGCCGACCGCCAGGATGACGCCCAGAAGAATGGCGAGCCACGTCACGGTCGCCGCCGGCCCGACGTTCCCCAGCATTCCCAGGATCACTCCCAGCTGCGCGGAGCAGGGGATTCCCAGGGCAAGAAGCAGCGTGACGATGATCCGCTCCTTGCGCGTCTCCAGGATCCGCGTCGTCAGCGTCGCCATGGTGTCGCATCCCAGGCCCAGGATCATCGGGAGCACCGCCTTGCCGTTGCATCCGATTTTCTTGAAGAGGCGGTCCACCATGACCGCGAGCCGCGGAAGATATCCGGAATCCTCAAGGATCCCGAACCCGAGGAAGAAGGTTCCCACGATCGGAAGCACGATGGCGATTGCGTAGGAGAGCGCCATCGAGATCATCCCGTACGGCCCGACGAGGAAGTCCCGCGCGATGGCCCAGGGAACGGTCCGCTCGGCGACCCATGCGGCCGCGGGGACGATCGCCTTGCCGAACACGCTTCCCTCGAGAAAGTCCACGAGGAACTTCGCCCCGAAGACCCCGACGAATTCGTACGCGAGGAAAAGCACCGCGAGCAGGATCGGAAGGCCGTACGCCGGGTCCATCGCGAACCGTCCGAAAATATTCGCCCAGTCGGTCCCCCGGGCGTCCGCCGGCTCCTCCCCCGATGCTTCCAACAGGGAGTCGATCCACTGGAGACGGACCTGGTTGACGCGGTAGGCGATCTCCTCCCCCACCTCCTCCACGAGCCGGTTGCGGATCGCGTTCATCTCCCGGATCCTGTCGCCCCGGACGTTTTCCGCCAGCCAGGGGGTGAGGGAATCGTCGCCGCAAAGCAGCATGATGGCGAGGGCGCGCTTTCCCACCGGGACATCGACCGGCAGGAGCGGCTCCATCCGCGCAATGGCGGACTCGACCGGCTCGCCGTAGGACACGCGAAACGTCGACGGCTTCGCGTGCTCCGACAGCCCCATCAGCCGGTCCACACCCTTCTTCCGGATGGCGACGGTCGGAACCGCCGGAATCCCGATGGTCTTTTCCAGCTCCTCCAGGCGCGGCATGACCCCTCGGTCCCTGGCCTCGTCGGCCATGTTCACGGCAAGGACCAGGGGGAGCTCCATCTCCGCGAGCTGCAGCGTGATCATGAGGGACCGGCGCATGTTCTTGGCGTCGCAAACCTGGATGATCCGCGCTCCGGGCTCGGCCATCAGGATGTCGCGCGTCACCCGCTCGTCCTCCGACATGGGCAGGAGCGAGTAGACGCCCGGGGTATCGATGATCTCGACCGTCCCTCCCCGGTCCCTTGCGTCGCCGCGCGTGATTTCCACCGTCGTCCCGGGGTAATTGGAAACGGTCACGTATCGTCCCGTCAGGTATCCGAAGACGACGCTCTTCCCGACGTTGGGATTGCCGACGAGAATGACCTTGCCGGTCATGCGGGCATGGACCGCTGCTTCCCCCCTCACCCGGTCTTCTCCTTTTCCCCCGACGGCGCGCATCCGCGGCATTGCCCGTAGATCGCCAGCCGGTGCATCGTGGGGGAAAACCCGTGCTGTCTCGCCACCTTTTCCTGGAGCTTTTCGATCCTGGGCTCCTCGAATTCCGCGACGTTACCGCACGACGTGCAAACGAGGTGATCGTGGTGGGCGGTCAGGCTGCTTTCGTAACGCTTCGCGCCCTCGCCGAAATCCAGCTCCTTTGCGTATCCCATCCTGGCGAGAAGCTTCAGGGTCCTGTACACGGTCGCGGCCCCGATATTCCTGTTTTTCACGCGGGCCTTCCGCGTGAGTTCCTCGACCGTCAGGTGCCTACCGGAACGGAAGAAGATCCCCATGATGTGCGCCCTGCTCCGGCTCCGCTTTCCGCCGGTGGACACGATCTCGTCATCGATGCGTCGAAGGAGGCGTTCCATTCGGGATGGGTTCCCCAAAATGACTATGATATTCATTTTCATGATACGGACAATCCCCGATCCGGTCAAGAACAAAAACCGAAGGTCCCTTTCCCCCAGGCGACGAAAGGCGTGACGTTCATGCAGCGTCGGTTTCAGGCCCGTACCTAAAAAAAAAGCGGCGCAACCGCGCCGCTTTTCCTTCCCTCCTGCGTTCTTATATGATTATTCGGTTTCTTTCTTGCTCGGCGCCTTCTTCGTTTTCGATGTTTTCCTCGCGGGAGTCTTCTTCCCCTCTTCCGCACCCTTCTTCTTCGCGGCGGATTCCTTCTTTTCCGCCGAGGGCTTCCCCGCCTTTCCTTTCGCGGCGGCTGCCTTTCCCTTACCGGCGGCGGCTTTCTTCTTTTTCCCCTTCTTCGCTCCCGCCTTCTTCTCCTCCAACGGCAGGTACTCGAGGATGGCCATCTCGGCGCCGTCCCCGACGCGGTATCCCGTCCGCACGATCCGCGTATATCCTCCCGCGCGCTCCGTGAACCGCCCCGCCAGCCCGCTGAAGAGCTTCTCCGTGTTCTTCTTGTCGCAAAGCATCGAGAACACGATCCGGCGGGCGTGCATGCTTTCCTTTTTTCCCAACGTGATCAGCCGGTCCGCAAGGCGCCGAAGCTCCTTCGCCCGGGCGACGGTAGTCTCGATCCGCTCCGATCGAACCAGGGAATTCATCAGGTTCCGCAGCATCGCCTTCCGGTGGGAAGGATTGCGGCGCAGTTTCCGGTGATCCATGGCGTGACGCATGAGGCTTCCTCTTCTCGCCGAATTTGTTAGTCTTCTTCCCTCGGGGGGCTGAACTTCTCCGGTGCGAAACTTTCGACCTTCATTCCGAGGGACAGCCCCATTCCATGAAGAACTTCCTTGATCTCGTTCAGGCTTTTCTTGCCGAAGTTCTTCGTCTTGAGCATCTCCTGCTCGGAACGCTGCACCAGTTCGCCGATGAACTTGATCTCCGCGTTCTTCAGGCAGTTATAGGCCCGGACCGAAAGCTCGAGCTCCTCCACCGGCTTGTAGAGGTTTTCGTTCACCGCCCCCCCTTCCAGGTGGGCCGGCTCGTCCGGCATCTCCGCCTCTTCGTCGAAGTTGATGAACACCGTCGACTGGTCCTTGAGGATCTTCGCGGCATAGGCGACGGCGTCCGCCGGAAGGATGGACCCGTCCGTCCATACCTCCAGGGTGAGGCGGTCGTAGTCCGTCTGCTGGCCGACCCGGGCGTTCGTCACCGTGAAGTTGACCTTCTTGATCGGGGAGAAGATGGCGTCGATGGGAATCGTCCCGATCGGCGCGCCTTCCTCGAGGTTTCGCTCCGCGGAGACATACCCTTTTCCCATCCGGACGTTCATTTCCATCTTCAGGGTCGCGTTCTCCGAAAGCTCCGCGATATGGTGGTCCCGGTTCAGGATCTCGATCATGGGGTCGGGCTGGATGTCCGACGCCTTGACCCTCCGGGGCCCTTTCGCCTCCAGGTACATGTTGCGCGGCTCGGGGGAATGCATCCTCAGGCGGATCTCCTTGAGGTTGAGGACGATGTCTGTGACGTCCTCCACCACTCCCACGATGGTGGAGAATTCGTGCTGAACCCCCTCGATGCGGACCGACGCGATCGCCGCCCCCTGGAGGGACGACAAGAGAATCCTGCGAAGGGAATTTCCCAGGGTGGTGCCGTACCCCCTCTCCAGGGGCTCCGCCACGAACTTCCCGTAATCCGCGGTCGCCGAGTCGGACTGGATCTCGATGCGCCTCGGCTTGATCAACTGCTTCCAATTTCGCTGGAACATGCTGCCCCCTTCTTTCGCCCCGGAAGGTTTACTTCGAGTAAAGTTCCACGATCAGCTGCTCCTGGATCGGCTCCCGGATGTCCGCGCGCGCGGGAAGCGTCTTGATCGACCCGCGGTAGCTCTCCCGGTCCAGCTCGAGCCAGGGAGGGATCCCCTTGCGGACCACCGCTTCCAGCGACTCGTTGAGAGTGGGGATCTTCCGGCTCTTTTCCCGGAGCTCCACGACGTCCCCGGAGCTGACGAGGAACGACGGAATGTTCACCTTGCGCCCGCCCACCAGGAAATGCCCGTGCCGGACCAGCTGCCGGCTCTCCCGCCGCGTCTGCGCGAATCCCAGCTTGTACACCACGTTGTCCAGCCGGCGCTCCAGAAGGATCAGCAGGTTGTCGCCCGTCTTCCCCTTCATCTTGTCGGCCTTCTCGAAATAGTTCCGGAACTGCCGCTCCAGGAGGCCGTAGATCCGCTTCGCCTTCTGCTTCTCCCGAAGCTGCCCTCCGTAGTCGCTGTGCTTGGGCCGCCGCTGGCCATGCTGCCCCGGGGGATACCCCCGCCGCTTGATGGCGCACTTGTCGGTGAAGCAACGGTCCCCCTTCAGGTAGAGTTCGATCCCCTCCCTCCGGCAGAGCCGGCAAACCGCCTCGCGATACCTGGCCAAATCCCTTCCTCCTATTCCTTCTATTCCTTCGGTACGCCCTGGATCACACCCGGCGCCGCTTCGGCGGCCGGCAACCGTTGTGCGGAATCGGCGTTACGTCCCGGATGTAGTTGATCTTCAGGCCCGCCGCCTGGAGGGTGCGCAACGCCGCCTCCCTGCCCGACCCCGGACCCTTGATGTGGACGGATACGGTGTTCACACCGCATTCCATCGCCTTCTTGGCCACTTCCTCCGCCGCCACCGTGGCCGCGAAGGGGGTGCTTTTCCTCGACCCCTTGAACCCCTTCGACCCGGAGCTGCACCACGCCAGGGTATTCCCGTCCGGGTCGGTGATCGTGATGATCGTGTTGTTGAAGGTCGCCTTGATGTGGGCCATGCCCACGGGAACGCTCTTCCGGACCTTCCTCTTTCCCTTCCTCTTCGGCGTTGCCATCCTTCCTCCGGACCCCCGCGTCGGCGCGGGGAGTTTCTCAACCTATTTCTTGGTGGGTTCCTTTTTCCTGGCGACCGCGCCCTTCCGCGGCCCCTTCCGGGTCCTCGCGTTCGTATGGGTCCGCTGGCCGCGGGCGGGAAGCCCCTTGCGGTGCCGCAGCCCCCGGTACGTCCCCAGGTCCATGAGGCGCTTGACGTTCATCGAGATTTCCTTGCGCAGGTCTCCCTCCACGCGGTAGTTCGCGTCGATGACGTCACGGATGCGTGCGACCTGGTCCTCCGTCAAGGTGTTCGTCCGGGTGTCCGGGGACACACGGGCTTCCTCCAGAATCTTTCGGGCGGAGGTCGGACCGATGCCGTAGATGTAGGCCAGCGCGGCCACGATCTTCTTGTTCTTCGGAATATCCACTCCCGCGATGCGTGCCAAAATGCTCCTCCTGGCCTTAAGCGTTTTGCGCCGTTCGACGTTAGCCCTGGCGCTGCTTGTGTTTCGGGTTTTCGCAAAGAATCCGGACCACGCCTTTCCTCCGGACCACCTTGCACTTCACGCACATCTTTCGAACGGACGGCCTGACCTTCATCGCAAACCCCTTTTACTTCGATCTGTAAACGATCCGCCCGCGGGTGAGGTCGTACGGCGTCAGTTGCACCGTGACCCGGTCGCCGGGAAGGATCTTTATGAAGTGCATCCTCATCTTGCCCGAAATGTGCGCCAGCACTTTCATCTTGTTGTCCAATTCCACGCGAAACATGGCGTTCGGAAGCGGCTCGATGACCGTTCCCTCGACTTCGATGGCATCTTCCTTCGCCATTGTCTCCTTTCTTTCGCTTCCCTTCGGATTCAGGGAAGGCTCAGTACCCGGCTGCCCTCTTCCGTTATCGCGACCATGTGCTCGAAGTGCGCCGACCGCTTGCGGTCCCTGGTGACCACCGTCCAGCCGTCCGCCAGGACCTCGACCGCGTGGCCCCCCTCGTTCACCATGGGCTCGATGGCCAGCACCATCCCGGCCGTGAGCTTCGGCCCGGTCCCCCGGACGCCGAAATTGGGGACCTGGGGCTCCTCGTGCATGCTCCTTCCGATCCCGTGACCCACGAAGCGAAGCCTCGATCCCCTTCCCAAGCGCCTCCTCGGTTTCCCGCATCAGCTTCAGGGAGATTTCCGCCACGGAACCGACGGCAAAAGTCTTCGCCGCGTCGCCGTAATACCCCTCCCGGACGACCCCGAAGTCGATACTCACGATGTCCCCCTCCCGCAGAGTCCGCTTCCGGGAAGGGATCCCGTGAACCACTTCCTCGTTGATCGACGTGCAGAGGTTGGCGGGATACCCCAGGTATCCCTTGAACGCCCCCCGGACGCAGTGCCGCACGACGAACTCTTCCGCGAACTCCTCCAGGAAGTACGTCGTGACTCCCGGCCGGATCATCGACTTCACTTCTTCAAAGAACTGGCCAACGATGGCGCCGGAGCGCCGCATCGCCTCGATCTCCTGGGGCGACTTGATGATGATCATTCGCTACCGCAGGAGCTTTGCGATGTTCGCGTAGATCGCGCCGATGTCCCCGGTGGCCATGACGGTGCGGATCTTCCCCGTTCCCTTGTAATATTGAAGGAGCGGCTCGGTCATCTTCTTGTAGTTGACGAGCCTCGCCTTGATCGTATCTTCCTTGTCGTCATCCCTTTGGATGAGGGACGTGCCGCACTTGTCGCACTTCCCGTCCGCCTTCGGGCGGTTGAACGTCACGTGGTACATCGCCCCGCACCCGGTGCAGGTCCGGCGGCCGCAGAGCCGCTCCATCAGCTCCTTCTCGTCGACTTCGAGAGAAAGCACCGTGCGGACTTCCTTCTTCAGGTCCTTCGTGACCCGGTCGAGGGCCTCGGCCTGGGGGATGGTCCGCGGAAATCCGTCGAGGATGAACCCCTTCGCGCAATCCGCCGCCTGCAGCCGGTCCTTCACGATCCCGATGACGACCTCGTCGGGAACGAGGCCGCCCGCGTCCATGAACGCCTTGGCCTTTTTCCCCATTTCCGTGCCGTTCTTCACCGCCTCGCGCAGCATGTCCCCGGTGGAGATCTGCGGGATGGAGAATTCGACGGCGATTTTCTTCGCCTGCGTCCCTTTTCCGGCCCCGGGAGGCCCCAGCAGAATGATTCCCAACATCGGCCTATGCCCTCCTCCCCTTGATTTGCCCCTTTTTGAGGAACCCCTCGTAATGTCGAGTGATCAGGTGCGATTCGATCTGCTGTACCGTGTCCATTGCCACTCCCACCACGATCAGGAGGCCCGTCCCGCCGAAGTAGAACGGGACGTTGAAGCGGGAAATCAGGATGCTCGGCAGAACGCAGATGACGGCCACGTAAAGAGCGCCGCCCAGCGTGATGCGCGTCAGGATCTTGTCGATGTATTCCGCCGTCTTCTTTCCCGGCCGGATTCCGGGGACGAACCCGCCGTACTTCTTCATGTTGTCCGCGACGTCGACGGGGTTGAAGGTGACGGCGGTGTAGAAATAACAGAAGAAGATGATGAACGCGACGTAGAGCGCCTCGTACGCGAAGCTTCCCGGGGTCAGCGCCTCGGAGATCGTCTTGGTCACGGGATGCGCGATGAAGCTGGCCAGCGTCGCAGGGAAAAGCAGGATCGAAGACGCGAAAATCGGCGGAATGACGCCCGCCGTGTTCACCTTCAGCGGAAGGTGCGTGCTCTGCCCCCCGTACACCCGGCGGCCCACGATCCTGCGGGCGTACTGCACCGGGATCCTCCGATGCGCCCGCTCGAAGTAGATGATGACGCCCACCACGGCCACCATCAGCACGAGGATGAGAAGTCCGATAAAGAGCGACATCTCGCCCGTCCGGATCAGCGTCATGGTCCGGACCAGCCCGCTGGGGAAGCGGGCGACGATGCCGGCGAAGATGATGAGGGAAATCCCGTTGCCGATCCCCCGTTCCGTGATCTGCTCGCCGAGCCACATGATGAAGGCCGTCCCGGAGGTCAGCGTCAATACCGTCAGGAGCCGGAACTCCCAGCCGGGGTGGTACACCACGGAGGTCCCCCCCGCGCCGACGCTTTCCAGGCCCACCGCGATCCCCGTGCCCTGGATGAGGGAGAGCACGACCGTCCCGTAGCGCGTGTACTGGGTGATCTTGCGGCGTCCGAGCTCCCCTTCCTTCGACAGCTTCTCGAGCTGGGGGATCACGACGGTCAACAGCTGCAGGATGATCGAGGCGCTGATGTACGGCATGATCCCCAGGGTGAAGATGGAGAACCGGCTGAGCGCGCCGCCCGAAAACATGTCGATCAGCCCGAACAGCGTCCCCGACTGGCTGGCGAAGATGGAGGAAAGGGCCTGGTTGTCGATCCCCGGCGTGGGGATGTAGACGCCGATCCGGTAGACGATGAGCAGCGCGCAGGTGACCAGGATGCGCTTCTTGAGCTCGGGGACCTTGGTGATGTTCTGGAAGCCGGTCAGCAAGGGGAAGCGACCTCCATCGTTCCACCGGCCGCGCTCACCTTCTCGCGCGCCGTTTTGCTTGCCCGGTCGACCTTCACCGTCAACGGCCGGTCGACCTCCCCGTCACCGAGAAGCTTCACCCCGTCCCTGACCTTCTTGACGAGCCCCGCCGCCAGCAGCGCCGCGAGGTCCACCACCGATCCCGCATCGAACCGGTTGAGGTCCTTCACGTGGATGATGGCGTACTCCTTCCGGAAGATGTTGGTGAACCCCCGCTTGGGAAGGCGTCGCTGCATCGGCATCTGCCCGCCTTCGTATCCCGGCGGGGTGCCGCCGCCGCTTCGCGCCCGCAACCCCTTGTGACCGCGTCCCGAGGTCTGGCCGAGGCCGGATCCCTGACCCCGCCCGACCCTCTTCTTCGCGCTCGTGGCCCCTTTTGCGGGGCGCAAATCGGAAAGCTTCATCTGGACTCTCCCGCCTCCTCCACCCGGAGAAGGAATTTGACCTTTTCCACCATTCCCCGGATCTCGGGGGTATCCATCAGGACCACGGAGCGGTTGAGGCGCGTAAGACCCAGCCCCTTCACCACCCGCCGGTGGGCCTCGCACCTTCCGCTCAATCCCCTCGTCAGCGTGATCTTCAGTTTTCCGCTCATGCCGAGGCCTCTTCTTCCCTCGGCCCGCGGACGCCCGCGATCTGTTCCGACGTCCGGAGCTGGCTCAGTCCGTCGATGGCCGCCTTGACCAGGTTGTGGGGGTTGTTGCTGCCCAGCGACTTGGTGAGGATGTTCGAGATGCCCGCGGACTCGACGACGGCCCGAACCCCGCCTCCGGCGATGACCCCGGTCCCTGG
>JACRMU010000094.1 GCA_016219515.1 Deltaproteobacteria bacterium
TCGTTCCTTATCCTTGCCTGGGACAAGGCCACCGGCTTGAGCGCGGAGGAGCGGAAGGAGATCGGCATCCTGAAGGGCCTCGGATGGGAGACCTCCGACGTGATCCTCATGAAGTTCTGGGAAGGGATCGTGGTATCCCTTTCCTCCTTCCTGCTCGGGATCCTCCTTGCGTACGTCCATGTCTACTTCGGTTCGGCGGTGCTGTTCGAGCCGGCGCTGAAAGGCTGGTCGATCCTCTACCCCGACTTCCGGCTGAAACCCGTCATCACGCCTTACATGGTCTCGGTCCTCTTTTTCCTTACGGTGGTTCCATATACGATCGCCACGGTCGTCCCCTCCTGGAGAGCGGCCACGACCGACCCGGACACCGTGATGAGAGCGTAGGGGGCCATGGCCATGATCGAGCTGAACGGAATCCGGAAGGTCTTCAACGCGGGAAAGCCGAACGAGTTCTGCGCTCTGGAGGGGATCACCGCGACGATCGAGCGGAACCGCACGACCGTGCTCAAAGGCCCGAGCGGATCGGGCAAGACGACACTGCTTTCCATTCTCGGTTGCATGGCCCGGCCGACTTCGGGGCGGATCTTTCTCGGGGAGCGGGAGATCACGAGCCTCCCCGAACGGTTCCTCACGGAGATCCGGCGAAAGACCTTCGGGTTCATCTTCCAGCAGTTCCACCTCATCCCTCGGCTTTCCGCCCTCGAGAACGTCATGATCCCCGCCTATCCCCTCGGCGGGCGCAAGGAAAACATCAGAGAGCGGGCCATGGAGCTTCTCTCCCTCTTCGGAGTGGGACGGAAAGCGTCCTCGAAGGTGGAGTGGCTCTCCGGCGGCGAGGCCCAGCGGATCGCCATCGCGAGGGCGCTCATCAACGATCCTGCGGCGCTGATCGCGGACGAGCCCACGGCCCACCTGGACAGCGGCTTGTCGCGCGAGTTCCTGGAAATCGCGCGGGACCTGGAGGACCGGGGGAAAACGGTCATCATCGCCAGCCACGATCCCCTCGTCTTCGAGGCGGACCGGGTTGCGAAGGTCATCCCGATGCGGGACGGAAGGATCGTCTCCGAGGTGGCGTCGTGATCTTCCATCCCGGCATCCTCGCACTCCTTCTGGGGTCGGCCCTTTCCTGCCTCATGCTTCTCTACTCGGGGTATCACGGGGCGGCGATCGCGCGGGGGTTCGACGTCCGAAGCGGCAGCGAGCGGCAGCTTGTTCTGGAGCGCCGGACGTATCTCGTATCGACCCTCGTTAGCTACGCGATGGGGTTCCAGGTCCTGTCCCTCTTCCTGTTCGTCTTCACGGCGGACCGGCTGCATCCGCTGTTCTCCGGCGCCATGTGCGCCGCCGGCGTCCTCAACGTGAACCGGTTCGGCTACCCGGCTCTCCTTCTCAAGGTCGCGTGCTTCCTTTTCGCCGGCCTTTGGCTCGTGCTCAACGCGGCGGACAACCGCGGATACGACTACCCGATCGTCCGGAAGAAGTATCTCTTTCTCCTCGTCCTGATGCCGCTTTTCCTCGCCGAGGCGGCGGTACAGGCGCTGTTTTTCCTCCGCCTCGACCCCAACGTGATCACCTCCTGCTGCGGCGCCCTGTTCGGCGAGGAGCGCTCCGGGGTCCCCTCCTGGCTCGGGGGATTCCCCGTCCTGCCGTCCATGGCGGGATTCTACCTGTCGACGCTTGTCTTTCTCGCGGCGGGGGCGCATTTTTGCCGAAAAGGGAAGGGGGGCTATCTTTTCGCGGCCGCCGCCTCCGCAGTTTTTCTTTTCTCCGCCGCCGCGCTCCTGTCGTTCCTCGGAGTCTACATATATGAACTGCCGTCCCATCGATGCCCTTTCTGCGTATTGCATGGAGAATACGGGTACGTGGGGTACCTTCTTTATGCGGGATTCCTGGGGGGCGGAGTGTCGGGGGCGGGGGTCGGGCTGCTGATGCCGTTCCGGAAGGTGGAAAGTCTCAAGGAGGCCGTTCCGTTCCTTCAGGGACGGCTCGCGAGGGCGGCCATGATTCTCTACGTTCTCTTTGCCGCGGTTTCCACGCTGGAGATCATTTTTTCGGATCTCCGCCTGGTGATCCAATGACCGCGGGAAACAGGTTGCGCGCCGGAGTTATCGTGCTGGCGTTTTCCCTCATCCTCTGCTCTCCCCGGCCGGCTCTCTGCCTGTACGGGAAAAAGGACGCAGGGAAGGAGGATGTCGAAGCGAAGCCGACCCGGGTGAAGCTTCACGACCTCGCGCTTCTCGACCAGGACGGAAGGAAGCACCGGTTCGCAAGCGAGGTGATCGGCGACCGCATCGTGGTGATCGATACCATATTCACCACCTGCGGGCTGATCTGTCCGATCCTGTCCTCGATCTTCATGGACCTGCAGGACGAGCTCGGCGGGTTGCTGGGCAAGGAGGTCGTCCTCGTATCCATCTCGGTCGATCCGGTCACGGATATCCCCCCCCGGCTGAAGGAGTACGCGCAGAAGTGGAAGGCCGGGCCCGGATGGCTGTTCCTCACGGGGGAGAAGCGGACGGTCGACCGCGTACTTGACGGCCTTGGGCTCTATGCGGCCGACTACACCGCCCACCCTTCGATGATCCTTGTGGGTGACGGCAGAAGCGGAACCTGGACACGGTTCTACGGGTTCGCCTCCCCCGGACAGCTCAAGGAGAAGATCCTGGAGATGCGGGCCCGGAGCCGTAAGGGCGCCCCGAAAGAGAAGGGACGGCCATGATTGCGGTTTTCACTGGGCGGGCTTTATCGGCAGGAACTTCTCTCGGATCCCTCCGTCCGTGACGTCGATCCGGTAGAAGCCGTACTTCTGGAAGGGGACCAGCGGCGCCCCGGCCCCGCCCGAAACGATCACCTTGATCCCGTTCCAGTCATCCACCAGGTGCATGTGCTCGTGGCTGCAGAGGACGAGGTCCACCTTGTGGCGAGACAGGATCTTCAGGAGCTTCATGCTCTGGTCCCGGTAGCCGTTCCTTGTCCCGTGCGGGAAGATGTTGTCGGTCTGCGGAGGAAAGTGCATCGCCACGACGAACCGGGCAATGCCGTTCTTCCGCTTCGGGTGCGCGCCGAGCTCCTTGTCCAGCCATTCCAGCGTATTGTCCGCGAAATTCCCGCCGGCGTTGTCGACGATCAGGAAACGGACGTCCTTGTACGTGAACGCGTACGAAGTCTTTTGGAGGCCGAAGAACCGCGCGAATTCCTCACGGGAACTTTTATAAAGCTCGTGGTTCCCGATCGCGATGTGCAACGGCTTGGGGAAGCCGGCCGTCTTCGCCTTGAACGCCTCCCACGACTTCTTCCCGCCCGGCCGCTCGAGGTCCCCCGTGTGGAGGAGGAACTCCATGTCGGACTCCCGGACCGCCGCGAGGATCCGGGGGAGAATGCCGTTCTTGTCGTCCCGGCTGTCGCCGCACACGGCGAACGACCACCCGAACGCCGCGGAAGCCCACAGCAGCGCAACGAACATCAAGGCAAACCCGAACCGTAAGCGCGTCGTCATTCGATGCCCACCCGTTTCAGGAAGATTCGATGAAGGAATCATTATATCGGAACAGATTATCGCGGGGCTCCATTTCAGAAATATGGAGCCCCGAGTCCGGGTTCCATAAGAAGAGGTCCGGTGTTATTCCATCTGCCGCAGCTCGGGATATTTCGCGCAGATCCCGAGGCTCGCCGCGAGGCTTGCGACGGCGGTCACGGCCAGCGCCGTGCTCGCGGAGGTCGCGGCGGCGAGGAGGCCCAGGAGCAGGCTGCCCAGTCGCATCATCCCCAGGAAGAGGGAGACGTAGATCGCCAGCACCCTCCCCCGGAGATGGTCCGGCACGAGCGACTGGAGCAGGGAGTTCGCCGGGGCGTTCTGCAGCACGAAGGCGAAACCGATGGCCGTGAGAAGGGCCACGGACAGGACGAGGCTGCGGGAAAACGCGAACGCGAGAAGCAGCAGGGGGAACGACAGGCTCCCCGCGGTCAGCGCCATCCCCTTGCGCCGGACCGCCCATCCGGACGCGGAGTACAGGGATCCGAGCACGGCCCCCACGCCGGCCGCGGACATCAGGACCCCGTACATGCCCGCCCCGCCGCCCATGATTTCCTTGGCGAAGATGGGGATGAGCACATGGTACGGCATCGCCAGGAGCGCCGCGAAGGAGATGAGCGTGACGACCGCCATCGGCGCCCGATGGCTTCCGATGTAACGGGCTCCCCCCAGGAGATCGTCCCCGACCTTCCCGTCCGCATGGGTCCGGCGGATGAGGGATGCGTCCATGATAAAGAGCCCGCCCAGGACCGCCAGGAAACTCACCCCGTTCAGGAAAAAGGCGCCGGATACCCCCACCCAGGCCACAAGGATTCCCGCCACCGCCGGCCCGATCACCCGCGCGCCGTGGAAGGCGCCGGCGTTGAGCGCGATCGCGTTGGACAGGTCCTCCTTCCCCACCAGCTCCACGACGAACGCCTGCCGTGCGGGGGTGTCGAGCGCCTGCGCCGCGCCGAGCAGGAACGCCAGCACGAGCACGTGCCACACCTGCACGACCCCCGTCCAGCAGAGGGCGGCGAGAACGAACGCCAGGAGCATCATCAGGCCCTGCATCAGGAAGATGATCCTGCGCTTCGAGAACCGGTCGGCGATCGCCCCGGCGTAGAGCGTCAGGGGAACCAGGGGGATGGCGCCGACGAAGTTCACGAGCCCCAGGTCCCGCGCCGATCCGGTCAGCTGGTACACCAGCCAGTTCTGGGCGATCGTCTGCATCCACGTTCCGACGAGCGAGGTGAGCTGTCCGTAGAACCAGAGCCGGAAGTTGCGGTGGCGCAGCGCCCGGAAGGTGGACGCAAGCATCCACCTACTCCGAGCGGCGCAGGAAGAGGGCGCCCAGCGGCGGCAAGGTGAGTTTTACGGACCAGGGACGGCCGTTCCACGAAACGGCCTCCGCATGCGTCCCGCCGACGTTGCCCGCGTTGCTTCCCCCGTAATAGGCGGAGTCGCTGTTGATCGCTTCCCGGTAGAGGCCGGGGGCGGGGACGCCCACCCGGTAGTCCTGCCGGACGACCGGGGTGAAATTGAACACGCACACCAGAAAATCGTCCGGGTCCTTCGCGCGCCGCAGGAAGGAGACGATGCTGTTGTCGACGTCATGGAAATCGATCCACTCGAACCCCTCGGGCCGGAAGTCGACCTCGTGCAGGGGAGGCGCGGACGCATAGAGGCGGTTGAGGTCCCGCACCAGCGCCTGGAGTCCCTTGTGGGATTCCCACTGGAGCAGGTGCCAGGAAAGGGAAGCGTCGTGGTTCCACTCCTCCCACTGGCCGAACTCTCCGCCCATGAACAGGAGTTTTTTCCCGGGGTGCGCGTACATGTAGGCGTAGAGGAGCCGAAGGTTCGCGAACTTCTGCCACAGGTCGCCCGGCATCTTGTCCAGCAGGGAGCGCTTCTGGTGGACGACCTCGTCGTGGGAGAAGGGGAGGACGAAGTTCTCGTGGAAGGCGTAGAGCAGCGCGAAGGTCAGCGTGCCGGAGTGGAATTTCCGGTGGACCGGCTCCTTCTCGATGAACTCCAGCATGTCGTGCATCCACCCCATGTTCCACTTGAAAGTGAACCCCAGCCCCCCCAGGTAGACCGGGCGGGACACCATCGGCCAGGCGGTGGACTCTTCCGCGACGGTGATCGCCCCCGGATGCTTCGCGTGGACCAGCTCGTTCATCCGCTTGAGGAACGCGATCGCCTCCAGGTTTTCCCGCCCCCCGAA
>JACRMU010000017.1 GCA_016219515.1 Deltaproteobacteria bacterium
AAAAATCGAAGACGCAGGCCGCGCAACAGGAAATCGACCAGGAAAAGCTGAAAGTCGAGGTTGAGCGGAAGAAGGTCGCGGAAGACCTGAAGAGGATCGAGGAGGAGAAGAAGGCGCTCGAAGAGGCCCGCAGGAAGGCCGAAGAGGCGAAGAAGGCGGTGGAATCCCCGACGGCTGTCTCCCCTCCGGCGACGCCTCCCGCGCCCGCGCCGGCGCCGCCCTCGGGGACTCCGGCCGTTCCGGTCGTGCCGGAGCCCGCTCCCGCGCCGGCGCCGCCCCCGGGGACTCCGCCTGCCCCGGTCGTGCCGGAGCCCGCTCCCGCGCCGCCCGCGGGAAAGACGGCGCCGTAGGGGCCCGCGAGGGAGCGAAGGGAGTTTCGACCGGGGACCCCTGGCGGCTTGCCCGCCGGGGGTTTTCCTTATTCAGTAGCCACGAGAGGAGAAGACTACGTTGAGGAATTCACGTTGGGCAATGGTCGTGTGGTTCGTGATCGTTTCGGCGGTGCTCTCCGCCGGTTGCTCGAAGAAGGACGTCCGGGACGAAGCCGTGGCTTCGGTGAACGGCGAAGACATCAAGGTTTCCGAGCTCAGGGAGTTCCTCGGGATCCGCGGCGGAGTCTCCCCCGCGGGCGCTGTCCCCGTCGAGAAGAAGAAGGAGGCGCTTGACCGGCTGGTGGCCGGGCGGCTTCTCGCCCAGGAAGCCCGGGCGATGGGGCTGGACAACACCGAGGAGTTCCGGGCGGTGGCATCCCGGAACGAACAGGGGGTATGGATCAACGCGCTCGTCCGAAAGCAGATCGCGTCCAAGGTCAAGGTCGCGGATTCCGATGTCGACGCCGAGGCGAAAAAGTTGAGGGAGGCGGACAAGAACCTCTCTGAACCCGACGCCAAGGGGAGGGCGACCCAGCTCGTCGCAGAACGGGAGCTCCGCAAATTCGAGGAGGATCTCATCGCAACGGCGAGGAAGGAGTTCCCCGTCGTGGTGGACAACGAGGCGATCCGGAGGATCGGCAAGGGCGAGTCGCTGAAGGACAACGCGGTCCTCGCCACCGTGGGGGGGGAAAAGGTCAGCTACGGAGAGGTGAAAGGAGTTCTCTCGGGAATGTCGCCCGGCGCCCACGGGAGCCAGGACCTGTCGAGGAATCCGGACGCCGTCGCGAAGGTGCTCGACCGCGAGGCCATCGGGAAATCGCTGTACGTATATGCGAAGAAGCAGGGGCTCGACGGTTCGGAGTGGCTGAAATCGGTCCGGGCCGACATGGAGCGGGGCGTTCTGATCAACCTGCTGGCGGAGAAGCTGGCCAAGGGCGTGTCCGTAACCGAACAGGATATCCGGGCGGCGTACGCGGAACATGGCCAGATGATGGTCCGGGACGGGAAGAAGATCCCCCTGGCGCAGGTGAAGGAGCAGCTTCGCGGGTTCCTCGAAAACTCCAAGCGGAGGAAGATCCTCGAGGAGCGGATCGAGGCGCTGCGGAAGAAGGCGAAGATCACGGTGCAGGAGACGGCGCTCCCGACGGTTTGAGGAGGTTCGAATGGATTGGCGGGCGGAATCGTCCATGAGGGGGAAGGGGAGGGCGGCGATGAGGTGCTTTCGTGTCGTGTCGTTGACGGTCCTGTGCATCGCCCTTGCGGGTTCTGCGGGCGCGGACGTCTCTTTCGAGCTGCAATCCGCCTTCGGCGGGTTCGGCATCGGGCGGGAAAGTTTCGACCGCCCCGTGGATGTGGTCCAGGACCGCGACGAGAATGTCTACGTCGTGGACCAGGGGAACAACCGCGTCCAGGTGCTCGACCGGAGAGGGAATTTCGTGCGGGAATGGGGCGGGAGGGGGTTCTCCCCGGGAGCGTTCGATCATCCGGTCGCGATCATCGCCGACAAGGACACCGGAAACCTCTTCGTGGTCGACAAGCAGAACCATCGCATCCAGAAGTTCGACACGAAGGGGAAGCTTCTTCTGACGATCGGCCGTCTTGGATCTTCCAAAGGGGATCTCAATGCCCCGATGGACGTTGCGTTGGACAAGAAAGGGAGCATATACGTCGCCGACACCGGCAATAACCGGATCCAGAAGTTCGATCCATCGGGCAAGTTCGTTGCCGAATGGGGGCGGTTCGCCCGGCGCGGAATGGGGGCGGAACTGGTCAATCCCGTTTCCGTCGCGTATTCCGAGGAGGGGTACGGATACATCTATGTGCTCAATTCTCCGGAATGCCGGGTGTTGAAGTACGAATTGGACGGGACGCTTGCCGCGGAATGGCCGATGCACAAGAAAGGGGAGGGCGCCCTGTGCGGCCCGTCCCGCATCCGGATTGAACCTCGCAAATATACGGTGTATATTGCGGACACGGAGAACGACCGGGTGACCCTGTTCGACCGAAACGGGGAGCATCTGGGGGATTTGAAGGAAGGGAAGGTCCGGTTCAGGAAACCGGGCGGGGTATCCATCAGCGACCTGTTCGGGGAAGAAGTGGTCGTTGCCGACACCGGGAACAATCTCATCCAGAAGTTCAGGAGGTCAAGGTGACGATTCGTCCTTGCTCCAGACCGAAGGCCTGCGCGGTGGCGTTCTCGGTTCTCCTGCTCCTGGCAGGATCCGTGATTTCCGCGGAGGAAAAGAACGTGACCCCTCTCTCCGGCGGGATCCCGATGATCGAGGGGATCAAGATGCTGGAGGCGGGCGCCGCGGCCCCGAATTTCGCGATCAAGGACACCGAGGGGAAAGTCTTCAACTTCGGCGAAGAGAAGGCGAAGGCGCCCGCG
>JACRMU010000095.1 GCA_016219515.1 Deltaproteobacteria bacterium
ATCGAGATCCTCGTTGCACTGGCGAACCGGCTGGGCGCGGACTGGAAGTTCGACGGGGATGCCTCCGTTTTCAACGCGCTGGCCGCGGCGTCGGCGCCGTTTTCCGGGATGAGCTACGAGTCCCTGGGGTTCGAGGGACAGTTAGTTGCGGGAGGGCTGAAATGATCCCCCTCTTCGACCTCGGGGTCGCCGTGGCGCGGGTGGCCGTGTTCTTCGCCTTCGTGTTCGGACTCGTCGTGGTCATGACGTGGGTGGAGCGCAAGGGCGCCGCCTACATGCAGGACCGGCGCGGCCCCAACCGGGCGCGCATCCTGGGGATAACGCTTTTCGGCATGTTCCATCCGCTCGCCGATGCGCTCAAGTTCCTGTTCAAGGAGGACTTCATCCCGGACAACGCCCACCGGCTCTTCTACCAGCTGGCGCCGATGTTCGCGCTCGCCCCGGCGATCCTGACGATGGCCGTCGTCCCGTTCGGCCCCCCCGTGACGATCGCGGGGAAGACGATCTCCCTCCAGATTGCGGACCTGAACGTGGGGATCCTCTACCTGTTCGCCGTCTCCGGGCTGGCGGTCTACGGCGTCGTGCTGGCGGGATGGTCCTCCAACAGCAAGTACCCGCTCCTGGGCGGCCTGCGCTCCTCGGCGCAGATGATCTCCTACGAAGTGTCGCTGGGGCTCTCCATCATGGGGATCCTGATGGTGTTCCAGGCGATCCGGCTCTCCGAGATCGTGTTGGGCCAGGGGGAGCTTCTCTTCGGGATCCTGCCGAAGTGGGGAGTTTTCGTCCAGCCGCTCGGGTTCGTCCTCTTCCTCACCGCCCTGTACGCGGAGGCGAACCGGACCCCGTTCGACCTCCCCGAGGGGGAGTCGGAGCTCGTCGCCGGTTACCATACCGAATACGCCTCCTTCAAGTTCTCGATGTTCATGATGGCCGAGTACATCCACATGGTGGTGGGCGCGGCGGTCATTGCGACGCTCTTCTTCGGCGGTTGGCAGTTCCCGTACCTGGCGGACAAGGGGTTCGCCTTCCCCGGCGGTCTTTCCGTCACGGTGCCGGCCGCGGGGGTGCTGGTCCTGCGGATCGGATCGTTCATCGGGAAGACGCTCTTCTTCTGCTGGCTCTATGTATGGGTCCGGTGGACGATCCCCCGGTTCCGGTACGATCAGGTGATGCGGCTGGGGTGGAAGGTGATGCTGCCGCTTTCGCTGCTGAACATCTTCGTGACGGGGCTGGTCCTGCTCCTCATCGATAAAGGCGGTTTTTAAGGGATTATGACGATCGGCGTGAAAAAGGTGGCCCGGCCCGAGCAGATGTCCTTCGGGGAGAGCCTTTACCTGCTCGAGATCGTGAAGGGCCTTGCGGTGACGATGGGGCATTTCCTGCACAACATCGCGCACAACAGGGACATCCCCACGATCGAGTACCCCGAGGTGCGCCGGACGATGCCGGCCCGGTTCCGCGGTTGCCACCGGCTGATGAAGCGCCCGAACGGCGCCCCGAGGTGCGTCGCATGCTACATGTGCGCCACCGCCTGCCCCGCCAAGTGCATTACCATCGTGGCCGGGGAGTCCCCCGACCCGGGCGTGGAAAAGTACCCGGTGCGGTTCGACATCGACATGCTGCGGTGCGTCTTCTGCGGGCAGTGCGTCGAGGCGTGCCCGTGCGACGCGATCCGGATGGACACCGGCTGGTACACCCCCCCGGCGGACACCCGGGAGAAGCTGATCTACACGATCGACGGACTGCTGGAGAAATAGCGCGAAATGGAGCCGATCCTTTTCATAATTTTCGGGGCGATCGCCGTGGGCGGCGCGATCATGGTCGTGACGCGCAAGCATCCGATGTCGTCGGCGCTCTACCTGATCCTGACGCTGTTCGCCGTTGCGGCGCTCTTCGTCCTGCGGCAGGCCCACTTCCTGGCGGCGATCCAGGTCATCGTCTACGCCGGGGCGGTGATGGTCCTGTTCATCTTCGTCATCATGCTGATCAACGTCCCGGAGAACAAGCTGCCCATGGAGCGGCTGACCGGGCTGCGGCTGTTGGGGGTCGTGGCGGCGGGATTCCTCATTTTGGAGTCGGCGATCCTGGCCCGGCGGTTCGCGATGCCGGCGGGGTCGACGGCCGACGCCGGTTCCGTCCAGGCGGTGGGGAGGGCGCTGTTCACCGACTACCTGCTCGCCTTCGAGATCACCTCGGTGCTCCTGCTGGCGGCGGTGATCGGGGCGATCGCGCTGGCGAAGAGGAAGATATGATGGAGCCGACCGCATACCTGCTGCTCTCCGGGATCCTGTTCGGGATCGGCGTCGCCGGAGTGGTGGCGCGCAAGAACGCGCTCATCATACTGATGAGCGTCGAAATCATGCTGAACGCCGTCAACGTGGCGTTCATCGCCGTCGGGTCGCACCTGGGAGACCCCACCGGCTCGATCTTCGCCTTCATGGTGATGACCGTGGCCGCGGCGGAGGCGGCGGTGGGGCTGGCGATCCTCATCGCGATCTACCGGCTGAAGGAAACGATCGATATCACGGAACTGAGCGTGCTGAAATGGTGACCGGCATCCTGGACTACATCTGGCTCGTCCCGGCGCTCCCCCTGCTGGGGGTCCTCCTGAACGGAGCGATCGCGCTCTTCTGCGAGCGGCCGCTGCTCCTCGCGGAAGCGGCGCACGGAGACGAGGGCCACGGGCATGGGGATGCGCACGGCGGACATCATGCTCCCGCGCCGTACCGGAAGCTGGTCGCCTTCATCGGCCCCGCGGTGGTGGGCGCTGCCTTCGTCGTGTCGGTCCTGGCGGTCCTGGCGCTCGCCGCCCGCCCGGCCCACGACCGGTTCTTCGTCCAGGTCCTCTTCCCGTGGATCCAGGCGGGAGGGTTTTCCGCCCCCGCGGCCCTGCAGCTCGATCCGCTCTCCTCGGTGATGATCCTGGTGGTGACCGGCGTCGGGTTCCTCATCCACGTATACTCCGCCGGGTACATGTCCCACGAGAAGGCGTTCGCCCGGTACTTCGTCTACCTGAACCTGTTCACCTTCGCGATGCTCACCCTCGTCCTGGGGAGCAACTACCTCGTGATGTTCGTGGGGTGGGAAGGCGTGGGGCTCTGCTCCTACCTGCTGATCGGCTACTGGTACGAGAAGAAGAGCGCCTCCGACGCGGGGAAGAAGGCGTTCATCGTCAACCGGATCGGCGACTTCGGGTTCATGCTGGGCGTGTTCCTCATCTTCTGGACCTTCGGGACGGTCAATTACACGGAGGTCTTCGCGAAGGTCCCGCTCCTTTCGGCCAATGGCGTTCTTACGACGGAGATCGCCACGGCGATCACGCTCCTGCTGTTCGTCGGCGCCATCGGCAAGTCGGCGCAGATCCCCCTCTACGTCTGGCTCCCCGACGCGATGGAGGGCCCCACGCCGGTCTCGGCCCTCATCCACGCGGCGACGATGGTCACCGCGGGCGTTTACATGGTGGCCCGCTCGAGCTCGCTCTTCCTGCTGTCTCCCGTCTCGATGGGCGTGGTGGCGACGGTGGGGGCGGCGACGGCCATCTTCTCCGCGACGATCGGCATCACGCAGAACGACATCAAGCGGGTGCTTGCCTACTCGACCGTCTCCCAGCTGGGGTACATGTTCCTGGCGTGCGGGGTCGGGGCGTTCACCGCGGGGATCTTCCACCTCATGACGCACGCTTTCTTCAAGGCGCTCCTCTTCCTGGGCTCCGGCTCGGTGATCCACGCCCTCTCCGGCGAGCAGGACATGCGGAAGATGGGGAGCCTCAAAAAACACCTCCCCATCACCTTCACGACGATGTTCATCGCGACGCTGGCGATCGCCGGGATCCCGGGGCTGTCGGGCTTCTTCTCCAAGGACGAGATCCTCTGGAAGGCGTTCTCCTCCGAGCACGGGCACATCGCCCTCTGGGCGGTCGCGGCGCTCGCGGCGGGGATCACCGCCTTCTACATGTTCCGCCTGGTGTTCCTGACTTTCTTCGGGGAGTCCCGGATGGAGCCGGAGGTCGAGAAGCACGTCCACGAGTCCCCGTATTCCATGACGGTGCCGCTGATGCTCCTGGCCGTCCTCTCGGTCGTCGGGGGGTGGATCGGCATTCCGGAGGTCCTGAAAGGCCACAACTACTTCGAGGAGTGGCTTGCCCCCGTCTTCGCCCAAGGGGCCGCCGGGGGTCACGGGGCGGCAGGCGCCCACGGGGCGGCGCACCACCCGGTCGCGCTGGAGCTGGGGCTGATGGCCGGATCGGTGGCGGTGGCGCTGTGCGGGATCGGGCTTGCGTACTACCTCTACCGCGTGCGGACGAACAAGCCCAAGGAGATCGCTGAGGCGGTGCCCGGGCTCTACGACGTGGTGCTCAACAAGTATTATGTGGACGAGATTTACGACTTCCTTTTCGTCCGCAGGATCGTCAACGGATCGATCGTGCTGTGGCAGGCGTTCGACGCGGCCTTCATCGACGGGATCGTCAACGGGATCGCGGCGGCGGTGCGCGGGGCGGGCGACGGCGTGAGGCGGCTGCAGACCGGCGTGGTGGGGAACTACGCCTTCTCGCTGCTGCTCGGC
Organism: Deltaproteobacteria bacterium; assembly: GCA_016219515.1. Classification (GTDB taxonomy): domain Bacteria; phylum Desulfobacterota; class Deferrimicrobia; order Deferrimicrobiales; family Deferrimicrobiaceae; genus JAENIX01. The sequence continues at coordinate 4,564 of JACRMU010000095.1, forward strand.
GCGGTCCTCCTCGTGGGTTACATCCTCACCCGGTAGGGCGGGCAAGGAAGGGAGCATTGCGGAGCGTGCGATCATGACGTGGATTCCGGCATATCTTTCGTCGAACCTCCTGACCGCGCTGATCTTCTTTCCGCTGGCCGGGGCGCTGCTGCTCTTCTTCCTGCCGAGGGAAAACCCCCGCCTGATCCGGAACGCCACCCTCCTCGTGACCCTCGTGGAGTTCCTCCTCTCGCTGCCGGTGGCCATCGGATTCAACGGCGCCACCGCGGCGATGCAGTTCGTCCAGCGGGTCCCCTGGATCCCCGGCTACGGGATCGAGTACCACGTGGGCGTCGACGGGATCTCCCTCTGGCTGGTGATGCTCACCACCTTCCTGATGCCCATCGCGATCCTCTCCACCTACGAGGCGGTCGAGAAGCACGTCAAGGAGTTCATGATTTTCATGCTGGTCCTGGAAGTCGGGATGGTGGGGGTGTTCCTGGCGATCGACCTCTTCCTCTTCTACATCTTCTGGGAGCTGGTGCTCATCCCGATGTACTTCCTTATCGGGGTGTGGGGGAGCGAGCGGCGCATCTACTCGGCGATCAAGTTCTTCCTCTATACGTTCGCGGGCTCCGTGCTGATGCTCGTCGCGATCATCGCGCTCTATTTCCACCACTACGCGGCGACCGGGGTCTACACCACGAACCTGCTCCGCATGTACGAGCTCTCCATCCCGGTGAAGCTCCAGTTCTGGATGTTCGCCGCCTTCGCGCTGGCGTTCGCGTTCAAGGTCCCGATGTTCCCGTTCCACACGTGGCTCCCGGACGCGCACGTGGACGCACCGACCGCGGGCTCCGTCATCCTGGCCGCCGTCCTCCTGAAGATGGGGACGTACGGGTTCCTCCGCTTCGCGATGCCGCTTTTCCCCGTGGCCGCGGTCGACCTGATGCCGCTGGTGGCGACGCTCGCGGTCATCGGCATCATCTACGGCGCCCTGGTGGCGATGGTCCAGAAGGACATGAAGAAGCTCGTCGCCTACTCCTCGGTGTCCCACCTTGGGTTCGTCATGCTGGGGCTGTTCGCCTTCAACGTCCAGGGGATCGAGGGCGGGATCCTCCAGATGATCAACCACGGCGTCTCCACGGGGGCGCTCTTCCTCATCGTCGGGATCATCTACGAGCGCAGGCACACGCGGCTCATCGAGGAGTTCGGGGGGCTCTCCAAGGTCGTTCCCCTGTACGCCCTCGTCTTCATGATCGTGACGCTCTCCTCCGTCGGCCTGCCGGGCACCAACGGGTTCGTCGGCGAGTTCCTCATCCTGCTGGGCGCGTTCAAGACGGCCAAGTGGTACACGGTGTTCGCCGCCACGGGGGTGATCCTGTCCGCGGTCTACATGCTCTGGATGTTCCAGCGGGTGATGTTCGGGAAGATCACCAACGAAAAGAACCGCCACCTGCCCGACCTGAAACCCCGGGAGATCGCCTACATGCTCCCCCTCCTGGTGATGATCTTCTGGATCGGCGTCTATCCCCAGACGTTCCTGCGGAAGATGGACGCCTCCGTGTCGGCGGCCGTGACGCGGATCGAGACGAAGCGGCAGGCGGCGCTCGGAGAACGGCCGCAGGGAGAGACGCTGCTCGCCCGCTACTTCGACGTGAAGAAATGAGGTTCAAGGGATGACGCCGATCGCAATAGATGCTTCCGCGATGATGCAGGGCCTCTACTGCATCCTCCCCGAGATCCTCATCGTGGCGACGGCGCTCTTCGTCCTGTTCGTCGACCTCATCCTGCCCGAGGAGAACCGGCGGATCCTGTGCGGCGTGAGCATCATCGGCGTCGCCCTCTCCCTGTTCACCGTCTTCGCGATGGGGCCGGGGAAGATCAGCGGCTTCTCGGGGGCGGTGGTCCACGACGGACTGGGGGCGTTCTTCGAGATCGTCATCCTGTCCGCCTGCGCGCTGACCCTCCTCATGGCGACCGGTTACTCCGAGTGGGAAGGGACCCACAAGGGGGAGTTCTACTCCCTGCTGCTCCTATCCACTTCCGGGATGATGTTCATGGCCAAGGGGACCGACCTCATGACGATCTTCCTCGGCCTGGAGACGCTGTCCATCCCGATCTACGTCCTGGTCGGGTTCCACCGCCACCGGATGTCGTCGGTCGAGGGGGCGCTGAAATACTTTCTCCTGGGCGCGTTCGCGTCGGGGTTCCTGCTGTACGGGATCGCGCTGATGTACGCCGCGACGGGGACGACCAAGATCGCGCAGATGGTGCCCATGCTCTACGACGCGCGTCTCGCCGCCAGCCCCGTCTTTTTGGCGGGCGTGGGCCTCCTGCTGGTGGGGTTCGCCTTCAAGGTGTCGCTGGTGCCGTTCCACATGTGGACCCCGGACGCGTACGAAGGGGCGCCCACGGTGGTGACGGCCTTCATGTCCGCCGCGGTCAAGGCGGCGGCGTTCGCCGCTCTCATCCGGGTCCTGCTGCTGACCCTGGGCGGGCTGCAGCCGGTCCTGTGGAAGGTCCTCTGGGTTCTCTCCGTGCTGACGATGACCGTGGGGAACCTCTCGGCACTTGTGCAGAACAACGTGAAGCGGATGCTCGCCTATTCCTCGATTGCCCACGCGGGGTACATCCTCGTCGGGATGGTCTCGGGCGACGTGCTGGGCGGGCAGGCGTCCCTCTTCTACCTCCTGGTATACGCGTTCATGAACATCGGCGCCTTCGGGGTGGTGATGCTCATCGCGCAGAAGGAGGACGAGGGGTACGACATCGACAACCTGGCGGGAATCGGCTTCAAATATCCGGCGCTTGCGGGGCTGCTCACCCTCTTCCTGGTGTCGCTCGGGGGGATCCCCCCGACGGCCGGGTTCGTCGGGAAGTTCTACCTCTTCAGCGCCGCGATCAAGCACGGATATATCTGGCTGGCCGTCATCGGCGTGCTGAACAGCGCCGCCTCCATCTATTACTACCTGCGGATCGTGGTTTACATGTACTTCCTCCCCGCGAAAGGCGAGGTGCCGGTGCCCCGTCCGCCGCGGATCGCGTTCTCCCTGGCCCTTTGCGCCTCCGCATCCGTCGTCCTCGTGCTCGGAATCGTCCCAAGCTCCGTCCTCGAGTTCGCCGAGCGTTCCGTCCTCTCCCTCTTGATGTAACCGTAAGATTCTTACTTCCCCTTCCGCAGCACCCGCTTGTCCCCCGCGCGAAGGGTAGCCTGCCGGATTATCTCCCCGGCAGTCCTTCCGGCGTATTGTCGAATGCCTTGGTGTCGCCGGACCGGACGTTCCCGTCGTTGATCCGGTGGATGGGCCAATTTCTAATTTCTTCCATTATTGTTTCGCAATTTTTATAAATAAGCGCTGATTTTCATTCATTCCGCCACCCCTTCATTTGTATATCTTATCGAACGGCATGATGATTTGGTTAATGGTGGGTTTGGCACATTCTCTGCGTGAACGGAGTGATACACATCTTGATGACGAAGAAACCAGTAAACAAGTTATCGGATGGCGGTTTGGCCCCCATTTAAGGGAACGAAAGGAGGATGTGTCATGAAAGCTCCTGGGAGCGTTTTGGCGGTTCTGTTATCCGTAGCGATCGCGGCGGGCGCGGCATGGGCGGCCCCGCTGCCGGGGGACCCGACGAACCCGCTGGATCCGTTGAGCATCCCGAAATACGTCACTCCGCTGGTGATCCCGCCGGTGATGAACGACGCGGACCCGTTGAACAAGGTCCAGGATCCGTACCGGATCGCAGTGAGGCAGTTCAAGCAGCAGATCCTGCCGGGGGGGATCTGGAATACGATCAACGGCAGGGCGGATGCGTTTCCGGCGACCACGATCTGGAGCTACGGCCCTGCGGCCGATCCGCTTCCCGATTCGTCGGCCCTCGGAGGGGGTGTCGGAATCGCGCCGGCCCCCAATTCCCAGTTCAACTACCCCGCCTATACCTTCGAAACGAAGGCGAACGTGCCGGTCCGCGTCCGATGGATCAACGACCTTAAGGAAAACTTCGGTGCGGGCCCCGACTTCCTGCCTCACCTGCTCCCCGTCGACCAGACCCTGCACTGGGCGAACCCTCCCCAGGAGTGCGCCAGCGGCCTGACCCGGTCCGACTGCATGGGGATGAACCCCGCTCCTTACACCGGACCGGTGCCCATCGTTACGCACGTCCACGGCGCACACGTCGATCCCCACAGCGACGGGGGCCCCGAGGCGTGGTGGCTGCCGGCGGCCGGCAACATACCCGCGGGATATGCCACCGAAGGGACCTTCTTCGACGACGCCGCCGGACAGCCGCGCGGACTGAACCTCGGGTATGCGGATTTCCATTACCGGCAGGACCAGCCCGCGACCACGCTCTGGTACCACGACCATGCCCTTGGTATGACACGCTCGAACGTCTACGCCGGGCCGGCCGGCTTCTGGATCATCCGCGGCGGCGAAAACGACAGGACGGACAACATCAACACGAGATTCCTGAAATGGGACGGAATCCTTCCGGGGCCGGCTCCGCAAGCGGGTGATTCCGTTCTCCAGCTAAACCTGCCGACGGAGAAGGTCCGACGGAAGATCCGCGAGATCCCCATCGCAATCCAGGACCGCTCCTTCAAGGCCGACGGCTCCCTGTTCTATCCTGCCAACCGCGCGTTCTTCGAGGGGGTGGCTCCGGGGGATCTGCTCATCGATTTCGTGCCCGCCTCGGATATCGCCCCCATATGGAATCCGGAAGCGTTCTTCAACACCATGGTCGTCAACGGCGGCACTTGGCCAACGCTGGATGTGGCGCCCGCATTGTACCGGTTCCGGCTCCTGAACGGCTGCAACTCCCGGTTCCTGAACCTGTCCCTGCGGGTGATCAGCTCGCCTCTAAAGGCGCTGGTGGGAAAGGAGCTCTCCTTCTACCAGATCGGGGCGGAGCAGGGGTTCCTTCCCAAGGTGGTCGAGATCCGGACAGGGTTCGCCACCCCCCTTCCGGGTGACGGCAGGTTTCCGATGCCGGCGAATCGCATTGCGGCCCCCGATCCGGACCAGGCCCTCCTCATGGGGTTGGCCGAGCGGGCCGACGTTCTCGTCGACTTCCGTTTCCTGCCTTCCGGGACCGTCGTCCGCATGGTCAACACCGGTCCGGATGAGCCCTTCGGCGGCTTCAGCGGCTCTCTCATCCCCGGGGACGAACCGGTTGCGGACCCCGCCACGACCGGGCAGGTGATGCAGTTCACGGTCGACTACAAGCTGCTCGCTCTCCGGGATTTTTTCACCACGTCTCCCTGGAGCTTGAAACTGAACGCGGAAGGGCCGCTCGGGGCCGCCGCGGTCACCCGCAACGTTTCGCTTAACGAGGAGGAATCCGGGGTGGTTTGCGTGAATGCTGACGCGGCGACCGGAGCGTTCATCGTGCCCATCCTGCAAGTCGCCTGCGACAGCGTTCCTCCGGCCGGGCAGGTCGCGGTGCCGTTCGCTCCCAAGGCGGCCAAGCTGGGGACGGTCAACGGCGCCGGCACGCCGACGCCCACCGGAAATCCGCTGGCATGGGCGGACGAAACCGGTGCGAGCGCCCCGGTCCCGGTAACACTGAATAATGGCGCCGTCCTGACGGCCAACGTCACGGAGAACCCCTCCCTGGGCGACACCGAGGAGTGGAACATCTATAACTTCACGGTGGACGCGCACCCGATCCACCTGCACCTGGTGCGTTTCGAGGTGGTCGGACGGACTCTTTTCGACGGGGCACCGAGTCCGAAAGGCAGCGTCCAGCCATGGGAAGCGGGATACAAGGACACCGTCATCGCCTACCCCGGCGAGATCACCACCGTCAAGGCGAAGTTCGACATCCCGGGCCTGTATGTATGGCATTGCCACATCGTCGAGCACGAGGACAACGAGATGATGAGGCCGTACGTGGTTTCCGGGCCGTAGCAAGCCGGAGCAGGTCAATGAAGGCATGAAAGGGCCGCCCCCGGGCGGCCCTTCTTACTTTCCCTTCCGCAGCACCCGCTTGTCGCCCACGCGCAGCGTCACCTTCGTCAGGTCGAAATGCTCGAGGAGGGGGATGATGTATTTCCGCGTGAGGCCGGTGAGCTCCTTGAACTCCGGCACGGCGATCTCCCCGCGCTGCGCAAGGAAGGAAACGAGCTTCCCCTTCAGGGCCTCCACGGACGGCGAATCGAAGTAGAGCTCCTTGATCCGAACGACGGCGCCCGCCCGCGCCAGCCCTTCCAGCGTCTTGTCGAACGCCTTGGGGTCGCCGGGCCGGATGCTCTCGACGAGCTCCGTCCGGGAAAGGGCGTTGAGTCCCGCCTGCCGGACCTTCTCCGCGATGGCGCGAGCCAGCGGGGAGGAGAGCTCCACCGACCGGGGGCGCCTCGCCGGAAGGAAATGGAGATCGCCGGCTTTTCCGGCCTCGGGGGTTCCGGCCAGCGACAGCGCGATCAGCCCGGGAGCGGGGACGCCGGGAAGAGCGGAAGCGATCTCTTCCTGCGGGAACCCTTCCCGGTCGGGGAAACGGTCGTGCAGACGGGAGAGGACCTCTACCGCCTTCCGCCCGATGCTTTCCATCGCGGACCGGTGCCAGTATCGAACGCTTCCCTCCACCCCCCGGATCTCTCCGTTGCGGACGCCTTGCCCGATCTCCCTGCAGGCGGCCTCCGGCCCCGTTCCGGCGATGGCGGCCGCTTCCCGTTCCTCCAGCCCCTGCCATCCGGCGTCCTCGATCGCCGCCAGGACCCTGGCCCGGACATTTCCGGAGTCCAGCAGGGGAAGCACCGCCGGCACCGCCTTGCCCGCGCCCTTTCTGTGGGGAGGATGAGGATGCAGGACGCGACCTCCGCCCACGGTGTAGCCGAAATTTTCCAGCGGGGAGAAGCCGCGCAGGATGAAACGGTCCCCGCCCAAGAGGATCAGCTCTTCCGCCAGGTGGATCCGCGCGTAGCCGGAGCCCCCGGGCGGGATCTCCGGGGTCCCGTAAAGGATGACCCTTGCCAGGGCGGAAGCGGTGAAGGCGTGAAAGGAAACCTGTGCGCGGTTTTTCAGGGGGCGCGGCGCCAGGGGGAGGTATTCGAGAAACACTTCCGCCGTTCGGGTCGGAGCGAGCGAACCCGGCCTGCACAGGACCGATCCGCGGGGCGCATTCTCCTTTTCCAACCCCTGAAGGTTGACGGCGGTGCGCGTTCCCGCCGTGGACGACTCCGCCGGCCCTCCGTGAACCTGCAAGCCGCGGACGCGGGCAACCGGGCCATGGGGGAGGATCTGCACCTCTTCCCCCGCGCGGATCGTGCCGCCCACCAGCGTGCCGGTGACGACCGTACCGAACCCTTTCATCGAGAAGGCGCGGTCGACGGGGAGGCGGAAGAAGAGGGAAGGGTCTTTTCCCGCGACGATGCCTGCAATCCGGTCGAGGGCGGCGATCAGTCCGGGAAGGCCCTCTCCGGTCGCAGCGGATACCCGTACGATGGGAGCGCTCTCGAGGAACGTCCCCCGGACGAAATTCCGGATTTCCTCCTCTTGCAGCGCGATCCACTCCGCGTCGGCCTTGTCGCACTTGTTGAGCACCACCAGCCCGTGTCGTATGGAGAGGAGCCGGCAGATGTCCAGGTGCTCGCGGGTCTGCGGCATCACCCCTTCGTCCGCCGCGATCACCAGCATCACGATATCGACCCCGGCGGCGCCCGCGACCATCGTCCGGACGAATTTCTCGTGACCGGGCACGTCGATGATGCCGGCAAGGGTCCCCGACGGAAGCGCGATGTGCGCGAACCCCAACTCGATCGTGATCCCCCGTTCCTTCTCCTCCTTGAGCCGGTCGGGGTCGATTCCCGTCAGGGCGAGGACCAGCGCGCTCTTGCCGTGGTCGATGTGGCCCGCGGTCCCGATGATGACCCTCTTGGACATGATGCCTATCTTACCGGGTTTTTCCGGGTTGGGGTAATATGGGGCGATGGCCGGGCCGCAGCGGATACCGATCGAGGACCGGATCGACCTGCACGCCTTCTCCCCGAAGGAGATTTCCCCGCTCCTGGAGGATTACCTGGAAGAGGCGTCCCGCGCGGGGTTTCGGCAGGTGCGGATCATCCACGGGCGGGGGACGGGGACGCAGCGGCAGCGGGTGAGAAGCGTCCTTTCGCGGCATCCTCTCGTGGAGAGCTACGGCGATGCGCCGCCCGAGGCGGGAGGCTGGGGGGCGACCGTGGCGGTGCTTCGCGCCCGAGGGGGGATTACCGCCGGCAGGTGATCTCGAGCCGGTTCACGCTCGCGACGACGGCGCGGTCCTTCCGGATCGTTTCGTCCGCGGGGAGCGATTTGCGGACCAGGGCGAGCGCGGCCGCGTGGAGAGGGCTTTCCGGCTTCTCCGGGAGACTATAGGAGATCCAGAGCCCGTCTTTCTTCGAAACCACGAGCCCCGCCTCGTAGAGCGACTTGAGGTGATGGGATACGTTGGGCTGGGATCCCTTCAACACGTGCTGGATCTCGCAGACGCACAGCGGCCTGCTTTCCAGCATCTTCAGTATCCGGATGCGCGTTTCGTCGGATAACGCTTTAAATACCTTCGAGATTTTCTTCAACGTCGTTTTCCCCCCGAAAAATTAGTATAAACTAATCTATCCGGCCGCGGGGGGTCAAGGCGAAAGGAGGCAGAAAGGGTTTGAGGAAAGGCAGCGAAGAAATGCGGGTTAAGGTGCTTTTCCTGTGCACCGGGAACGCCTGCCGCAGCCAGATGGCGGAAGGATGGGCGCGCGCGCTCAAATCCGACGTGATCGAAGCGCATTCGGCGGGCGTTTCCCCCTGCTTCGTCCACCCGCTGGCCATCCGGGTGATGAAGGAGGCCGGCGTCGACATCTCCGGCCAGTACTCCAAGCACGTCGATGAACTGGACGGGATCGAGTTCGACTACATCATCACCCTCTGCGACTACGCCGACAGCAAATGTCCTTTTCGGCCGGGCCAGGGGAAGCGGATCCACCGTCCGTTCGAGGACCCGATCCACGCCCGGGGGACCGAGGCCGAAGTGATGGCGAAATTCCGCTCCGTCCGCAACCGGATCCGCGCCTTCGTCGAGAAGATGCCGGAGAACCTCAAGGAACCCTCCCCCTCCTGACCGAACTCCGCAACCGGACGGCGGGGAAGGAAAGAGCGGTTGAAGGTTCCGGAATCATCATGATAAATTTCTAAAATATCGGTGTGGGCGATGGGGTTCGCCTATAACTGCCTTTCGATCGAAGGGCTGATGACTCCTGCGATGGCGACACGTCGCGGGAGTTTTTTTTTAAGACGGGGAGGAAAAAAGATGAACGAACCGGCTTTAGCCCTGGGGATGGCGGCGCTGATTTTCGCTGCGTCCGTCGTCTCCATCCGTGCGGCGGTGTCTGTGGCCATCGTGGAGATTGCGGCGGGGGTGATCGGGGGAAATTTCTTGGGATTGCATACGACCGGGTGGGTCGACTTTCTTGCGGGATTCGCCGGAATCCTATTGACGTTTCTCGCGGGTGCGGAGGTGGACCCCGATCTTTTCCGGGAGAAGTTCAAGGAGAGCATGTGGATCGGGTCGCTATCCTTTCTTGCGCCTTTCGCGCTCGCCGTACTTTTCTGCTATTACGTCGGCGGGTGGTCCTGGAATGCGTCCCTGATCGCCGGCTGCGCCCTCTCCACGACGTCGCTCGCCGTCATCTATGCAGTCCTCGTGGAAACGGGCCTGACCGATACGCCCATCGGAAAACTCATCATGGCCGCCTGTTTCGTGACCGATATGGGGACGGCGCTTGCCCTCTCCCTGATTTTCGCGGAAGGGAACGTCTACACGATCGTTTTCGTTCTCGCTTCCGCCGCGCTGATCTGGCTGGGCCCCAGGTTCATCCCGTCTCTCTTCAAGCGTTTCGGCAACCGGGTGATCGAACCGGAGGTCAAATTCCTGTTCCTCCTCCTGTTCTTTTTCATGTATATCGCCAAGCTGGGAAAGAGCCACGCCGTTCTTCCCGTCTTTGTCTTCGGCCTGGCCCTTTCCCGCTACTTCCGGGGCAACCGTGACCTGCAGCGGAAAATCCGGGTCATCGGGTTCGCCATGGTTACCCCGTTCTTTTTCATCAAGGGGGGGATGAACGTGAACTTGCATGACCTTGCCGCCAACATGGGTTTGTTGGGGGCATTGTTCGCGGTGAAAATGGTGGCCAAGATCGTCGGGGTGTATCCCGTTGCCCGGAAATACGCCCCGGAAGACGCCTCCTACACGACGCTGTTGATGAGCACCGGGCTTACCTTCGGAACGATCTCATCGATGTACGGCCTGTCGGCGGGCTACATCAACCAGACCCAGTTTTCCCTTTTGGTGACGACCGTCATTCTCACCGCGGTGGTGCCGACGTTCATCGCCCAGCGTTGGTTCGAGCCGGAGCCGCCGGGAGAGACGTATATTTTCGAGGCGATCCCGGAGAATGCGCCCAAGGAGGGTAAGTGATGTTCACGAAGATCCTGGTTGCACACGACGGCTCCGAACACGGCTGGAAAGCGCTCTCGACGGGATTGTCCATCGCCGCGAAATTCGGGGCGAACCTTCACTGCATCTCCGTCCGGGAAAAACTTCCGGTCTATGCGGCGACGGTCGGCGAGGTAATGGAGGCCAGCGGCGAAGCAAAGGCGTTTTTCGATGACCTCACCGCGCGGGCCCGGGAAGAAGCGGAAAAGGCGGGGGTGCCGCTTACCGTAAAGATCCTCTCCGGGCACGAAGTGCAGGCCATCATTGAATACGCGAAGTCCGGAAAGTTCGACCTGATGGTCATCGGTTTCATGGGGCTTTCCAGCCTGTACGATCGGATCTGGGGGAGCACCTCCCAGAACCTCACGAGGCTATCTCCTTGCACGGTGATCGTGGTGAAATAGGCGGCGGGGCCGGCGATCGTCACCGATCGCCCGGGTGGAGGGATGACCGGATGGGGCCTTCGGATTTGAGGACGGAGACCACGGATTCCCGGAAGGCGGTTATCTTGCGCCTCGAACGGCTCTGCCGGGAGTTCCACGTGGATTCCCTTCTCCCCCAGCTCAAAGCCGGGGAAGAGGTCCTGCGAGAGCGCGGCGTGGTGGACGTCGCCGTCCTCGGCCAGTTCAAAGCCGGTAAGAGCTCCTTCCTGAACGGTCTCATCGGGAGGGACGTGCTGCCGGTCAATGTGCTTCCGGCGACCGCCGTGATCACGCGGATCGGGCACGGCGCGGCGGAGCGGGCCCTCGTCCGGCACCTGGCGGGTCGCATCGAAGAGATCCCGCTGGAAGAACTTCCCGAGTTCGTGACGGAGCAGCGCAACCCCGGGAACGAGAAGGAAGTGTCGATCGTGGACGTGGAGCTCCCGGCCCTGGTCGGATTCCGGGGGATGCGTTTCGTGGACACGCCGGGACTGGGAAGCGTGTTCGCCCACAACACGAAGGTCTCCATGGAATGGCTCCCCCGCGTCGGGGGGGCGCTCGTCGCGGTGAGCGTCAACCATCCTCTCTCCGAGCAGGACCTGAACCTGCTCCTGGAAGTGTTCCGGCACACCCCCGAGACGGCGATCCTGCTCACGAAGTCCGATCTCGTGTCCGAAAGCCAGCTCGAATCGGTCGTGGAGTTCACGAGGCGGCAGATCGTCCGCCATGCGGGAAAGGATGTTCCGATCCTGCCGTTCTCCAACCGCCCCGGATTCGATGCCATGCGGGGCGCCGTCCGGGAGCACCTTCTTCGCCGAATCGTCCACCGTCGCGAGGAGACGTTCGAGGAGATCGTCAACCACAAGATCCGGTTCCTGATCGGCGGATGCCGGCAGTACCTGGCGCTGGCGCACGGCGCCGCCGAAGCCGCGGAGAAGGCGCGGGAGGAGCTTCAGGAGGTCCTGACGCGCGAAGACCGGGATCTCGGCGCCGTGAAGAGCGAAATCGGGCTTCAGACCCGCGACCTCGAATCGCGCGTACGTTCGGCCGCCGGGGAACGGTTCCATTCCCACCACGGGGAGATCCTGGACCGGATGGATCGCCGGCTTGGAGAGGCCGGGAAGGAGTGGACGGGGAACCTTGCAAAGGTCACCGGGGCATTCCGGGAATGGCTGCTCGAATCCCTTGCGGAAGAGCTCTCCGAGGCCTCGTATTACGGGGAAACGCACCTGGCGGGATTTCTCGTGACGGCCCAGTCGAGCTTCCAGCGAACGGTCCGGGCGTTCCAGGACCGGCTGGCGAAGGAGATCGAACGCGCCCTCGGGATCCCGTTCACCGGAGCGCATTTCCACGCGGAGATCGAGGAACCGGCGCGCCCCGACGTCCGGGTAGGGAAGACCTTCGACACCCAGATCGATCTGCTCTGGTTCCTCATCCCGATGAGCGTATTCCGTCCCTTCGCGTTCCGCCACTTCCGGAAGCAGATCGTCTGGGAAGTGGAGAAGAACCTTTCCCGCCTGGCTGCCCAATGGGCAGACGCCGTGAACCGGTCGATCGGCGGGCTGGCCCGCCAATCCATGGAGTTCATGCAGGACGAGGCCGCCACGATCCGGAGTCTTGTCGGGAACGCCGAAGACCGCCGGGACGACATCGGGAAAGCACTCGCGGAGCTGGACGAACTGGAGAGCTCTCTCTTCTAAACCGGCGTTCCATCGGCGGTCGTCCGCCCGGAAGCATGGGCGGGGCCGGACTTTTCGCCTCCCTGTGATATGATTTCCCAAGTTCCATTTCCCATGCATGAAGGAGAGACGATGGCGTACCGGGACCTGCGGGAGTTCCTGTCCGCGCTCGAGGCCCGCGGCGAGCTGAAACGGATCACCGCGCCGGTGTCGGCGGAGCTGGAAGCGGCGGAGATCGCCGACCGCGCGGTCAAGTCGGGAGGGCCCGCCCTCCTGTTCGAAAACATTCAGGGCAGATCGGTCCCGCTGGCGATGAATCTTTTCGGCACGATGGACCGGATGTGCCTGGCGCTTGGCGTCTCCCGGTTCGACGAGATCGCGGATCGCGTCCGGGAAGTGATCGAGCCGGAGATCCCGACGAACCTCCTCGAGAAGCTGAAAATGCTCCCCAAGCTGGCGCGGCTGGCCGACTTCATTCCGAAGACCGTCTCCTCCGCTCCGTGCCAGGAGGTGGTGGAGAAGGACCGTCCTTCCCTTTCCTTCCTGCCGGTGGTCAAGACCTGGCCGGGGGACGGCGGCCCCTTCATCACGCTTCCGCTGGTATTCACGAAAGATCCCGAAACCGGGCGCCGCAACGTGGGGATGTACCGGATGCACGTCTACGACGAGACGACGACGGGGATGCACTGGCACGTCCACAAGGGAGGCGCGCAGCATCACCGGGGGTTCCGGAAGAAAAGGGAGCGGATGCCGGTGGCGGTCGCGCTGGGAGGGGATCCGGCGACGATCTACGCCGCGACGGCGCCCCTTCCCGAGGACATGGACGAGATGATGTTCGCCGGCTTTCTGCGGAAGGAGCCGGTGGAGCTGGTCCGCTGCAAGACGTGCGATATCGAGGTGCCCGCGCACGCCGAGGTGATCCTTGAAGGATACGTCGACCCGGACGAGCTGCGCACCGAGGGGCCGTTCGGGGACCACACCGGCTACTATTCCCTCGCCGATTCCTACCCTGTCTTCCACCTGACCTGCGTCACTCGGCGGAAAAACCCGATCTACCCGGCGACGATCGTCGGCAAGCCCCCGATGGAGGACGTCTACCTGGGAAAGGCCACGGAGAGGATCTTCCTGCCGCTCCTGCAGAAGATCGTCCCGGAAGTGGTCGACATGAACCTGCCGGTCGAGGGGATCTTTCACAACTTCGCCTTCTTCGCGATCGACAAGCGGTATCCGGGCCACGCACGGAAGGTGATGAGCGCAGTGTGGGGGCTTGGGCTCCTGATGTTCTCGAAGTTCGTCGTCGTTTTCGATGCCGACGTGAACATCCAGGACCTCTCCGAGGTCCTCTGGCGGATCGGAAACAACGTCGATCCGCGGCGCGACGTGATGGTCGTCGAAGGGCCGGTCGACGCCCTCGAACACGCCTCTCCGATCCCTCACTTCGGGTCGAAGATGGGGATCGACGCCACGAGGAAGTGGGCGTCGGAGGGGTTCGGGCGGGAATGGCCCGAGGACATCCGGATGCCGGAGGAGATCGTCGCCCTCGTCAACCGGCGCTGGAAGGAATACGGCTTTTAGGGGAACGGGCCGTTAAATGTTGGGACGGGTCGGCGTTTATCTTGAGATGATCAAAGTGGCGCATAGCATTTTTGCGCTACCGTTCGCGCTGATAGGGGCATTCCTGGCCGCGGGGGGGCTGCCGTCGGGGAAGACGATCTTCTACATCGTGCTGGCGATGGTGGGCGCCCGCAGCGCCGCGATGGGGTTCAACCGGGTGGCGGACGCGGAGATCGACGCGAAGAATCCCCGCACCCGGAACCGCGCCATCCCCGTGGGACAGGTGAGCAAGGCGATGGCGGGCGTCATGATCTTCCTGTCGGTCCTGTTGCTGACGCTTTCGGCCGCAAAGCTCAACCCGCTCTGCCTCAAACTCTCCCCGGTTCTCCTGTTCCTTCTGTTCTCCTACTCTTATACGAAGCGGTTCACATGGGCGTCCCACGTGGTTTTGGGACTGTGCCTGGGGGCGGCGCCGCTGGCGGCCTGGATCGCGGTCACCGGGGCCTTCGACTCCCGCATTCTCGTCATCTCCTTCGCCGTGGTGTTCTGGGTTGCCGGGTTCGACATCCTTTATGCCCTTCAGGACATTGAATTCGACCGTTCGGCGGGGCTGCACTCCATCCCCCGTTTTCTGGGAGTGGGGAAGTCGCTGTGGGTGGCGCGGGCGTTTCACTTGATCATGGCGGGCCTGCTGCTGCTGGGATATCATGTTTTCAGGCTTGGGGGATGGTACCTGGCCGGTTGGGGCCTCTGCGCGGCGGTGCTCGTTTATGAGCACTCGATCCTCAAGGAGAACGACCTGTCGAGGCTGAACGTCGCATTCTTCAACCTCAACGGGGTCGTCAGCATCGCGCTTTGCCTGTTCACCTATCTGGACCTGGCGTTTTAGACCCCGCCGGGCCGGACCGGACGATACGAGGAACTCCCATGAAGGTTCTCCTCGGAATTTCTGGAGCGAGCGGCGCCGTCTACGGGATGCGCACCGGGGCGGCTCTTTTGTCCGCGGGGGTCGAGCTGCACGTCCTGGTGACGAAGACGGCGTGGGAGATCATGGCCGGAGAGCTACCGGGGGAGTCTCCTCCTCCGGCCCTTCCCGCCCGGAAACGATGGCTGGCGAAACGTTTGGCGGCGCCCCCGGGGACGTGCCGCCTGTACGCCGAGGACGACTTCCGCATCCCCTTCGCTTCCGGGTCGAATCCGCCGGACGCGGTCGTCATTGCCCCTTGCTCGATGGGGATGCTGGGACGGATCGCCCGCGGCATTTCGTCGTCGGTGCTTGAACGGTGCGCCGACGTGGCGATGAAAGAGCGCAAGCCCCTGGTGCTCGTTCCCCGCGAGACCCCGCTTTCCTCCATTCATTTGGAGAACATGCTGGCCCTGTCCCGCGCAGGTGCGGAGATCCTTCCCGCCTGCCCGGGGTTCTACCATCGGCCGGCATCCGTCGAGGAGCTGGTGGACTTCGTGGTGTCGCGCATCCTCTCCCGGCTGGGGATGGATGCCGGCGCGCATCCCCGATGGGGGGAGGAGGACATTCGATGAAGAAGATCCTGGTGGTGGACGACGAGGAGAACATCCGGGAACTGTACCGGGATGAACTGGCCGAGGAAGGGTACCAGGTGGAGCTGGCGGAGAACGGGAGCCAGGCGCTATCGAAATTCGAGTCGTTCCGCCCCGACCTGGTGACGCTCGACGTGATGATGCCCGGCATGGACGGCATCGCGGTGCTCCGGCCGATCCGGGAGAAGAACCCCTCCGTTCCCGTCCTGCTGCTGACGGCGTTCGGGGAGTTCCGGCAGGACTTCAACACCTGGGCATCGGATGCCTACATCGTGAAGTCGGCCGACGTCTCGGAGCTAAAGCAGACGATCCGGCAGCTCCTGGGGAAGAAATGACGGTCCTCTCGGTCCTGTACGAAGCGCTGCGGGGGAAGAAGCGCCCGGTCTCCGCCCCGCGGGACCTCTCGCTCGCCGGGGCGCTCACCGCGGGGCTTTACGAGGTCTCCCAGGCGATGGCCACGCCGGCGGGGGACGTGCAGCGCAGCCTCGACCTCATCGTCTCCGCATCGACCTCCATCCTGCGCGTCGAGCGGAGCGCCCTGCTGCTTCGAACGCCCGGGGAGGAATACCTGGTCCCGAGGTCGGTCGCGGGGATTCCGCGGGGGAGGCAGTTCGACAAGTACCGCCAGGAGGTCCACGACACGATTTTTTCCCAGATCCTCGCCAGCGGGGAGGGGATGATCGTCTCCGAGAACCGTCTTGGCGCGGAGCGGAAGCTGCTGCGGTTGATGCGCCGCCTCGACGTGCGCGGCTTCCTCGCGGCGCCGGTGCGGGGGCCCACGGAGGTGGTCGGAGTGCTGGCGGCGGCGACCCCGCTGGACGGGAGGGAACTCGCCGAGGCCGACCTCAAGCTCCTGTCGGTGATGGCCAACTTCGCTGCGGTGGCGCTGGAGAACGCGCACCTGGTGGCCCGGCTCGACCGGAAGGCGAGGAAGATCGCCGCGATCCTGGAGATCAGCAGGGCGCTGAACGAGGAACATCACCCGTCCGTGCTCTTCCAGCTCATCGTCGACCGGGCCGTGGAGCTGATGGGCGCTTCCAGCGGTTCCGTCATTCTCGTCGATGCGAAGTCCGGGGTCCTGCGGATCGAGGCCGAGCGGGGGCTCGGGGAAACCGTCAAGGAAACGGTTCGGCTGAAGCTCGGCGAAGGGATCACCGGCTGGGTGGCGAAGGAGGGAATTCCCATCCTGGTCCCCGACGTGAGCACGGACCCGAGGTACGTGATGGCGAACCCGCAGGTGCGGTCCGAGATGGCGGTCCCGATCAAGTGGGGGAGCAACGTCGTGGGAGTGCTGAACCTCGACCATTACCAGACGGAGTCCTTTGCGGAAGAGGACCTGGAGCTTCTCGAGGCGTTCGGCAACGCCGCCGCGGTCGCCTTGAAAAACGCCAACGTGCTGGACGAGAAAGGATAGCGGCGGGATTCCCATCGCGGCCGGATCGGGCGATAATCCGCAAGAATATGGAAACTACCGTTACCAGCGTGGAGAAGCGGGACGTGCTGAGCCCTCTGGGTTCGGTGCTCATCGTCCGTCCCCTGTGGCCGGTCCTGCGCCGCGTTGCCTCGTTCCTTTCCGCGGAAGGGTACCAGGTCGAGGAGGTCTCTTCCTGGTCGAGGCTTCTCGATGCGCAGCTTGCCTGCGCGGAGCTGGCCGGCATCTTTCTGGGAGAGCACGGCCCCGCCGACGAGGAGGTGGATATCGTCCGCCGGTTCCGCGAGCGGGAGGGGGCGGCGGGGATCCCCCTGATCCTGGTGGGCGGGATGAACGCATTGTTGCGCACCTCGAAGTTCCGGTCGTCGGGGGTGGACCTGGTGGTGCCCGCCGACACTTCCCCGGAGCTGTTGATGGAGAAGGTTGCGCCACTCCTTCACTACGGCGCGCTCTACCGCTCCCTGCGCGACTCCAACCGCTCTCTGCGCGAGCAGGCCATGCTGGACAACCTGACGGGACTGCCCAACCGCAGGCGTTTCTCCCTGGACGCGGCAAGGCACGTCGAGATGGCCCGGCGCATCGGCCGTCCCCTTTCCTGCATCATTGTAGATATCGACGATTTCAAGAAGATCAACGAGCAGTACGGGCAGGAGGTGGGGGACAGCGTGCTCCGGCAGTTCGGGACGATGTTGAACCGGGTGAGGAGGGTTTACGATTCCGTGGCGCGTCTCGGGGGGGACGAATTCGCGTGGCTGCTGGTGGATGCGAATCCGGAACAGGCGGTGCAAGCGGCGGAAAGGGCCCACGCCGCCGTCCGGGAGAACGTATTCGAGCTTTCACCCGGTCCGGTCCGGCTGACTGCGACGTTCGGGGTTTCCACGGTGTCTCCGGGCGTGGAACTTTCCGTGGAGCACCTTGTGGGCAACGCGGACCGGGCGCTATACTGGGGAAAGGAAAGCGGAAAAAACGTCGTGCGCTTCTATCCGAAGAAAAAGGTGAATTCGTTTGTTGCGGCAAATACTTATCTATCCTGACCCCTTCCTTCTCCGGAAGGCCGCGCCGGTCGCCAGGGTGGATGACAGGATCCGGGAGCTGGTCCGGGACATGTTCGAGACGATGTACGCCGCCTCGGGCATCGGGCTGGCCGCGCCCCAGGTCGGAGTGGGGAAACGCGTCATTGTCGTGGACGTTTCCGCCGTGGAAAAGGAAATCGCCCCGGTTGCGCTCGTCAATCCGGAGATCGTGGAGCGGAAAGGCCAGGTGGAAGGAACGGAGGGCTGTCTGAGCATCCCCGGCGTCGAGGGGATCGTACCGCGCGCCGAGTCCGTCCTGGTCCGGGCGCTGGACCCGCTGGGCCAGCCGGTACAGATCCGGGCGGAGGGGCTCCTCTCCCGCGCCCTCCAGCATGAAATCGACCACCTCGACGGGATCCTGTTCATCGACCGGATCCCCGCCGCTGCAGCGCCCGCGAGGTGAGTGCCCCGTACCGAGTCGTCTTCATGGGGACCCCGGCGTTCGCCGTTCCCTCTCTTTCCGCGCTGGCTGCGTCCGAAGAAGTGACGCTCGTGGCGACCAATCCCGACCGCCCCTCCGGCCGCGGGCAGACGCTTGCGCCCCCGCCCGTGAAGGTGGAGGCGCAGCGGCTGGGGCTGCCGGTGTTTCAGCCGGAGAAGGCGAAGCACCCGGACTCGGTGGCACGAATCGCCGCGGAAGCGCCGGATCTCATCGTCGTGGTGGCGTACGGCCACATCCTTCCCAAGTCGATCCTGGACATCCCGAAGTACGGCTGCATCAACGTCCACGCCTCCCTCCTGCCGAAGTACCGGGGGGCAGCCCCCATCAACTGGGCGGTCGCCCGCGGGGAGGAAACGACCGGAGTGACCATCATGAAGATGGACGTGGGGATGGACACCGGTCCGATGCTCCACGTCCGGGAAATGCCGATCGGCGCCGACGACACGGCGGAAACCCTTTTCCCCAAACTCTCCCTCCTGGGCGCCGAGGCGCTGATCGAGGCGCTCCGCATGCTCCACGACGGGACGCTCGCGGAAACGCCGCAGGACGATTCGCAGGCCACGTACGCCCCGATGCTGAAAAAAGAGCACGGGCGGATCGACTGGTCGAAATCCGCCCGCGAGGTGCGTGACCTGATCCGGGGGATGACGCCCTGGCCGTCCGCCTGCGCGTTTCACGAGGGGAAGGCGCTCAAGGTCCTTTCGGCGGCGGTCCGCGAAGACCGCTTCGATCCTGCCGGCGCTCCCGGAGAAATCGTTGCCGTCGACCGGAACGGGATCGTGGTCGCCTGCGGCGAGGCGGCGCTTGCGCTGGGGCAGGTGCAGCCCGAGGGGGGCCGTCCGATGGCCTCCTGGGCGTACGCGCAGGGACGCCGCGTGCAAAAGGGGGATCGGCTATCACCGTAAGGGAGAGGGCGCTTGCGATCCTGTCCCGCGTCGACCGGGGCGGAGCGTACGCCGACATCCTCCTGGACCGGGCGCTGCGCGAGAACGATTTTCCCGACCCCCGCGACCGGGCGCTCCTCACCGAGCTGGTGATGGGGACGCTGCGGCGGCGCGGGACGCTCGATCATTCCCTTTCCCCGCATCTTTCAAGGCCAGTCGAAAAGGCCGACCCTCTTGTGCGCAACGCGCTGCGGCTGGGCGCCTATCAACTGCTCTATACGCGCATCCCGGAGAGAGTGGCCCTGTTCGAAACCGTCGCCGAAGTGAAGCGGCTGCGGGGGGAGAAGCCGGCCGGCCTCGTGAACGCGGTCTTGCGGGGGCTGGTCCGCGCAGGAAAGACGCTTGTCCTGCCCGAAGATAAGCTCCTGCGAATGTCGGTTGAGCTGTCTGTGCCGCTTCCGCTTCTTTCGGCCCTCATCCGATCGCTGGGCGAGGAGGAGGCGGTTTCCTTCCTCGCGGCCTCCCTGGAAAAGCCCCCCTTCGCGGTGCGCGCCAACCGGTTCCGAGTTTCGCGGGAAGAGCTTCTCTCCCGGCTTTCCGAAGCGGGGATGGAGCCGGCCCCCTGCCGATATGCGGTGGAGGGGATCCTCATCGGGAGGCCCGGCGTCGTCCATGCCGACCCGGGGTTTCGATCGGGGGAATACCTGGTGATGGACGAGGGGGCCCAGCTGATCGCGCCGCTCCTTTCCCCGCGGGAGGGGGAGACCGTGCTCGACGCCTGCGCGGCTCCCGGCGGAAAGACGACCCACCTGGCGGCGCTCTGCGGGGGAATGGCCGGGATCGTGGCCGTGGACGCCTCCGCAGCGAGGGAGAAAGCGCTCCGGGAAACGGTCAAGCGGCTTGGCGCCAAGGGGATCACGACCGCCGTACACGATTTTTCCGCGGGCCCCTTGCCGGGCTTCGAGGGGAAGTTCGACAAAGCCCTGGTGGACGCCCCCTGCACGGGGATGGGGGTCATCCGCAGGAATCCGGACGCCAAGTGGAGGTTTTCCCCGGACGACGCGGGGCGGATGGCGGCGCTGCAGCGCTCCATCCTTCGCGGCGCCTTCGCGTCGCTGGCGCCGGGGGGGCTTCTGGTCTACAGAACGTGCTCCCCGCTGCGGGAGGAGAACGAGGAGGTGGTGGAGGCCTTCCGCCGGGAGACCGGCGCGGTTCTCCTGGGGAAGGAAGCCGCGAAGGACTGGACGGGCCCCTCCGACGCGTGGACGCCGGACGGGTTCCTCCGCCTGGCCCCCCACCGTCACGGCACCGACGGCTTCTTCGCCGCGCTGCTCAGGAAGGCCGGCGCATGGTAAAATCGTCCGCAACCGACCGGGAAACGGGGAACCCCATGGATTATTACATTGCTCCGTCGCTTCTATCCGCCGACTTCGGAAGGCTCGCCGAGAAGGTCCGCGCGGTGGAGAGGGCGGGCGCCGACCTGCTCCACGTGGACGTCATGGACGGCCGGTTCGTCCCCAACATCACGATCGGTCCGCCGGCGGTGGCCGCGATCAAGCGGTGCGCGAGCGTTCCTCTCGACGTGCACCTGATGATCGTCGAGCCGGAGAAGTACATCGATGCGTTCGCGGAAGCCGGCGCCGGCGTCATCACGGTCCACGCGGAGGCGACCCCCCACCTGCAGCGCGCCGTGGCCCGCATCCGGGAACTGGGGAAGAAGTCCGGCGTTGCGCTGAACCCCTCCACGTCCATTTCGGCCATAGAGTGGGTCCTCTCCGACGTCGACATGGTGCTGCTCATGACCGTGAACCCCGGCTTCGGCGGGCAGGCATTCCTGCCGGGGATGCTGGGCAAGATCGAGCTGCTGCGGTCGCAGCTGGCGCGGACCGGGCTGCCGGTCGACATCGAGGTGGACGGCGGGGTCAAGGCGGACAACGTCTCCCTGGTCGTCAAGGCGGGGGCGAACGTGATCGTCTCGGGGTCGGGGATCTTCGGGACGAAGGATTACGGCAAAACGATCGCGCAGATGAAGGAGAACATCCGCAAGGCAAGCGGCGAGGGGGAAAAACGATGAACCGGGTGGACCTGGGCCTGTGGCAGCTCGAGCTGCGGGCGAAGAAGTGCGTGGATGCGCTCCGGAAGAACGGTTTCGATGCCGAGTATTCTCCCGGCAAGGACGGTTTGGCCGGGCGCGTGCTGCGGGAGTGCGAGAAGGCGGGATCGATCGGGTTCGGCGGGTCGATGACGGTTGCGGAGCTGGGAATCTACGACACCCTGAAGGAGAGCGGGAAGAAGCTGTTCGACCACGGGCGCGTGCCGCAGGGCGAGAAGGCGGCGGCTCGGCTCGGCCAACTCACCTGCGACCTGTTCCTTACCGGCACCAACGCGGTCACCCTGACCGGCGTCCTGGTCAACCTGGACATGAACGGCAACCGCACGAACGCAATGACCTTCGGCCCGAAGAAGATCCTCGTCGTGGCGGGCGGCCAGAAGGTGGTCGCCGACGTCGCGGACGCGATCCGCAGGATCAAGACGTTCGTCGCCCCAAGGAACACGAAACGGCTGAAGCTCAATACCCCCTGCGCGGCGACCGGCTTCTGCGAGGACTGCAACTCCCCGCAGCGGATCTGCCGGGTGTACTCCATGATCGAGAGAAAGCCGCCGCACTCGGACATCACCGTGCTCCTTTGCGGCGAGCCGATGGGGTTATAGTAGGAGGCGCCTTGCCACTTTCATACCTCGGGTTCCTGTTCGTCGGCGCGTTCACGGGCGCCGTGTCGGGGATGTTCGGGATCGGCGGCGGGGTGTTCGTCATCCCGGCGATGGTCTACCTCTTCGGGTTCAGCCAGAAAACGGCGACGGGGACCTCGCTCGCGATGCTTCTCCCCCCGATCGGCATCCTTGCGTTCCTCCAGTTCTACCGGGCGGGGCACGTGGAGGTCGCTGCGGCGGTGTTGCTGGTCGCGGGGTTCCTCGCCGGGTCCTGGCTCTCCGCGGGGTACGCGGTCGCCCTCCCGGACCTGCTGCTCAAGCGTTTGTTCGGCGGCCTGCTCATCGTAATGGGGGCGATATACATATTGACGGCCCGTTAAGGCCGTTGATAGCATAGTTCCTTCCGTCGGGATGTGGCTCAGCCTGGTAGAGCACCTGGTTCGGGACCAGGGGGTCGCTGGTTCAAATCCAGTCATCCCGACCATGAAATCAAAAGGGGCTGCGGCATGAGATGTCGCAGCCCCTTTTCCTTACCTGCGCGGAGTCAGGCGTGCGGACCCAGGCCGGCGATGCACTGGTCTTCCCGGACCACCTTGCGGGGCCCGCCGTCGAGGCCGGTCGACCAGTCGTGCGGAGGCACGATCCGCTCGAGCCGGTTGAGGATCCCCAGGGCGCTCGCCCGGTCGTGGATCAGTTGCCAGCCGCAGCCGAGGTCGGGACGCACCTCGCATTTCCCGTCCCGCGAGCCGCCGCACGGCCCGTTGAACAGGCGCTTGGCGCAGCGCGTGATGGGGCAGATCCCCGCGAACTCGCCGAGACGGCAATTCCCGCAGCCGCTGCTCTTCTCCGTCCAGATGCCCTACGATTCGAGGATCCCCATGAATTGCGTGTTCAGGCCCGGGTAGACGGGCATCCCGGGGAACCGCTCGGCCAGCGCCTGGACGCCCGCGCCGCAGCCAAGCGAGCAGATCGCGTCGTAGCCGGAAACCCGCGGGGCGAGGAGGTCGATGAAGGCGTCCTCGCACTGCCGCTCGATGGTGCACTCGTCGACCGCGACGTCGCCGCGGCCCGCAAGCCGCAGGGCCATGCGCAGCGCCGAGCCGAGGATGCCGGTTTCCCGTTCCCCGCCGGCCAGGCAGACGGTGACGCAGGTGCCGCAGCCCACCAGCAGCACGCGGCGGTGGTCCTTGATCATGTCGCGTATTTCCGGGATTTTCTTGCGGTCGGCAACGATCATCGCTTCTCTCCCGCCAGCATCGCTTCGGCCTGCCGGCTCATTTCCTGGATTCCGTGTTCGATGCGTTTCGGTTCGGGCCGCAACGGGTTTTTCCCCAGCCGCTTCACGCGTTCCACCATGGTCGTTGCGATCTCGGCGAACCGGGTCCCCTCGGCGGACGAAAGGTTGAACATCTCCAGCCGCTCCGGCTCCAGGCCGATCTCGGCGAGCAGTTGCCGGGCCCGCTCGACCCGCTTCCGGGCCCGCAGGTTTCCTTCCAGAAAATGGCAACCCCCCTCGAGGCACCCGGCCACGATGACCCCGTCGACGCCGCGCTCGAACGCTGCCATCACGAAGTTCACCTCCAGCTTGCCGGTGCAGGGCAGCCGCAGCACGCGTACGTTGCCCGGATATTGCAGGCGCATCGACCCGGCCAGGTCCGCCGCGGCATAGGCGCAGTAGTGGCAGCAGAACGCCAGGATCAACGGTTCGTCGCTCATCCTTCTCCTCGGTTCTTGCTCCAGCGCGGCACGGCGACTCCCACCTGTTCCGGGTAGAGGGGCTCCCAGTCCTCTGCGGCGCGCTCCGTGCACAGCAGGCCGTCGATGGCGGCCAGGATCTGCCGGTCCACGTAATGCCGGAGCGTGATCGCCATGGCCGGGCATTCCGCGGTGCAGCTGCCGCATCCCATGCACACCGCGCCTTGCACCTCGGCCTTGTTGAACTCGTTGATGCGCGGCGCCGTGTACGGGCAGACGTGCACGCACGTCATGCAGGAAATGCATTTGTCCGGATCGGCCCAGGCGATCTGGCCGCTCACCCGCATCTTCTTCCGGGTGAGGATCGATGCCGCCCGCCCCGCCACCGCATGGGCCTGCGCGATCGCTTCGCTGAGGAACTTCGGCGCGTGCGCCGTGCCGCAGAGGAAGAGCCCTTCGCTGGCGAAATCCACCGGGCGAAGCTTCATGTGGGCTTCCAGGAAGAAGCCGTCGGCATTCAGGGGGACGCGCAGCAGCTCGGACAGCTCCTGCCGGTCCGCGCGCGGGACCATGGGTGCGGCCAGCACCACCATGTCCGGGGCCAGATGCAGGTCCCGCCCCAGCGACGGCTCCCGCACCCGCAGCGCAAGGCCTCCGTCGACTTCCAGGCGCGGCGGCAGCGTGGGCTCGTAGCGGACGAACAGGATCCCCTTCTCGCGGGCCTCGCGATAGGCCGCCTCCCGGAAGCCGAAGGTCCGCATGTCGCGATAGAGGACGATGATCCGCGCGCCGGGATGACGCTCTTTAAGGTGCAGCGCGTTCTTCACGGCGCTGGTGCAGCATACGCGGCTGCAGTAGGGCCGCTCCGCGCTTCGCTGTTCCACGCACTGGATCATCGCGACCGTCGCGTTTTCCGGCAGCGCGATCTCTCCGCGACCCAGCCGCTCGGAGAGTTCCAGCTGCGTCAGGACCCGGCTGCTTTGGCC
>JACRMU010000096.1 GCA_016219515.1 Deltaproteobacteria bacterium
CCCGGAGCGGCCGCCCCCGATTTCGCGGTAAAGGACACGGAGGGAATGTCGTTCCGGTTCGCCGAGGAAGCCGCGAAAAAACCGGTTCTGATCGTCTTCTGGTCGATCTTCTGCGAGCCGTGCCGGTTCGAGATGCCGGTGATCCAGAAGCTGCACGAGAAGTACAGGGACAGGATCTCCGTGGCGGCCGTCGCCCTCGATGGAGAGCCGCTGAAAAACAGCATCGTCGGGTTCGTGAAGCAGGAAGGATATACGTTCAAGGTCCTGGTGGACGAACTCGACGAAAAGGAACTGTTCAAGGTCGCCGATCCGTACGGCGTCGCCGGGACTCCGACCGTGTTCCTCGTGGAGAAGGGGGGAAAGGTCGCCCTCGCCAAGGTCGGCCGGTTCAAGGAAGAGGACCTCGAAAAGGCGATCCAGTCCGTTTTGAAGAAGTGAGACCGGGATGCGGGTGATCCGGGCCGCCGCATTCGCCGTCCTGTGCGTCCTTTGCGCGGCTCCGGCGTTCGGAGCCGGCGTCGGGGAGCGCGCAGCGGCGTTCGAAGGCGACACGCTCGCGGGGGAAAGGTTCCGGCTGGCGGATTCGCTCGGCAAGAGGGCGATTCTCCTGAAGTTCGGGTCCATCTACTGCTCCACCTGCGTTTCTTCGCTGGAAGACATCTCCAGAATCCAGAAACGGTTCAAGTCGTCCGACCTGCAGATCGTCGGGGTGAACCTCGACGTGTACGGGCTGGCGCGGGTCAGGCGTTTCTACCGAGGCTACGCGAACCTGATCAAATACCCGATGGTCATCGACGAGAAACTGGCCGCGTCGAGGCCGTTCGACATCCAGTCGATCCCCGCGCACGTGATCATCGACAAGCAGGGGGTGATACGGTTCGTTTCCACCGGCGCCTCCGACGAGGACCTGAAGATCCTGGAAGAGGCGCTCGGCAAGATCATCCGGGGGGAGACCGGGATCGAAAAACTGGCGAAGGAACTTCCGCTCCAGGTATTCCTGCCGATCAACTTCACGAAAACGGTGCAGGACTCGATGTACGTCGTCGGAAAGGCGAAGCGGGGCGCGCGGGTCACACTGGCTCTGAACGGGGGGTCCCGGCAGACCGTGACCGTCATGAGGGATCTCTTCTACGTGAGGACGCCGCTGTCGCTCGGCTCCAACTACCTCGAAGTGTCCGTGACCGATCCGGTGGGGGGGAAACTGAACCAGGGGGTCGTGATCTTCCGCGAACCGAAGATGGGTTCGGGCATAGAGTCTCCGTTCCCCCTGTACCGGTTCCACACCGAAAGGAACGAGGCGCCGTGCCGGGCGTGCCACAACATGAGTCCCCCGGAGCAGGGGGCGCAGGGATTCGCGACCGCCACCCAGTTCTGCCTCGGCTGCCACAGGGAGCTGACCGGCCAGCGGCAGGTCCATGGGCCGATCACCATCGGGGGTTGCTCCCCGTGCCACCAGTTCAACTCCCGCCCCAACCGGTACGAGGTGATCGCGCAGGGACAGGACCTCTGCTTCAAGTGCCACGACGAGAAGCGGAAGGACCTCATCAAGTCGTTCCTCCACGGGCCGATGTCCGCAGGACTCTGCACGATCTGCCACAGCCCACACGCCTCGTCGGAAAAATACCAGCTCCGCCGGTATGTCGGGGACCTGTGCGTCATGTGCCACGAGGCGATGAAAACGGTTTCCTTCCGGAAGGTGGTCCACAAGCCGGTCAGCGACGGCGCCTGCATCGGCTGCCACGAGTCGCACTCCTCCGATCGGAACGACAATTTCGTGAAGAAGCCGGGGAACGATCTTTGCTTTTCATGCCATGCCGGGGTAAACCGGACTTCGCACGCGCACCCTTACGGCATTCCCCCGAAGAAGGAACGGCAGATCAAGCTCGACAAGGACGGGAACCTCATATGCGTTTCCTGTCACGAAGTGCACGCGGGCGACGAGAGCAAACTTCTGGTCAAGGGCGGCTGCGCGAAGTGCCACTCCTGACGGGCGGAGCCGTAGGCCGGGAAAGGTGCGGGCGGTGACGAGGATCTACGGGACGCTGGGCTTCAAGCTGGTGATGGCTTCCATGGTGCTGGCCCTCGGAACCATCGGGCTGGGCGGGGTCATCGTGTTCAAGGTCAGCGAGGACGCCATCAAGGTCGATGCGCAGGCCACGGTGAAGGAGCTCGCGGCCGACCTCGACAACATGAAGGTCGTCGGGGACGGCGGGGGGCAGGACCTGCTGGACCGCCTCACGCGGCTGAAGATCCAGAAATTCGGCGCCGCCTGGGTGATGGATAAAAACGGTTTCCTCATCGCCCACATGGACCCCCGGTACCGGGGCGACGCCGAGGCGCGCCAGTTCATCGGCGACTACGTGGTGAACCTGAACGTCGGCGAGCAGCCCATCCAGCAGCTGGGAGAGAAGAACGTCGCGCACAAGCTGAAGCTCCTGGACCTCCTGTACAAGTTCTCGGCCGGATTCGGCAGCTACACGTTTCGCGGGGAAACCGAGCTGATCGCCTTCAAGGTCCTGAAGGAGAAAGGGTGGTTCGTCGCGGTCGACCAACCGATCAGCACCGCCTACTCCGAACTCGACCGGATCAAGCACACGATCGTCACCATGTGCGTGGTGATCGCCTTCCTGGTGTTCGGCTTCACCTGGTTCGCGATGCGCGTCATCATCAAGCCGTACTACCGCGAGCAGGAGGTCACGAACCGCAGGCTCGAGCTGTTGAACCAGGAGCTCGAATCGTCGAAGAAGCGGCTGGAGAAGTCGGGGAACAGCCTGACCCGCCTGTACGACCTTTCCATCGCGATGCAATATTCCGGGTTCCTCGAGTCCCACCTGCCGCTGGTCCTGGGAGTCGCCCAGGAGCGGTTCGAGGTGGACCGGATCCTGCTGTTCATGCCCGACGACCAGGGGAAATTCCTCCGGTGCCGGGCGGCGGTCGGGAACGTCTTCGAGTCGGAGGAGAAGATCCACGTCCCGCTGGGACCACAGGGCGGCGGGCTGTTCCGGGCGTTTCAGGGGAAGCGAACCGTCGTGTGGGACGGCGAAGGCCCCGTCCCCGAGGAGAACCGGATCCTGCCGCCGTACGACCGGATCCGCTCGTTGCGCTCCCGCACCTACGCGATCTTTCCCCTGATCTCGAAGGACAAGGTGGTCGGCGTGCTCGGCGTCGACAACAAGATGAGCCGCCGTCCGCTGAGCCGCGACGACATCGGGGCGATCGAGAACTTCTCGTACAAGATGGCGTCCTTGATCGAGAACACGCTCCACTTCCAGTCGATGCGGAAGGCGGCGCAGGAGATGGAAAACCGCGACCGGCTGACCGGCCTGTTCCATCTGCGGCACGTGAAATCGATCGCCGAGGGACAGATCGGCGGCGTCGTGCGCGACGGGGTTCCCATATCGGTGGCGCTGATCTACATCACCAACTTCAAGGAGTACAACGAGCGGAACGGGTACCAGCGGGGGGACTTCGTCCTCCAGAAGACCGCGGACATGCTGAAATCCCTGGAGGTGATGGGGGTCGTCCCCGGGCGCTGCTACGGCGCCACCTTCCTGGCGCTGTTCCCGGCGAAGAACCGGGAGCAGGCGACGTACCTCGCCGCGGGGTTCGAGAAGGAGTTCCGCCAATTCGCCTTCTACGGGGAGAAGCGGCTGTCGGGGGAGAAGTTGACCGTGAAGGTGTCGGTGTCGGAATACGCGCGGGACTCCGGCCAGACGTTCGACGAATTCTACGCGCGGCTAGAGGAAGCATAGTGCCGCGTTTCCTGAAGCCCACGACGTAGGCCGCCTTGTCCCCGGCGGCGCGGTTCCTCCTGTTCGACCCGGCGGGGAGCGCCTGTCCGTCCGTCCGCCTCCGCCAGGTCGCGTTCGCCGG
>JACRMU010000018.1 GCA_016219515.1 Deltaproteobacteria bacterium
TACCCCTGGTTGTCGTACTCGATGATGATCATCCGGGAGTTCCGCGCGGCGGCGCCCAGGGAAGGGCCGATCCCGATGTCGTGCCCGCCGTCCCCGGTGACCATGAGGAAGGTGATCTTCTCGTCCTTGGGGATCTCGCCCCGCTTCTTGCGCTCCTCGAACATCTCGACGACGCCCGAGAG
Source organism: Deltaproteobacteria bacterium (assembly GCA_016219515.1). Taxonomy (GTDB): domain Bacteria; phylum Desulfobacterota; class Deferrimicrobia; order Deferrimicrobiales; family Deferrimicrobiaceae; genus JAENIX01. The sequence continues at coordinate 183 of JACRMU010000018.1, forward strand.
CGTCGCCGCGCCGTTCTGGAACAGGTTGTGGATGTAGGTGATCTTGTGGGAGGTGTACGGGTAGCCGGTGGTGACCACCATCCCGCAGCCGGTGTGGAACAGGACGGTAACGAACCCCTCGATCCCCTTGAGGAAGGTGTTGAGGTTCACGAAGATCCCGCACCCCGGGCAGGCGCCGTGGCCGGACGAGATCCGCTTCGGCCGCTCGGTCAGGGCCCGCATGTTCAGGCCCCTCACTTCCATCTTCCCTTCCGGCGAGGTCTCGATCCGGACCAGGCCCGACGCCTCCTCTTCGGCGATCGGGTCGAACGCCTTGGGCGGCTCGTACCCCTTCTCTCCGGGATTGACCCCGAAGTAGTCGTACGGGACCGCAACGATGCCGGTTTTCGCGATCTCCAGCGCCTCCTTCAGCATCGCCTCGGCGTCCTCGACGAAGAACTCCTTGCCGCCGACGCCGTAGATCCGGCCGGCGACCTGCGTGCTGTTCCCCTTGATCCCCTGGAGGGCGGCCTTCACCTCGATCGTCATCGCCCCGCCGTAGGCGCCGAAGTTGTCCTGCCGGTCGGCGACCACGAGCCCCTTCACTTTCTTGAGCGCATCGCGGATTTCCTTTTGCGGGAACGGCCGGATCACGTTGGGGCGGATGAGGCCGACCTTCTTCCCCTGCTTCCGCAGCGCGTCGACCGCCTCCTTGGCCGTCTCCGCCGCGGAGTTCAGGATGAACAGCGCGCTTTCCGCGTCCTCCATCCGGTACAGCTCGACTACGGGATACTCGCGCCCCGAGAGCTTCGCATACTCGGCGAAGACCTTCTTGATCACCGCGTCGGCCCGCACGATCGCGTCGGCCTGCTGCTTCTTGTTGTTGATCTGGTCCGGGTCGTTCATGTACGGGCCGATGGTCACCGGCTTTTTCGGGTCGAGCGAGGTCACCGTGGCGACGAACGGGCCGAGAAAATCCCGCACCGTCGCGTCTTCCGCGAAGATCTCCACGCGGCGCTTCTGGTGGGAGGTGAAGAAGCCGTCGTAGGCGACGAACACCGGGAGGCGGACCGACATCTCCTCGCCGATCTTCGGGGCCATGATGTTCATGTCGTAGACCGCCTTCCAGCCGGTGTTCATCGCCAGCATGATGTCGCTGTGGTCGCCGCGGATGTCCAGCGGCCCCGACACCGCCCGGGTGACGATGTTGAACACCATCGGGAAGCGGGTCCCCGACTGGACGGGGAGCTGCTCGAAGCCGAACAGCAGCCCGTTGGCCGACGTGGCGTTGAAGACGCGCCCGCCCGCCGTCGTGGCCCCGTAGCAGATTCCGGCCGCGCCGTGCTCTCCGTCGCCCGGGATCATCCGGATGTCGTGCTCCCCCTCCGCCTTCATCGCGTCCAGCGTCTCCGCGATCTCCGTGGACGGGGTGATGGGGTAGTACCCCATGATGTGGTAGTTGACGTGCTTGGCCGCCACCGCCGCGATCTCGTTGCCGCTGTGGACGACGACTTCCTGCGCCGGCCGGGCACCCGCCTTCTTCGCCGTCTGAGCCATCGTTTTCTCCCTCATTTCCTTATTTTGGGAACTTTTGTTTTACGATGATCTTGTCGAGGTCCTGCTCCGCTTCCTTGACGGGGACAAGCGCTCCGAACTTGCAGATGTGGGTGCAGCGCAGGCACCCCTTGCAGAACTGGTAGTTGATCCCCAGGAGAACCATCCCGTCCTTCCCCGTCTTGGGGTCCTTCCCCTTCTCCCAGACGAAGCAGTAGTCGGGACAGGTGATGTCGCACTCCCCGCAGCGCGTGCACTTGTCCAGGATGAAGAGAGGGATCATCCCCGTCCGGCTGGTGGACAGGTCCTTGAACCGCATGTTCCCCACGGAGTAGATCGTCCCGCCGATGGGGGCGTTTTCGTAGCCCAGCTTGGGGATCTCGCGCCGGAACGGCGTCGCCGGATACTTCCCGTCGGACGGGAATTCCTGGAACTTCACTTCGTCGAACCCGCGCTTGAGCGCTTCCAGGTTCCCCTTCATCAGCGCAGGGTACTTCTTGCCGAACGCCTCGCCGATGGCGGCCTCGAGCGCCTTCCATTCGAAGAAGCCGGACGCCTTCGCGACGGCTCCCATCATGACCATGTTCACCCGGGAACCGGTGGCCATCGCGACCTCCATCGCGTCGACCGTGCCCAGCTTCCCTCCCTGGAGCTTCAGGAAGTCGCGCGCCTGCGCGGGCGTCTTGCGGGTGTTGAGGATCACCGTCGTCTTGCCGGGGATCGCTCCCGCGGTCACCGGCACCGTCCTGGCCAGCGCTTCGTGGAAGATCGCCAGCACGTGCGGCTCCTCGATCGGGCTGTTCACCCGCACCTTCTGGCCGGCCTCGCAGATCCGGACGAACGCCTTGACCGGCGTCCCCTTCTTCTCGGAGCCGTACGAGGCGAACCCCGCGCCGTTCATTCCCATTCCCAGTATGGCGGCCTCCGTCAGGATCTTCCCCGCGACGTTGGCGCCCAGGCCCCCGATGCTCTCCATCCGGATCTCGAAGAACCCGAGGTCGTTTTTCACCGGCAGCTTTCCCGCCGCCTTGCTCTGACTCATTGCTTGGCCCCTCTCCAGTGGAATTTCCCTGTATCCCTTATCCTTCGCTCCCCGCGCCTTACACCTCGCGGCGGCCCTTGATCGCCCTGCCGACGGTGACTTCGTCGGTGTACTCCAGGTCCGATCCCACGGGCATGCCGTAGGCGATGCGGGTAACGCGCACGTTCAACGGTTTTACCACGCCCGCCAGGTAGGAGGCGGTGGCTTCCCCTTCCGCCGTGAGGTTGGTCGCGAGAATGACTTCCCCCACCCCCCCCTGCGAAAGCCGGTCCGCAAGCTCGCGGATGCGGAGGTCCTCCGGCATCACGCCGTCGATCGGCGAGATCGCTCCCCCGAGGACGTGATACCTGCCTTTGTACTCCCCGCTTTTTTCTATCGGGATAATGTCGGTGGGATCTTCAACGACGCAGATCAGGTCATCCCGGCGCGCGGGGTCCGTGCACAGAGCGCACGGGTCTACATCCGCGATGTTAAAACATCTGGAACATCTTAACACAGCCGAAGAGATCCCGGCAATAGCTTCGCCCAATTCCCGCACGGATTCCCGCGGCATCCGCAGCATGTGGAGCGCAAGGCGCGTCGCCGTCTTCTCCCCGATGCCGGGGAGCCGGCCGAGCAGGGCGATGAGGCCGCGCAATGGCTTGGGATACGACATGGCGCTACGGGAGGCCGGGGAGATTCATCCCCCCCGTCACCTTCGCCATCTCCGCCGCGATCATCTCCCGGGATCGCGAGAGGGCCTCGTTCACCGCGCCGCGGACGAGGTCCTGGAGCAGATCGGCGTCCTGCGGCGAGATCACTTCCTTCTCGATCCGCACGGAAAGGATCTCCTGCCGGCCGTTCGCCGTCACGGTCACCATCCCTCCTCCCGAGGAGGCCTCCACCGTCTTCTCCGCCAGCTCCTCCTGGAGCTTGGCCAGGCGGGCCTGCATCTGCTGCGCCTGTTGCAGCATGTCCTTGAAATCCATCGTCGCTCCTCGATGATTAAAGACCCCAGAAGGCGCTACGCCTCACTCGACCCATACGCCGCTCCAGGAACCGCCTGAGCCTCGGCGATCACGCCATTGCCCCTTGGGGGATAGGGAGCGGGGCACCCAGAGGGGGCGTATTGTGCGGGAGAGGGCTGGCCCCTGCGGCCGCCTCACCCGCCTGTCGGGCTCCGCAAGGTCGCCCTTTTCCTCCCTATTCGGTCGGCGGCGGGCTCGGAGTTCGAATCTTAATATTCCAGCCAAGGATTCTAACTCCCCGCTGCGCCCTGCGTCCGCGTGGCCGCTCCGTCGAACTGGGGTGCTCACGGTTCTTGCTCCGACTCGCCTTCCACCGGTTCTTCTGCGTCCGGCTCCGCGGTCTGCGGCAACGTCTTCTTCCGGGGAACGGGGCGAACCTCAAGGACCGTCGCCCCCTCGAACTCGCGGAGAACCTCCGCCAGCAGCGGGTCGGAAAGGGCGCTCATCCGGGCCCGCTCTTCCTCCCCGGCTACGGCGGCGGTCTCAGGGCTTTTTTTTTCCCCGAAAACGGAGAGCCGCACATCGAGCTTTTTCCCGGCGACTTCCGAAACGGCCTGCAGGAGGATGGGCCACTTGTCCTCTTCCTTGAGCCGGTCGAGCACGAACTGATGGGGGGAGGAGATGACGAGCTCGTCCCCCTCCCGCCGCCCCTTCATCTGGGAAAGAAGCCCCAGGAGGACCGCCTTCTTCTTGGCGCCCAGGTTTTTCAAGAGCGCGTCCCACAGCTCATCCGCCTTCGCTCCTTTCGGAGCTACGGCGGACGGGGCCGTCTCGCGATGCGGCGCTGCGGGAGCGGAGGCGCGCGCCGCAAAGGTCGTCGCCGCCGCCTTCGGCGGCGGATCCGGTCCCTGCGCGCCGGCGGCGGCCGGCCGGGGCCGAGACGCCTGCGCGGCCTCCCCCGCGAGCCCCTCCACGTCGAGAAGCCCGGGAGCGTTGACCAGCCGCAACAGCAGAAGCTCGAACCCCAACCGCGGAAACTCGGTGCCTAAAACGTCCTTCTCCGAGCGGAAGGCTATGTCCAGCAGGAACATCCACTCCTCGCGGCCCTTCCCGCCGCACAGCTCCTTCATGCGTCCGAGCGACGACGGAGAGTGGCGGAACAGCAGGTCGTCGTTCTCCGTGAACTTCCACACCGCGGCGTCCCGGAGGACGTCGACCACGGAAAGATAGAGGAACTTCAAGTCGGCCCCCCGCGACAGCAGGGCGGAGAACTTCCGGATCGCTTCACCGGCGCTTCCGGCCGCCACCGCGCCCACCAGGTCGATCGCCGCCTCCGTGCCGACCAGCCCCAGCATTTCTTCGACGAGCGCCGCCGTGATCCGCCCGTTCCCCGACACCGCCGCCTGCTCGAAGATCGACTGGCCGTCCCGCATCGACCCGAAGGCGTAACGCGCCATAAGGCGCAGGGCGTCTTCCTCGCAATCGATCTTCTCCGCCTTCGCCATTTCCCGGAGACGGTCGAGGATCTCCTCCTCGGAGAGCATCCGGAAGTCGAACCGCTGCACGCGGGAGAGGATCGTGTCCGGGATCCGGTTCGGTTCGGTGGTGGCGAAGACGAAAACAGTGTGGGGAGGCGGCTCCTCCAGGATCTTCAGCAGCCCGTTGAAGGCCGACTTCGAAAGCATGTGCACTTCGTCGATGATGTAGATCTTGTACCGAAGGCGGGAGGGTGCGTATGCGGCGTTCTCCCGGAGACGGCGGACGTCGTCGATGCCGGTGTTGGACGCCCCGTCGATCTCCTGCACGTCGACCGCCGTGCCGGCGAGGATCTCGTTGCAGGCTGCGCACTTCTGGCACGGAGAGGCGGAGGGCCCCTTCTCGCAGTTGAGCGCCCGGGCGAGGATCCGGGCGAAGGTGGTCTTTCCCACCCCGCGCGTCCCGGCGAAAAGGTAGGCGTGATGGATCTTCCCGAGCGAGATCGCGTTGGCAAGCGCGCGGGTGACGTGCCCCTGCCCGACGACCTCCTCGAAACCTTTCGGGCGCCACTTTCTGGCCAGCGCCTCGTACGCCATATGCGCTTCCGCTCCTGTCCCGGGATTCCCCACGCCGGGGGTCTTCCCCCACGCTCTGCACGTCGGGGGTCCGCCGGCGGCCAGGGGAGCCGCCGGCACACGGAGCTGTGCGGCTACCGCTGCTTCCTTCCGGACCTGACGGGGTTTGCCGACTTCCGTTGCGGCGGGCCTGGCCACCGGCGTACACCCGGCGGGCCTTTGTGAAAATAATCTATTTTACCCCCATATTCCATTAGATCAAGCGCCGGCGATCCTTTTTTAAAACTCTTTTTGAACCTCCCCGATCCGCTCCTGCCGGATCCGGCACTCGCGGCACCTCAATGCGTACCCCTTCCGGATCTTGATGGCCGGGATGATTTTCCTGACGCCGCACCGGACGCACCGGCACATGCAGCTCGGGTTCTCATCCTCCGTCGTTTCATAAAGAACTTGCCAGGTTCCGACGGTCATCCCGGTAAGGTCCGGGATCCGGCACCTCCGCATCCTGGCCGTCAGGACACCTTCCGCCACGTTCCGAATCTCCGCCCGATTTAGGATACGAGGTTGATTTCCGAGTACGCCTTCGAGGCGCGCTGGGCGACCTTGGTCCGGTGTGCGGCGCGGGAGACCTCCCGGGCGACCGCCGGGGACACCTTCCGGTTGAAGACCGACGGGATGATGTAGTCCTCCGACAGCTCCTCCTTCCCAACGCACGAGGCGATCGCGTACGCCGCCGCA
>JACRMU010000098.1 GCA_016219515.1 Deltaproteobacteria bacterium
AGATGACGGTCCTCGAGAACATCATGGTGGGCCGCCATGTCCACAGCAGGGCGGGGTTCCTCGCCGGCATGCTGAACCTCCCCTTCACCTGGAAAGAGGAGCGGCGGATCCGGGAGAACAGTTTCGAGCTCCTGGAGCTGTTGGGCATCGCGGACCACGCCCGGTCGGAGGCGACCAGCCTCTCTTACGGACAGCAGCGCGTCGTCGAGATCTGCAGGGCGCTCGCCTGCGAGCCGCAGCTTCTGTTGCTCGACGAGCCCGCGGCCGGCCTGAACATGCGGGAGACGAACGAAATGGGCGAGCGGATCGCCAAGATCCGCGACATGGGGATCACCGTCCTGCTCGTGGAGCACGACATGTCGCTCGTCATGAAGATCTCCGACGAAATCGTCGTGCTTTCCTACGGGCAGAAGATCGCCGAGGACCGGCCCCTTTCCATCCAGAAGAACCCCGAAGTGATCCGGGTGTATCTTGGAGACGACCAGTGAAGGTCGGGACGGCCGCGGGGAGCGCATGCTGAGAATCAAGAACGTCGAGTCGGGATACGGCCGGCTGAAGGTGCTGAAAAAAGTCACCATGCACATCCGGCAGGGCGAGATCGTCACGATCATCGGGGCCAACGGCGCCGGGAAGACCAGTCTTCTTAGAACCGTCTCGGGGTTGATCCGGGCGCGCTCGGGCGAAATCCTCTTCGACATGCAGGACATAGGGAAGCTTCCTGCGGAGAAGATCGTTTTCATGGGTTGCTCGCTCGTGCCCGAGGGGCGGCAGGTCTTCGCGACCCTGACCGTCCGGGAGAACATCCTCCTGGGCGCTTACCCTCAATTCCGGAGGAAACAGGGCGGAGCGGTCCGCGAGGACCTCGAGCGCATCTACGGGATTTTCCCCCGGCTGAAGGAGCGCGAGAAGCAGCTTGCCGGAACGCTGTCCGGCGGGGAGCAGCAGATGCTCGCCATCGCAAGGTCGCTCATGGCCCGCCCGAAGCTCATCATGATGGACGAGCCCTCGATGGGGCTTGCGCCGCTCATCATGAAAGACATATTCTCGGTCATCACGAGGTTGCGCAAGGAAGGCAACACGGTGCTGCTCGTCGAGCAGAACGCGAAGGCGGCGCTGGCCATCGCGGACCGCGGGTACGTGATCGAGACCGGCAGAATCGTCATGGAAGGGACGGCGGAGGAGCTGCTCTCGAACCGCGAGGTGCAGCGCGCCTATCTTGGCAGGGATCTGGACGCGGAAGAAACGATGTAGCCGACGGGAGGGTGCTATGTACTGGGAACCCGACAAGGAGTGCCTGGACCGCGAGGAGCTCGAACAACTCCAGATCGAGCGTCTGCAGTCGACGCTGACCCGGGTCTATGCGCACGTACCTTTCTACCGGAAGAAGTTCGACTTCGTCGGGGTCCTGCCGGAAGACATCGAATCGCTTTCCGACCTCGCCCGGCTCCCGTTCACGACGAAGGACGAGGTGCGCGGAAATTACCCGTACGGGATGTTCGCGGTGCCGCTCCGGGAGGTCGTCCGCATCCACGCCACGTCGGGAACGGTCGAGACGGCGGCGGTGGTCGGCTACACGCGCAACGACATCAAGACGTGGAGCAACCTCGCGGCGCGTCTCCTGGCCGCCGGCGGGGTCACCAAGGACGATGTGGTTCAGATCTGCTTCGCCTACGGGTTGTCCACCGGGGGGTTCGGACTGCACTACGGCGCGGAGCGGATCGGGGCCTCCGTGATCCCGGCGTCCATCGGGAACACCGCGCGGCAGATCAAGATCATGAAGGACTTCAAGACGACGGCACTGGTGTCCACCCCTTCCTATGCGATGCTGGTTGCGGACACGATCCGGGAAAAGGGGGTTCCCGTTTCCGCCCTGTCGCTTAAGTACGGCCTTTTCGGCGCGGAACCGTGGTCGGAGGAGATGCGGCGGCAGATCCAGGACACCCTGGGAATCGTCGCCACCGATAATTACGGGCTGTCGGAAGTCCTCGGCCCGGGAGTGTCGGGGGAGTGCCTGGAGCGCAAGGGCCTGCACATCAACGAGGACCATTTTCTCGCGGAGGTGATCGACCCGGAGACGCTCCGGCCGGTGCCTGCCGGCCAGATGGGGGAGCTTGTCATCACAACGCTCACCCGGGAGGCGTTTCCGATGATCCGCTTCCGCACGCGGGACCTCACCTGCATTCTCCCGGAGTCCTGCCCGTGCGGCAGGACGGGCAGGAGGATGAGCCGGGTGGCGGGCCGGACGGACGACATGCTGGTCATCAAGGGGGCGCACGTCTTCCCTTCCCATATCGGGGCTTTGCTCCAGGAGATCGGGGGGGGCGAGCTGTGCTACCAGATCGTCATCGACCGGAGGGGGGCGATGGACGAGGTCACGGTGCTCGTCGAGGCCGACGGGGGCGCCTTTACCGGCCAGGAGCGCAGACAGGCAGGCCTGGCGGATGCGATCCGGAAGAAACTGGCTCACGAACTCGGGGTCACCGTGGACGTGAAGGTCGTGGAAAAGGAAGCTCTCTCCAGGGTCGAGGGAAAGGTAAAGCCGGTCGTCGACCATCGGAAGCTGTAATGGGCCTCTTTCCGAACCGGTCCGTTGCAGCTTCCGTATAATGGGATCGGGAACGATGCCGGCATTCGGTCAGGAGAATGGATATGAGTAAAGGGGTCCTGTTTATCGTCGCCACGCCGCTGGGGAACCTCGAGGACATCACGCTGCGGGCGATCCGCGTCCTCAAGGAGGCCTCCGTCATCGCCTGCGAGGACACCCGGCGGACGGTGAAGCTCCTCAACCGCTACGAGATCCGCACCCCCATGTTCATCTTCCACGACTACAACAAGCTCCGGGCCGGCGTGGTGCTGATGCGGCGGTTGAAGGAGGGGGAGAGCGTGGCGCTGGTCTCCGACGCGGGGACGCCCGCGATCTCCGACCCGGGGTACGAGCTGGTGCGGGAGGCGATCGCCGCGGACGTTCCGGTCGATGTGGTCCCGGGGCCGTCGGCGCTGGTCTCGGCGCTCGTCGTGTCGGGCCTTCCCACCGACCATTTCGCCTTCGAGGGATTCCTTCCCAACCGGAGGGAGAAGCGGAAGAAGGCGCTGCAGTCCCTGGCGGGGGAGACCCGGACGATGATTTTTTACGAGTCGCCGCAGCGCGTCGGCGCGTTCCTGGCCGAGGCGGCCGAAATCTTCGGCGACCGGAAGGCATGCATGGTGCGGGAGCTGACGAAGGTCCACGAGGAGATCCTCCGCGGGACGCTTCCCGAGCTGGCCGCCGAGATCGCCCGCCGCGGCTCCGTCCTGGGGGAGGTCACCCTTGTCGTGGCGGGAGGGCAGAAGACGGTGGAGATGTCGGTCGAGGAGATCGTCAAGGCCGCGCTGGAGGACGCCTCGGGTTCCTCCCGGGACCTGGCCCGGGAGATCGCGGAGCGGACCGGGCTCTCCCGCAAGGAAGTGTACGCGGAGATTCTGCGCCAGCGGGGGAAGTGAAAGGACGGGCCGGCGCGCATTTCCCGCCGGTTTCCTGCTGCGTCGCTTGACGGCCGTCAGTCGATTCTGAGCACGATCTTCCCGAACTGACGTTTTTCCTCCAGCCGTTGCAGGGCTTCCTTCGCCTGCGACAGGGGGAACACCGAGTCGACCACCGGCCGCAGCCGGCCGTCGCGGAACATCCGGAGCATGTCGGAAAACTCCCCGTGCGTCCCCATGGTGGAACCGCAGACGGTGAGCTGGTTCCAGAAGATCCTCGCGATGTCCTCTTCCGGGTTGGGGCCGGTGGTGGCGCCGCAGGTGAGCAGTCTCCCGCCCTTCGCGAGGGAGACGATCGACTCCTTCCAGGTGGCCTTTCCCACGGAGTCGAGGACGATGTCCACCCCCCGCTTTCCCGTGAGCCGGCGGACCTCCCGGGAAAACCCTCCCGCGGAATGGTCGATGCCGGCGTCCGCTCCCAGCTCCTTGGCGCGGGCGAGCTTTTCCCCGCTGCCCGAGGTGACCCAGACATTCAGCCCGAGCATCTTCGCGATCTGAAGCGCCGCGATGCCGACGCCGCTCCCGATGCCGATGATGAGCAGGGTCTCCCCTGGCTTCGCGCCGGCCTTCGTGACGAGCATTCTCCAGGCGGTGAGGAAGGTCAGGGGGAACGCCGCCGCTTCCTCCCACGAGAGCTGCGCGGGCTTCGGATACGCGTTGATCTCCGGGGCGACGACGTACTCGGCGTACGTTCCCGCGATGTGCTCGCCGATCAGGTGAAAGGTGACGCACAGCGAGTGCTCGCCCTTAAGGCAGAATTCGCACCTCCCGCAATTGATGCCGGGATTCAGGACCACCTCGTCGCCGGGTTTCACGCGGCTTGCGCCGGGGCCGACCGAATCGACGACCCCCGCCCCGTCGGACCCCAGGACGTGGGGGAGGGCCACGGGGATCCCGGGGATGCCGTTCCGCACGAAGAGATCCAGCCGGTTCAGCGCTCCCGCGCGGACGTGCACCCGGACCTGGCCGGGACCGGGCGAGGGATCGGGGAGATCGCCGAATTCGACCGCATCGAGATTGCCGTGCTTCCTGATGAATGCGGCCTTTATGACGGTTCTCCCCGAAGGGTCATTCCGCGGTTCCGTTTTCCCGCATCAGTTTCTCCAGCGCCTCCACCTCGATCTGAAGGAGCGCGGCGGCCTTCGCCTTATCGCCGTCGGACAGGGCAAGCGCCTGACGGGCCATCTGCTTGTCGAGAGCCAGGATGGCGTCCCTGACGTCCGGGGGGGGCTTTGCGGGCGAGGTTTCGCCCGCCGCTTTGCGCCTGCGCCCGTGCAGGATTTCCGGGGGGAGGTCGGCGGCGTCCACCACGGTCCCCTGCTTCTTGCGGGCGGAGATGCTTTTCACGAGGTCGGCAAGCTCCCGGACGTTCCCCGGCCAGTCGTACGCCGCGAGGGCCTTCACCGCCGCCTCGCTGAAGCCCCGCAGCGGTTTCTTCCGCCCCGGGTTGGCCTCGAAAAGATAATGGTGGAGCAGCAGGAGGATGTCCTCGGCCCTCTCCCGCAGCGGGGGAAGAGGGATATGCCCCGGCTGGAGCTTGTCCCGCAAGGAGGCGGGGAACTTCCCCTTCGCCGCCAGCTTGTCGAGATCCTGCGTGGAGGAGACGATCAGGCGGACGTCGACCTCGGTTTCCTGGCTGCTTCCCACCGGGGAGATCGTCTTCGTGGACAGAAGCTTCAGGATTTTATCCTGGATCCGTTTTTCCGCCTTGTCGATGTCGGCGAGGTAGACCGTTCCCCGGTTCGCCAGCTCGATCTTCCCGGGCCGTGGCAGCGCTGCCTGCTGGTAGGCGCCCGTCGCATGGCCGAACAGGTCGTTTTCCAGAAGTTCCTCCGGGACCCCGGCGCAGGCGGCCGGCACGAACAGGCCCCCGGAACGCGAGCTGTTGTAATGGATGACCCTGGCGAAGAACCCGCGCCCCGCACCCTTCTCCCCTTCGATCCAGACGGGGGTTTCCGTGTCCGCCAGCCGCTGCACGCGGGAGATGGCTTCCTGGATCGCCGCGCCGGCGCCGATGACGGCATGGATCTGGTACTGCCCCCGCGCCTCGTTCTTGAGGAACAGGTTCTCCCGCTTCAGTTGCCGCTGGCTGTACGCTTTCCGTACGAGGTGGAGGACCTCCTCCGCCCGGAACGGCTTCATGAGGAAGTGGAAGGCCCCCGCCCGCATCGCCTCGATGGCGCTGTCGACGGTGCCGTAGCCGGTCATCAGGACGACTTCGGCGTCGGACTGGATCTTCTTCGCCGTCTGGAGGACTTCGATCCCGTCGGCGCCGGGCATCTTGAGGTCGGACAGGATGACGTCGTAGTGTTCCCGCTCGATCTTCTCGATCCCTTCCGCGCCGGAAGATGCCTCGTGGACGTCCCAGCCTTCGACCTCGAAGAGATTCCGGAGAAAGGAAAGGATCTGGGGTTCGTCGTCGATGAGGAGAATCCGCATGGAAGAGGCCACCGGCACGTATTATTTCCTCCGCACCGCCCAGAGAATGGCCCCCCCGCCCACCGCCAGGATCAGGACGAGAGAAACGACTTCCAGGTTCCGGTACCGGGAGCGGCTCGTCTTTTCCGCCGCCTGCCGCTCCTCGAAGGTCGATCCCGTTCCGCGCGGGGCGTTGTCCGCCATCCCCTGGAGGGCCGGCGGGGACCACATCGTGAAACACAAGAGGAAGACGAGAAGCGCGCTTCTCATGAGGGTAGTTTATATCATGTTCTCTGAAGGCCGCATAGACATTGGGGATTTGGAGAAGATCCGGGGCGGGGGAACGCGATGGGGCGTCGGCGGATATCTATATTTGAATCCGTCTCCCGAGGGCTTTTTCTTTTTCCATGCCGACCTTCGTTTTTCCCAAGGCGATCCGAAACGCATCCTTCGGCGACTCCGCGAAGGTTTTCCTCGCAAGATGCAGCAGGTCGAAGAAATTATTGCCGCGTTCCGTCAATCGGCGTTCCTTGATCGCTCCAATGGGGACTTTCACCCCCCTGGCATAGTCCACACGATAGACGGTGAACACCCGCATGAATTCACGTTCTCCTGTTTTTCGTCAAACTCTCCAGCCCGATACCCCACCGGATCGTCGTGGAGGGTTTATGGGAAATTACTGTTTACGAAATAATAATCTACAAAAAGATAATAAGCAATATCGGGGCCACAACGGCTGCTTGGCATAAACGTAGAAAATGCCTACGGATATTACGTCGTTTCCTCTTTCCGTCCCTGGGTGGGAAATTTCCTACCGCTTCCCCGGGGGGAAATATGCGTTCCATGTTATGAAAATATTTCGCGATATTTTTTCGGGAGAACGGCTGCCTGTCATGCCACGATGCGGAGCGTTGCCTTGCAGGAGGCGCACCGTTTCCCGGAGAGCCCGGCCGGTGAAGCGTGGTATCCCGTGCGGCGGACGACGACGGCGCCGCACTTCTGGCAGATCGTGTCCTCGCTTCCGGGGAGCTGGTAGTTGACCACGTAGACGTAGGCGAGCTTTTCCCGTGCGATCCGGAAGGCCGCCTCGAGCCGGTCCGGGGGCGTCGGGGGGGCGGTGAACCGGTGCTGCGGAAAGTACCGGGAGAAGTGGAGCGGGATTTCCGGGTCCGTGGCGGCGACGAATTCGACCACGCGCCGGATCTCCTCGTCCGAATCGTTCTCTCCGGTGACCAGCAGGTTGGTGATCTCGACGTGGACGTTCCGCGCGGCCGCCCGGATCGTATCGAGGACGGGAGGGAGGTCCGCCCCGCAGATCTTCCGATAGAACTCCGGGTCCATCGATTTGAGGTCGATGTTCATCGCGTCCACCAGCGGAAGAAGCTCCGCCAGCGGCTCCGGCGATACGTAGCCGTTGGTCACCAGCACGTTCGCCATTCCGGCCTTCCGGAATTCCCGCGCGCAATCCATCACGATCTCGAACCAGATGAGGGGCTCGTTGTAGGTGTAGGCGATGCCGACGGACCCGGGCTCCCTTGCCGCGCGGACGAGCGACGGGATCGGTGCGATGCCGAGAGGCGCCTGCCCCGAGACCAGGTGATAGTTCTGGCAGAAGCCGCACCGGAAGTTGCAGCCCACCGAGCCGATCGACAGGATCTCCTTGCCGGGATGGAAGTGGAACAGGGGCTTCTTCTCGATCGGGTCCATCGAAGCGGCCGCCACCATGCCGTAGGTGAGGGCATAGAGCGTCCCCTCCATATTCCCCCGCACCCCGCAGATCCCCCGCTTTCCCCCGGCGATCCGGCAGCGGTGGGGGCAGAGTTCGCAGCGGACGGCGTCCCCCTCGGCGTGCCAATAGGCCGCGACGCGGCGCTCAGCGGCGGACGGAAAATCCATCGAATGCCTCCGTGGCCGGCCGCCACTCCACGTCCGCCGCCTCGACGTACGCCCCCGGCGGCCCTTCCCGCATGAAGGCGACGACGCTCTCCACGGCGCCGCGGTCCCCCTGAAGGACCGCCTCGACCCGCCCGTCGGGAAGGTTCCGGACGAACCCGCGGACGCCGTTGCGCGCGGCCGTGTCCCGCGTCGACGCGCGGAAGAAGACCCCCTGCACCCGTCCCGACACGACGACCCGCGCCTCCGCAATCACCTTCATCTACGGCCCTTCCGTTCCGGCCATTTCCAGAAACTCCTGCTCGGAGAGAATCCGGACGCCCATCTCCTTCGCCTTGGAGACCTTGGACCCCGGGTCGGCTCCCGCCACCAAAAAATCGACCTTGCGACTCACGGACGCGGCGACGTTCCCGCCTGCCTTCCGCACCATCTCCTGCGCCTTCGCTCTCGGGATGTCGAGCGTCCCGGTGAAGAGGAACGTTTTTCCCGCCATCTTCCCCTCGCGGGGAGGTTCCGGCCGGATTTCGATTCCGCCCCTTTCCAGCAGTCGATCGACGGTGCGCGCACCTTCCGCGGAGGAAAAGAAGTCGAAGACGCTTTGGGCCACCTCCGGGCCGATCTCGTGGACCTCGGACAGTTCCTCGACAGTAGCGTTGCGGAGAGCGTCGAGGGACCCGAAGCGCCGCGCGAGCACGGTGGAAAGGTGCTCCCCCACGTGCGGGATTCCGAGGCCGAAAAGGAAACGGGAGAGGGTCGGCGTCCTGCTCTTCTCGACGGCGCGCACGAGGTTGTCCGCGGATTTCTCCCCCAGCCGCTCCATGCCGGCCAGCGTCCGCGCGTCCAGTGCGTACAGGTCGGCGGGTTCGGAAACGAGCCCTTCGTCCACCAGGAGGGATATGATCTTCCCCCCCATTCCCTCGATGTCCATTGCGTTTTTGGAAACGAAGTGCCGCAGCGCCTCCTTCCGTTTCCCCACGCACCCTTTTCCGGTGCATCGGTGGGCGGCCTCCCCGGGGACCCGTTCGACGGGGGAGGAGCAGATCGGGCACCGGTCGGGCATCCGGAACGGCTCTCCCCGCACCGGCTCCTTCCCGCGGGCGGTCATGGATTCCACCACCTCGGGGATGACGTCTCCCGCCCGCTGAACGACAACCCGGTCGCCCACGCGGATGTCCCTATCGTCGATGAAATCCTGGTTGTGGAGCGTGGCCCTGCGGACCGTCACCCCCCGCACAACGACCGGCGCGAGAATCGCGACGGGAGTCAGCGTCCCCGTGCGGCCCACGCTGACGGCGATCTCCTCCACCGTCGTTTCGGCGCGATCCGGTGAGAACTTCGCCGCGATCGCCCAGCGGGGAGACCGTGAAACCTCCCCGAGCTCCCCCTGGAGGGCGCGTTCGTTCACTTTCACGACGACGCCGTCGATTTCAAAGGGGAGTCTTTCTTTTTCCGCTTCCATTCGGCGGTAGAATTCGAGGACTTCGTCGATCGTCCGGCAGATCCGGCTTCCTTCCCGGTTCACCGGGAGCCCGCATCCGGCAAGGTACTCGAGCTCCTCCCAGTGGGAAGAGAAGGAGATCCCCTCGGTCCTCCCCGTACCGTACACCCACAGACGCAGGCGCCGGCTCGCGGTCACCCGGGGGTCCAACTGGCGGACGGATCCCGCGGCGGCGTTGCGCGGGTTGGCGAAGGGGGGCTCCCCAAGGCGCTCCCGTCCCCGGTTCATCGCCCGGAATTCCTCCTTTTCCATGTAGATCTCGCCTCGCACGTCCAGGAGGCGGGGGGGAACGGCGGGGACCGCGCCGGGGGAAGTCGTGGCGGCGCCGGCGGAACCTTTGCGGGGAATCGCAAGGGGGACGTCCGGGATCGTCCGCAGGTTGGGGGTGATGTCCTCCCCGCGGATGCCGTCGCCCCGGGTGGTGCCGCGGGTATAGATTCCGTTTTCGTACGTAAGTTCGACCGCAAGCCCGTCGATTTTCACCTCGGCGACGTATCCGGAGCGGTCAAGGTCGCTTTCGGGAACGCCGCGCCCCTTGAGGAGTCGCCGGACGCGGGCGTCGAACTCGCGCAGCTCGTCCTCCGAGAACGCGTTCTGCAGGGAGAGCATGGGAAGGGTCCGCAGGACCGTCCCGAACGCCTCGACGGGCTCGGCGCCCACCCGCTGCGTGGGGGAATCGGAATCGAAAAACTCGGGGTGGGCTTCCTCGATCTCCCGCAGCTCGCGAAACATCGCGTCGTATTCCGCATCGGATATTTCCGGGGCGTCGTCGCGGTAGTAGCGGTCGTTGTGGTACCGGAGGAGCCGCCGAAGCTCCTCGATGCGGGTCCTCAAGGAAGGGTTCGGCACGATGTCCTCCGATAAGGTTGCAGGGGAAAGAGTTTTCCCGGGATTCCGAGCAGATTATACAATGAAAGGCGGGATACGGATCAGCCGGCAGGGAAGGAGAGACGGGCATGGGATCGTTCTGGAAAAGGATCTTCGGCCAGGGACAGGAAGACACCGAGGAGCGGAAAGGACGGTCCGTAGGGGATTACGTCCGGGTCGTGTAGCTGAGGCGGTTCGACCGCAACCTGGTGGAAGCGCTGAAGCACGAGAAAGTCG
>JACRMU010000090.1 GCA_016219515.1 Deltaproteobacteria bacterium
GTGCACGTCAAGGTGAACACGATCTGCATCCCCGGCGTGAATGACCACGAGATCGAGGACATCGTCCGGCTCGTGAAGGGGAAGGGGGCCGACATGGTCAACATCATGCCCTTCATCCCCACGCCGGGCACCTACTTCGAGAACTTCCCGATGGTGTCCCGCGAGACGCTCCGGCAGGTCCAGGAACGGATGGCGGAGATCCTCCCGACGATGCGCCACTGCCGGCAGTGCCGGGCCGACGCGGTGGGGAACGTGCTGAACGAGCGTCCTGTCTTCGTCGAGGGGGACCGGGTGCGCGAGCTTTTCCCCTGCGCTCGTCGAAACGCGGGGGACGGCGACGGGAGCGAGGCCTTCCGGTTCGCGGTTGCCTCGGGGAACGGTTACCTCGTCGATCTCCACTTCGGCCATGCCGACGACCTCCTGATCTATGACGCCACTTCTTCGGCCGTCCGGTTCGTCGAGCGGCGGGAGGTCCGCAAGTACTGCGGGGGGAAGGAGCGCTGCGAGGACCCCGGGGAGCGGATGATAAACGTGCTGGATATGCTCTCCGACTGCCACGCCTTACTCGCCATCCGGATCGGGGACGCCCCCCGCCGGGCCTTCGAGGCGAAAGGGATCCTCGTCGTCATGACCTGCAACAGGATCGAGGATGCCATCCGGGAGAACCGATCGGTCCTCGATGGGAGGAGAACAGCCCATGCCGGATGAGGAGCGCCATGCGGCACAGGGCATACGGACCGTGGTCCGCGAGCTATCCGGAGGGCTGGGCGACCTCGCCACCTTTCTGCCGCTGGCCGTCGGCCTGATCGCCGTCAACCATGTCAGCGCCACATCGATTTTCCTGTCCGCGGGACTGCTTTACATCGCGGCGGGGCTTATTTTCCGGCTCCCCATCCCCGTACAGCCGCTCAAGGCGACTTCGGCGGTCGCGATCGCCCTCGCCGTGCCCGCCGATTCGGTGGCGGCGACCGCGGTGGTGATGGGCTGCCTGTTTCTCGCCCTATCCATCATTCCCCTGAACGACGTTCTTGAAAAAGTCTTTACCCGTCCCATCGTACGCGGCATCCAGCTGGGGCTGGCCGTCCTCCTGGTGAAGGGAGGGCTGAAAATGGTCTTCGGCGCGAAAGGGATGGCCACGGTCTCCCTGGGAGGAGTCCCCCTTCCTGCCGCGGCGGTCCTCGCCGCCGCCTCGGCCGCCGTCATCCTGCTCTCCGGGGAAAGCCGGAGATACCCGGCTGCGCTGGTCGTCCTCGCGATGGGGCTCCTCGGGGGGCTTCTGTTCGTTCGCCAGGGCGCTGTCGGTGCACTGAATGTAGGTGCCGCGTGGCCGGTCCCGCGCCTCCCCGCCGACTGGGACGCACGGACCGTTTTCCTGACCCTCCTGCTCCCCCAGGTACCGCTGACCCTTGCCAATTCCGTGGTGGCCACGGTGGCGACCGCCCGGCAATATTTTGGAAAAGGCGCGGATCGCGTTACTCCCCGTCGGTTGATGGTTTCCCTGGGGACGGCGAACCTTTTCGTCGGATTGCTCGGAGGGATGCCCCTGTGCCACGGCTGCGGGGGACTGACGGCGCACTACCGTTTCGGGGCGCGGTCCGGCCTCGCCGGGGTCTTTGTCGGCGGTCTCTTCGTTCTCTTGGGGCTCCTTTACGGGAAGTCGATCACGGGTCTTGTGGGGCTCATTTCGCCCGCGGTGCTCGGCATCCTCCTTCTTTACGTCGGTGTCGCGCACGCGCGGCTCCTGCGGGACGTTGTTGCGTTCCCCGGCGAGCTCGCCGTCGCCCTCGCGATCGGGGCCGTCACGCTGGCGACGGGGAACCTCGCGATCGCCTTCGGCCTGGGACTCCTCCTGCAGGCGACGGGGAGGGCTTTCCGGGTTCTCCTGTTCCGGGTGAGGGCCGTATGAGCCGGTTCGTGATCGTCGACACGACGGGCGGAGAAGATCCGGATCGCGTGGCGCCTTGCGTCGATCGGCGTCGGCGAGATCGAGGCCGGTATCCCGGCGATGGGGGAAGAGGAGCAGGCGACGATCCGGGCGATCACGGGCTTGCGCCTTCCCTGCCGTGTCACCGCTTGGAACCGGGCCCTCGAGTCCGACATCGACGCGTCGGTGGCGTGTGGGGTGACGTCCGTGGCGATCTCGCTCCCTGTCTCAGATCTCCTCATCCGGGAGAAGCTCGGGAAGACCCGCGAGTGGGTCCTCGCGCGAATCGTACGGGCGACGCGGTACGCAAAGGATCGGGATCTATACGTCTGCGTGGGAGCCGAGGATGCCTCGCGGGCCGATGCGGAGTTCCTCCATGTCTACGCAAGGGCGGCCGGCGCCGCGGGAGCTGACCGGCTCCGGTTCTGCGATACCGTCGGCCTCCTCGACCCCTTCGCGACCTACAAGGCCGTTCGGGTTCTCCAGGAGCAAACCGGAATGAAGGTGGAGATCCACACCCACGACGACTTCGGAATGGCTACTGCCAACGCCTTGGCAGGCCTGAAGGCGGGGGCGACGTTCGTCTCGACAACAGTCAATGGCCTTGGGGAGCGGGCAGGGAACGCGTCCCTCGAGGAGGTTGTTATGGCGTTGCGTCACGTCATGAGGCGCGACCCCGGTATCCGAACGGAACGACTCTTCGGGTTGTGCCACTTCGTCGCGGCCGTCTCCGGGCGGGAGGTTCCTCCGGGAAAGGCGATCGTCGGGACGAATGCCTTCCGTCACGAGTCCGGGATCCACGCCGACGGGGTTCTCAAGAACCCCGCGACTTACGAGCCGTTTCCTCCGACGGAGGTAGGGGCCACTAGGGCGATCCCCCTGGGAAAACATTCCGGGCGGGCTGCCGTGCGCCACGTTTTCCAACGCATGAACATTCTCGTGAGCGATGCCGAGATTACGGAAGTTCTTAAAGCGGTTCGACGCGCTTCCATCGACGCCAAGGGGATTGTGGGCGATGAAGAACTTCTCACGATCCTTGCCGCGGCGCGGGAGTGCCGCGATTTCCCGGCAATGAACCCGTTGTTGAGGAGCACGAAATGAAAAATATCTGGAATTACTTCTGGCTCATCGTGTTCGGTTTCGGGGCGGCCTTGCTGCACTTATACCTGGAGGATTACCAGCATATCTCCCAATCCAGCTCCTATGTCTATGGAATGGCGGTCGGGGGAATTGCAAAGGGACTGTATGACCTGTTTTCCTTGAAACACAATGCTTCCGAATAGACCGGACAAGAAAGGACGCCGAAGTCGACGGTCCCCTTACTTTTTCCAGGGGGAGGCGAGGGAGTGCTTCTTCATCTTGTACGCCACCTGGCGGGGGGTCCATCCGAGCACCTTCGCCGCGCGGGCGATGACCCATCCGGTCCCCTCCAGCGCCTTCCGAAGCTCTTCCTTTTCCATGGACCGAAGGTACGCCGCTCTCGAGGGGGCGTCCGTTCTCTTGTCGCCCGTCCCCGGGGAGACGGCGGGCGCCGCGGGCACGGAGGAAAGGCCCTCCCCTGGATCTGTCGGGAAGATCCGGATGGTGCGCGGGAGGTCATGGACATGGACCGTGGAGGATTTCGACATCACCACGACGCGCTCGACGAGATTCTCGAGCTCTCGGACGTTTCCCGGCCACCGGTATTCCGAAAGAAGCCGGAGGACCTCGGGCGCCAGGGAAACGCTTTTCGCATGCTCCCGGTTGAACCGGTCCAGAAAATGTTCCGTAAGGGGGAGAATGTCCTCCCGCCGGTCCCTCAAGGGAGGGAGATAGATGGGGATGACGTTCAACCGGTAGAAGAGGTCTTCGCGGAACCGCCCTTCCTCCACCATCATTTCCAGGTCGGCGTTCGTGGCGGCGATGATTCGCACGTCCACGGAGATGGTCTTGTTTTCCCCCAGCCGCTCGAACTTCCGCTCCTGGAGCACGCGCAGGAGCTTGACCTGCGTGGGGAGGGGGATGTCGCCCACCTCGTCCAGGAAGATCGTCCCGCCGCCGGCCTGCTCGAACCGCCCTTTACGCTCCTCGATGGCGCCCGTGAAGGCCCCCCGCTTGTGGCCGAACAGCTCCGACTCCAGGAGCGTCTCCGGGAGGGCCGCGCAGTTGACGGTGACGAAGGCCCCCTCGGCGCGCGGGCTTGCGAGGTGGATCGCTCGGGCGATCCGTTCCTTCCCCGTGCCGCTTTCCCCGCGGAGCAGGACCGTCGCGCGGGAGGAGGCGACGCTGGTCACCGAGGCGAAGACTTCCTGCATCCGCTTGCTCTGGCCGACGATGTTCTCGATCCGGTACGTCTTGCGGATCGTCTTCTCGAGCTCCTGCCGCTGCTTCTGGAACTCTTCCTGGAGTCGGTTGATCGCCGCGTGGAGCTTCAGGGCCTGCCCGATGAGGCACCCGATGACCGTGAGGGTCCGGGCGTCGGCCTCCAGGGCCTGGGTCCCCGCCCTGCCGATCCGTTCGGCGGTCAGGACCCCGAGCGCCTCGGCGCCGATCTTGATGGGGACGGAAATGTAGGAGAGGGGTTCCCCGCTCTTGACGTGCGCGCGCGTCTTGTCCAGGAACGAGGGCTCCTGGCGGACGTCCGGGAGGGCGATCGGGCTTCCCGATTTCATCGTCTTGCCGACGATCCCCTCTCCCCAAACGTAGCGCGCCCGGCTCCGTTCCTCCGCGGTATAGCCGGAGGAAACCTCCATCCGGATTTCGCGAGTTGCGGCGTCGGGCAGGTGGATCGCTGTGCGGTCGAAGCCGAGGATGCTCTGCAGGGTCCGCAGCGAGGTGCCCAGGGCGCGGGAAAGGTTCATCGTCGAAGTGAGGATTTTCCCGACTTCGTAGATGGCGGAGATTTCCGCCTTTTCAGGGACGCGACGTTCGGCCACGCGCCAATTATAGCCCGGAAGGGGGTGGGAATTTCAAATGTCCCGTCGGATCTCCGGGGTATAATGCGGTCAATTTCGTTTTCCCCGACATTTCATGATTCCGAGGTGGCATTCGACATGAGCAGGAAACCGTCGCGTTATCTCCGGGGGGCGAGGATCCTCCCCCCTCCCGTCGGGAAGGAGGTCAAGGCCGCCGACCTGGTCGACCGGTTCTTCCTGGCGTACAACGCCGGCCGGCTGAGGGAAGGGGCGCGTCTGCTGGCGGAAAAGATGCTGCGGCCGGAGGTGACGGTGGGGCTTTCCCTCTCGGGGGCGCTCACCCCGGCGGGCCTGGGCGTCTCCTGCGTGGTGCCGCTCCTCAAGGCGGGGTTCGTCGACTGGATCGTGTCGACCGGCGCCAATCTTTACCACGACGCCCACTTCGGGCTGGGGATGAAGATGCACGCCGGCTCCCCGTTCCTTGACGACCGGGTCCTGCGCGAGGAGGGGGTCGTCCGCATCTACGACGTCCTCTTCTCCTACGACGTCCTTCTCGACACGGACGCCTTCTTCCGCAAGGTTCTCGATGCCCCGGAGTTCCAGGCGGAGATGGGCACGGCGGAGTTTCACTTCCGCCTCGGGAGATACATGGCGGAGCGGGAAAAGGCGCTTCGCTTAGGCGAGGTGAGCATCCTTTCCGCCGCGCACCGGTACGGGGTGCCGGTGTACACGTCCTCCCCCGGCGATTCCTCCATCGGGATGAACGTCGCGGCGATGCGTTTGCTGGGCCGGGGGGCCAGGATCGACGTTTCCGCCGACGTCAACGAGACCGCGGCGATCGTCCATGCGGCCAAGAAGAAGGGGTTGAGCGCCGTGTGGATCTTCGGCGGCGGCTCCCCGAAGAACTTCATGCTCCAGACCGAGCCGCAGATCCAGGAGGTGCTGGGGATCGCGGAGAAGGGGCACGATTACTTTCTCCAGATCACCGATGCTCGTCCGGACACCGGGGGCCTCTCGGGGGCCACCCCTTCCGAGGCGGTTTCGTGGGGGAAGGTCGACCCCGACCGGCTCCCCGATTCGGTGGTCTGCTACCTCGATTCCACGGTGGCGATGCCGATCCTCACGGCGTACGCGCTGGCCCGCGCGGGGAAGCGCCCTCACCGGCGGCTCTACGACCGCCGCGCGGAGCTCCTGGACGGTCTGGAGAAGGCGTTCCGCCGCAGTCTCGGCGCCCGGAATGCAAGTTCACGTCGGCAGTCGCCCAAGAGAAAAGGCTGACGCGGCGGAATTCATTCCGGCGGGAAATCGGTCCACGAGGAAAAAAAGGCCGGGAGGGGTGCCCCTCCCGGCCTTTGTGCATGCGTTAAGACGGCAGTATCTTCGGAGTTGACGTCTCCTACCGGAAGATCGCCTCGATCCGGCGGTTTTTCTGCTTGCCTTCCTTCGTCTTGTTGTCCGCGACGGGCTTCGACAGTCCGTATCCCTTCGTCGAAATCCGGGAGGCATCGACGCCGAGCTTTGCGACGAGGTATTTCTTCACGCTCTCCGCGCGCCGCTCGGAAAGCTTCTGGTTGTATTTCTCCCCGCCGACGTTGTCGGTGTGCCCCTCGATCGTCACGGTCGTCTCCGGATATTTCTTCAGGTAGGCGGCGACCTTCGCCAGCTCGTCGTTGTACTTCGGCTTGATGTCGGCCTTTGCGGTGTCGAACTCGATCTTGAGCGAAATCGTCTCCTTCACCGGCTTCGGCGCGGGCGGAGGCGGAGGAGGCGGCGCGGGTGCTGGCGTCGGCTTGGGCGCCGGCGGAGGAGGAGGGGGCGGTGCCGGTGCAGCTTTCGGTGCGGGTTCCGGCTTCGGCGCGGGCGGCGGCGGAGGGGGCGCTGCCGCTACCGGCGCGGGCGCCGCCTTCGGTGCGTTGAACAGGTAGGCCACCCCGACGATCGCCCTCCATTGGGGAGCTCCCATTCCCTTGCTCAGCCCTGCGCCTCCACCCACCTGGTAGGTCCATCCGGGCGTCCACTCTTTCCGGTAGGCCGCAAGGAACTCAAAAGGGGATACGACGGTGTGGTCGTACGGTTTTTCCCCTATCGTCTCGCCGTTGATCTCCGCGACCAGCGATTCCTTCTTCGACAGCTTGTAGTCGGCCCCGACGCCGTACTGTATCCAGGTGCTGTAGTTCTGCGTGGGACTGCCCACCTGCTGGACGCCGAGGTTCGCCAACAGGGTCAGCTTCGGGTTATAGGCCAGGTGGCCCGCCAGCTTTCCGCCGACGCTGAACTTGCCTTCGGAGAGGAGGAATTCATCGTTCCCCGAGGGAAAAATGACATAAGGGACGAACGCCAGCCCGTAGGCGGGGCGGGAGAGAAACCGCCACTTCCCGTTCACCCGGACGTCGCCGATGTTGTTGTTGGACCCTTCATCTCCCCGGGCGTTTCTCCCGCTGAGCAGCATGTTGAACGGGACGTCGATCCCGAACTGCAGGTCATTGCAGAACCCGTAGGCGGCAGCGAAGTCCAGGGTGGCGAGGTCATGCACACGTTCCGTCTGAACGCGCAGGTTACTGATGTCGCCCTGGTTCAAGGGCCGCTTCGATACGTTCAGCGTGGAAACGAACGCCCAGTTCCCCTTGCCCAGCGGCTGGTCGGAATCCAGCGTCAGCGTGCCGAACCCGTCGCTCGTCGGGTGAAACCGCTGCGCCTTGGGCACCAGGTCGCCGGCCGCGGCGGGAATCGCGGCGGCAAGGCAAACGGCCAGGAGGAACAACAGGGAGAGCAGCGCGGGCCTCGACAGGGAGCGTTTCCCCCCGTGGAGGCGCTTGAGGATCCAGACCGGGAGCAGGAACAGCGCGAAGTAGAGCGTCAGGAGCGCGGCGCCGGACCACGGGCCGGGCCCCGACCCGCCCTTGCCGTCGACGTCGAACACCACCCCGCACAACCCGTTGCCCAGACCGTCGTTGCGGAGGGAAAAGGTGGAAGTAGTCGTCGTTTCGGTCGGGGATGCCTGCGTCCGGAAGCCGTCGAGGTAGGCGTACCCCCCATGGCCGCCAAACGCACAGTCGCCGGCCGAGAGCTCGATCCGGAGGATGTCGCCAACGACCACGTTATCCGTGACATTGAGGTTCTCCTCCTGCCAATCGATCCACTTCCAGCCGGATAACACATTGTCGGTTCTCCAGGTTAGCCCCGCCTGGCCGACAAAATTAAAATTGGAATAGAGGACGAGGTTGTCCTGCGTCACATTTTTCAACGTGATATGGAAGTAAGGTTGTGCACTTGCGGTATGCCCCGGATCCTGCAGCACAGCGGCCCAGGCGAAACGGACGTAGAAATTTCCGTCGGTGTCGCGGTCCGACGCTGCAAGAGCGGCTTCCTGGGAGATTCTCGTTACATGGTTGTTTCCGTCGCGGCTGTTCACCCTCGCGGAGTAGAGACCGTATTTCACGACGGTCAACTGGGTGGCGAGCGCGTCGTTGCCGGTTCCGCTCGTGATGAACGCACGGTCGCTCGATGGGGTGTAATTCGAATCCAGACCCTCGGAGCTGCTCCACGCGCCGGGCAGCCAGCCACCGCTGACGTTTTCCGCGGTGGGCACTCCGTCAGTGATCGTCAAGCCGCTGTTGGATCCATGCTCGATGGTCCAACTGCCGAAGTCACCGTCCTGGAACCCTCCGTTCGTGAACAGCGCGAAGGCGGTCAGCGGAACCAGCAGGCATGCGCCCAGCGCGACGATCAAGAGCTTCTTTTTCATCGTTTCCCCTCCAATTCGGTATCAATAACGGCGATATGCCTGGTACCGTCTGTCCATCGCGCCCTTCCGTCGATCAGGGCAATGAGTCAGGTAAGCCTGTAAAACTACCACAAAAAACTATATCCGCAATAATGAATATACGAGACGTGCGGACTTTATTTTGCCGAACGGGATTCATTTTTTGGGTAATGAGAGTAGAAAGCGAAATGCGTGCCACTTCAGAAACATTCTCAACCAACGTATTCCTATTTCAATACCAAGTCTTGAGAAGAACGACGTTAGAAGCGGAGATTCGGCTGTGGGTAAATATTTTCCAATATAATATAATTGTTTTCCTTTGTGGGAGGAATAGGGGGAGGTTTGCTCTTACCTTAATCCCAGTATTCCCAGGTACTTGGCTCTGGCTATCCTACGGAAATTTCCTTCCGTCCTCCAGGTGGAGCAGCAGTTTCCCGGCGGCCCAAGCGTCTCCCTCCGCCCGGTGGAAGGATGTACCGATGCCCAGTTCCCTGCAGACGGAGGACAGGGAATGGTCCCGGAACCGTCCGGTGCCCCGGGCGAGCCGCAGCGTGTCGACAACGCGGTTCAGCGGCCACTCCCCCCCCGCCAGGCGCGCTTCCGCTCGCAGGAAGGAGAGGTCGAACGGCGCGTTGTGAAAGACCAGCACGTCGCTCCCGATGAAGGTGAGAATCCGGGGGAAGAGGTCGGTGAAGAGAGGCGCCCCGGAAACCATGAAATCGGTGATGCCGTTGACGGCGGACGCCCCCGGGGAGATGGGACGGAGAGGATCGATGAACGATACCAGCGAGTCGATGACATTTCCACGGAGAAATTTTAGCAGCGCGATCTCGCAGATCCTGTGGCCTCCCGAAGGATCGAGCCCGGTGGTTTCCACGTCGATTGCGATATAGGGGCCTTCCGCGACCGGCCGGACCGTTTCTTCCATCCCCTCATTATAAATGGTCCAATTGCCTTTCGTGCCCGCTATCCG
>JACRMU010000121.1 GCA_016219515.1 Deltaproteobacteria bacterium
ACGGCTTTCGTCTTCCTCCTGATCGGTCTGCCCTACTGGATCGTCCTCGGGTGCTTGAGCGGCATCGTAAGCACCATCCCGTATCTCGGGCTCGTACTTGTCCTCCTTCCTCCTCTTATCGTGGGCCTGATCACCTTCGATTCGGGGGCGCCCATCGCCGTCATCGCGGCAAGCGTCACGGGATTTCATGTGGTGGCCGCCAACCTCCTGATCCCGAAGCTCGTCGGCAAGGGTGTTCAGCTGAATCCAGTCGCCTCCACGGTGAGCATAATGTTCTTCGGGTGGATGTGGGGAGGGATGGGGCTGATCCTGGGGATTCCCATCGTGGCGGTGCTCAAGACCGTGCTGGAAAACATGGAGCCCACCCGGAAGCTGGGGCAGTGGCTGGGAGACTGACCCGATTTTTTTAGGTTGCACATCCCTGAATCCGAATATATGATGGCGCCCAAAAATCCCATTAGGGGGTATCACCGATGAGAAAGTTTGCAGCTCTGATTGCGGTGACGGTCGCAGTGGTCTTCTGCCTCGGCGTGGCGGTGGCTGCGCCCCCCGACAAGGTCAGCATCAAGGCGATCCAGAAGACCAAGAGCGCCGTCGCTTACAACCACAAGGCGCACGCGGAGAAGGTCAAGGAATGCAAGACGTGCCACCACAAGGACGCGGCCGGCAAGGAGCAGGGTTGCGGCAAGTGCCACGGCGCGAAGGCGGAAGGGAAGAAAGTGGACCTGAAGGAAGCCTTCCATCAGCAGTGCAAGGACTGCCACAAGAAGGGAAAGAAAGGCCCCGTGAAGTGCGACGAGTGCCATCCGAAAAAGTAGGCGCCTCGCTACCCATCCAGCCTCCATCGTAAAAAAAAGCCCGGCGGCCGTCACGGCCGCCGGGCTTTTTGCTTTTTTCTTCCCTTGCGTTCCTGCGAGGAACGTCCCGGGCTTATGGATCGGGACGCTTACGCCTTGGGCTTCTCGAGCTCTCTCCGGCGCAATTCGCGGCGCAGGAGCTTGCCGACCGCCGTCCGCGGCATCGCGTCGATGAACTCGATCTCGCGAGGCAGCTTGTAGACGGCGATCTTCCCCTTGCAGTGCTCGACCAGCTGTTTCTTCAGCTCCTCGGTCGGGGCGACGCCCGCCTTGAGGGCCACGAACGCCTTCGTCCGCTGGCCGATGACGGGGTCGGGGACGCCGACCACGCCGGCGTCCGCGACCGACGGATGGGTGACCAGCGCCTCCTCGATCTCCTCGGGTCCGATCCGGTAGCCGGAAGACTTGATGAGGTCGTCCTCGCGGGAGAGGAACTGGACATTGCCCAGCTCGTCCATCGTCACGACGTCGCCCGCCAGGCACCAGCCGTCCCGGACAGCCGACTTCTGCTTGTCGTTGTCCTTCCAGTAAATCGTTCCCGTGGGGCCCTGAACGATCATCTTGCCGACCTCGCCCGGCTTGACCTGCTCGAAGTTCTCGTTCACCACGCGCACGACGTACCCAGGGCAGGCGGAGCCGATAAAGCCCGGCTTGACCTTCTTGGTCACCGCGGCCGAGATGAAGACGAACATCATCTCCGTGGTGCCGAGGCCTTCGTACAGCTCGAGCCCGAACTTCTCCTTCCAGTCGAGATACGTTTTTGCCGTGAGCGCCTCGCCGCCTCCGGTGCAGAACCGCAGGGACGAGAAGTCGTAGTCTTTCGGATTGATGTCGACCAGCATCTTCCGGTAGGCGGTGGGGAGCGCCGACATGATCGTTATCTTGTGGTTCTGGATGTTCTTGAACATCGAGATCGGGTCGAACTTCGCAATTAGCGACACGCCCGCTCCGTACCGGAACGGGATGACCGCCACGGTGGAGTAGCCGGCCGCCATCGCCAGGGGCGCGGGGCCGCCGATGACGTCCTTGTCGGAGACTTCCCAGCAGTACTTGCCGAACCCGTCGGCGACGATCAGCGACTCCTCCATGAAGTGCGCCGTCCCCTTCGGGAGGCCCGTCGTACCGGAGGTGAACAGGAGAACCGAGACGTCCATACGGTCCCGCTTCACCGCTTCGCACTGGTCGGGGTTCTTCATAAGGTCGGCGTAGGGGACGTATCCCTTGGCGCGGATCTCGTCCTCGGATCCGGGCGGGGCCACGACGACGATGTGCTTCACCGTCTTGAGGTCCGCCTTCGCCGCCTCGACCTCGCCCAGCATCGCCTGCGCGACGATCAGCACCTTCGCCTCGGCCAGGTTCGCCACGTGCGCGATCTCGGAGCGGGCGAACAGAACGGACGTGGGCAGGGAGACCGCCCCGATCTTGATGATGGCGAAATTGCAGACGATGATCGGCGGAATGTTGGGCATCCGCATCATCACCCGGTCGCCTTCCTCGACGCCCAGCTTTTTCAGCCCGTTGGCAACGCGGTTGACGCTCGCCTGGAGCTGCTTGTAGGTGATCCGCTGCTCGTCGAAGTAGACCGCGACCTTGTCGCCGTTCTTGGCGGCGTTCTGGTCGAGCAGCACTTCGGTGGAATTGAACTTCTGGGGGATGTTCTTGAACTCGTCGAGCGCGTAGATCCGCTTGGGCCGCAGCTCGGGCGGCGGCAGGTAGCTCTCGGGTATCTTCGCCATCACTCCCCCTTTCGTGAGCGGGCGCGCCGGGC
>JACRMU010000122.1 GCA_016219515.1 Deltaproteobacteria bacterium
CCGATGACGATGTTCCTCGCGTAGTGCTCCTGGATCTCGAAGAAGTAGCCGTCGTCCACGACCTTCTTGATGACGTCGCGGATGTCGTACGGCTTCGTCGGGATGTCGGGGACGATCTGGTTCAGGCTTTCGTCCCTCCGGTCGGGGGAGTCCTTGGGCGCCACGACAGGGGGATCTTCCATGTTGTTATGGGGGATGAAGGAGATCAGTTCGCGGATGAGGTAAAGGTCTTCCTTTTCGTCCACCGCGGCGAAGTGCGCCATGCCGCTCCGCTCGTTGTGAGACATGGCGCCGCCGAGGTTCTCTTTGGTCACTTCCTCGTGCGTCACGGTCTTGATGACGTCGGGCCCCGTGACGAACATGTAAGAGGTGTTCTTGACCATGACGATGAAATCGGTGATCGCCGGAGAGTAAACCGCGCCGCCCGCGCACGGCCCCATGATGGCCGAGATCTGCGGCACGACGCCCGAGTAGATCGTGTTCCTCAAGAATATGTCGGCGTACCCCGCGAGGCTTTGCCCCCCTTCCTGGATGCGGGCGCCGCCCGAGTCGTTCAGCGCGACCACCGGCGCGCCGTTGCGGGGCGCGTGGTCCATGATCTTGCAGATCTTCTTCGCGTAGGTTTCCGAGAGGGAGCCGCCGATGCAGGTGAAGTCCTGCGCGAAGACATAGACGAGCCGCCCGCCGATCTTGCCGTACCCGGTGACGACGCCGTCCCCGAGAATCTTTTCGACCTCGAAATCGGTGCAGCGGTGCTGCACGAACCGGTCCAGTTCGACGAACGAGTTCGGGTCGAACAGCAGCTCGATCCGCTCTCTTGCCGTGAGCTTCCCCTGCGCGTGCTGCGTGTCGACCCGCTTCTTGCCGCCCCCCTCCATCGCAAGGGCATTTTTCTTCCTTAATTCGTCGAACTTCTCCTGGAGTGACATGCGCTCCCCCCCGGCTTAAATGCGAGACCGTAATGGAGTTTCATAACATCCGGTAGAGTTGGATGTCAACGGCGGGAAAGCGCGCCTGCCACGAGCTCTGCGATATGGACGATTTCCAGGGACGGATCGGTGCGGGCGGCCATGTCGCGGAGCTGGAGGATGCACCCCGAACAGGCGGTGGAGATCCTCCGGGTGCCTCCCCCGGCGGCCAGCGAAACCTTGTTCTCCCCGATCCGCGCGGAGGTGTCGTAGTCCCGGACGTTGAACGTCCCCCCGTACCCGCAGCACAGGTCGGCGCCCTTCATCTCCGCGAACCCGGATCCCACGGCGCCCTCCAGCACCTCCCGGGCCTCCGCCCCTTTCCCGAGCGTGCCGGACAGGTGGCAAGGGTCGTGGTAGCCGATCTCCCCGACCTTCTCCCCTTCGGGCGGGTCGGGAAGGCGGGAGACGACGCCGGTTTCAAGGATAAAGCTCGCGTAGTCCTCGCATCGGTCGGAGACCCGGACGGCGTCCTCCCGCAACGGGTGTTTTTCCGGGATCAGGGAGAAAAAGTTCCTCTTGAACATCAGCAGGCAGGAACCGCAGGGAAAGACGATCTTCTCGGCTTCCGCGGCGCGAAGGCGGCGGACGTTTTCTTCCGCGCAGCGGAGAGCCGATTCCCGGTCGCCGGACACCATCGCCGGGAGTCCGCAGCAGGCGGCGTCGCGGAACACCGCGATCGACCTCCCCGAGGCCTTCATCGATTCGTAGGAAGCGCGCCCCACCTTCGGAAAGACGTGATCGAAGACGCAGCCGACGAACAGCATCACGTCCCCCGTCGCCGCTTCTCCGGGCTTGAGGGATTCGACGAATCCGCGGGCCGGCAGCTTCGGGACCGTGCGCCCCGCCAGGCCGAACGCTTCGGGGAACCGGTAATGCAGGCCGCTTCCGGTGGGGATTTTCTTCGCGAACAGCTTCTGCGCCGCCGATGCGGCGGCCCGGGCGGCATCCCGCCCCCGCGGGGACGGCATCACCTTGCCGAACAGCGCCTGCTTCCATGCGGGGATGCCGATCTTTCGGGCGACATCGGCCCTCCCCTTCATGATGATTTCTTCCACCAGAACCTGGTTGGGACATGCCCGCTCGCACCGCCCGCACAGGAGGCAGTCTGAAAGCGCCTCCTGGACGGCGTCGAGGTTTCCGTCCCTCCCCTCGAGCGCCGCGTCGATCAGCGCGATCTTTCCACGGGCGACCGAAATCTCCGCCTTCCTCTCGGGGTAGAGGGTGCAGACCGTCCGGCAGGTGCCGCATTTGGCGCACGCGCCGGTCAATGCGCGCAGCTCGTCGTCCCTCACCGGCGTACCGCGGCCTCTTCCAGGAAGATTTTTCCCGGGTTGAGGATCCCGTTGGGATCGAAACAGCTTTTCAGCCGCTTCATCACGGAAACGCCCAGGGGGCCGACCTCCATCTCCATGTACGGAGCTTTCGCGATTCCGATCCCGTGCTCCCCGGAGATCGTGCCTCCCAGCTCCACGGTCTTGCGGAAGACCTCCTCCACCGCTTCTTCGGCGCGGCGCCGCTCGTCCTCGTCCTTCCCCGAGATCATCACGTTGACGTGGATGTTGCCGTCTCCCGCGTGGCCGAAATTCACGATCTTGAGGCTCTTCCTCTCCGCCAGGCCCGACAGGAAGGCGAACATCTCCGCGAGGCGGCTGCGGGGGACGACGATGTCCTCGTTGATCTTCACGGGGTTCACCTTCCGGACCGCCGGGGAGATCGACCGGCGCAGCGCCCATAGCTTGTCCCGCCCTGCGGCGTCGGCGGCCCTTCGCACCTCCAACGCACCGAACCGGCGGCACGCTCCCTCGACCCTGTCCGCTTCCCGCGCCACGGTCGCCTCCTGCCCGTCCACCTCGATCAGCAGGGCGCATCCGGTCTCGTCGGGAAGCGACAGGTCCGCGCTCTGCCGGACGCAGTCGACCGCGGTGCGGTCCATCAGCTCCATCGCGCAGGGGGTGATCCGCTCCTCGACGATCCCCGCCACCGCTTTCGCACCCATCTCGTTGGTGGGGAAGAAGGCCAGGAGGGTCGCCGCGAACTCGGGAAGGGGGACCAGCCGGAGCGTCGCCCTCGTGATGATCCCCAGCGTCCCCTCGGAGCCGACGAGCATCCGGGTGAGGTCGTAGCCCACGACCCCCTTCACGGTGGAGACGCCGGTGCGCACGAGTTCCCCGGTGCCCAGGACCGCCTCTAAGCCGAGGACGTAGTCCCTCGTCACGCCGTACTTGACGGCGCACATCCCTCCGGCGCACTCCGCGAGATTTCCGCCGATCGTGCAGAACTTGAGCGACGCGGGATCGGGAGGATAGAAAAGTCCCTTCTTCTTCACCTCCTCCTTCAGCGTCTCGGTCACCACGCCCGGCTCGAGGACCGCGACGAGGTTCTCCGTGTCGATCGAAAGAATCCGGTCCATCCGTTCGGTGGAGAGAACGACCCCTCCGCGCACCGGCAGGGACCCGCCGGAGAATCCGGACCCGGCCCCGCGGGGGACCACCGGGAATCGGTGCTCGTTCGCGAGGAGGACCGTCCGGCGTACCTCCTCGGCATTCAGCGGATAGGCGACGGCGTCCGGGAGGAATTCCTTCCCCGTGGCGTCGTAGGAGTAGCAGATGCGGTCCTCGAGCGAGGTCTTGAGCCGCTCTCCGTAGATCTCCCGGAGCGCGGAAATCACTTTCTCATTCATCCAAGTAGTTTAGCACGACGACGACACCCGCTCTCTCCTGCGCTTGCCATGCGGAAGGCGCACGCCGCAGGGGTCCCCCTCGCGGGAGCCGCAGGCGACACCGTCTGTAGTGGAACCCACCCAACAAAGGAAGAGAAGCTCGGCGTACCGAGCAGCATGGCCGACCACTGGGAGATAACCGAGGGGCACGTAAAACGAATGGGCAGGGGAAGCCAAGGCGACCCGCGACGGGGGAGCCCCGGAGGCGAAGCGCCTTCCGCCCGGGGGCGCTAATCGAGAGAGTGGAGGAAGGAGGCGATCACGTTGTTCACCTCGGCCGGCTTCTCGAGCATCGCGATGTGCCCGGCGCCGTGGACGATCTTGAGGACGGCGCCCCGGATGTTGGCCGCGAGTAACTCGGAGTACTTGAGAGGTGTCAGGCGGTCGTCGTCGCCGCAGATGGCCAGCGTGGGGACGCCGATCTCCCCCAGGCGGCCGCGCACGTCGAATGCGTCGCACGCCCGGAAGTCGGCGACGAACGCCCCCGGCCGCGTCGAAAGGACGTCCTTCGTGACGTCTTCGCGCAGCAGCAGGTCCGTCTCCCTCGCCATCATCCATTCGACCAGCTCCGGCGCGAACTCCCGGAACCGGTGGACGATCCCCTCGAAGATCACCGGGCTGACCTTGAGTCTGGCCCCCGTGCCGGCAAGGATCAGCGCCGAAAGCCCCGGGGTCCGGTTCAACGCCGCCTGCAGGGCGATCGCTCCCCCCATCGAGTGGCCCGCAAGGATGAATTTCTTCAGCCCGGCCTCCTTGATGAATTCGGAGAGCCACTCCGCATACGCCTCCACCGTCTCCTTCGGAGACCCGAGGGATTCGGCGTGCCCCGGCAGGTCCGGTACGACCAGCCGCGCAACTCCCTTGAGCCCGGCCCACTGGTCACGCCAGGTATGGTGCGACCCCCCCGCGCCGTGGAGAAATACAACGGTGTGAGGCAGGGACTTCACGGTGTCCTGGAAATGGACGTCGAAACCTTGGACGAAGATCTCCGGCATGGCGCGCAACCTCCCCGGCGTGTTGGCCCCAGTATATCCAATCCGCGGCGGCGGTTTTACGCATAATTGCCTTTACGGGCCGCGCGATGTTCTAATAGGAACGTTCCCGAGGACCGCGCAGACTACCTTGAAGAGGTGCCACCAATGAAAACCGTCGGTCGAGAGATCCTGTGGAACCTGCCCCCCTGGTCCGCGACGATGATGTACGCCCTGTTCGGGGCGGTCGTCGCCGTCTTCGCATGGGGGCTCTTCCAGCGGGTCGGCGCTTACCGGCGCGGGCGCCCGGAAAGGGAGAACCGGCTGGACGACCCCTGGGGGCGCACCCTGGACGTCCTCCGGATCGGGCTCGGCCAGAGGAAGGTCCTGGAAAGGAACTTCGGCGGCCTCATGCATCTCGCCGTCTATTCCGCCTTCATCGCCCTGTTCCTCGTCACCTGCCTCGTCGCGGTCGAGTTCGACCTGGGCATCCGGATTCTCGACGGCAACTTCTACATCGGATTCAAGCTGTTCGCGAACACCTTCGGGCTGGTGCTTCTCGCGGGGGTCTTCGCCGCCCTCGTGCGCCGCATCCTGTTCCGTCCGAAATATCTCACGAACGACGGGGACGACTTGCTGCAGCTCCTTCTCATCGCGGCCATCGGGGTCACCGGTTTTCTGATCGAGGCCCTCCGGCTTGCGGCGACCCGGCCCCTCGCCTCCTCGGTGTCGTTCGCCAGCGCCGCCATCGTCCCTCTCTTCGCCGGCGTTTCCATGGAGGGCCTCCTCTCGGCCCACCGGGCGCTCTGGTGGACGCACCTGCTGCTCGCCTTCGGCTTCCTCGCCGCGATCCCCATGTCCAAGATGCTGCACATGGGAGCCGGGACGGTGAACATCTTCCTCCGGACCTCCCGCCCGAAAGGGGCGCTCCAGCCGATCCCCGGCATCGAGGACGAGGAGAAGATCGGCGTCACGGACGTGGAGGATTTCTCCTGGAAGCAGCTCCTCTCCTCCGACGCATGCACGAAGTGCGGCCGGTGCCAGGACGAATGCCCCGCCCACGCCGCGGAGATGCCCCTCTCTCCGCGGGACGTGGTCCTCAAGACGCGGGAGCAGATGAGCCGGGAGATCGACTGGAGCCTCGTCCCCTCGTCGGCGAAGCTCGACAAGAAAACGGGGATGCCCATCGTCACGCCGTTCACGTTCGGCGTTCTGTCGCCCGACGAGATCTGGTCCTGCACCACGTGCCGCGCATGCATGCAATCGTGCCCCGTGCTGATCGAGCACATCGACATGATCGTCGACGTGAGGCGCGGCTACGTCACGTCGTCGAAAATCCCCGACGGCGCCCGCACCGCCCTTAAGAAAATGGGCGATACGGGAAACCCTTGGGGGCTTCCGCAGGACGACCGCATCCAGTGGACCGCCGGCCTCGATGTTCCCGTGGCGGCGGAGAAGAAAACCTTCGAATATCTTTACTGGCCGGGTTGCGCAGGTGCGTACGACCCGCGCAACCAGAAAGTCACCCGCGCCATCGTCGGGTTGCTGTCGCGAGCCGGCATCGACTTCGCCATCCTGGGCCTCGAGGAGACGTGCTGCGGCGCCTTCGCCCGCCCGATGGGCGAGGAGGGGCTTTTCCAATTGGGAATGGTCGAGATGGTGAAGGAGATCTTCGCTTCCTATAATATCCGCAAGGTGATCACGCAGTGCCCCCACTGCTTCAACTCGTTCCGGAACGAGTACCCGCAGTTCGGCGTGAACGTGGAGGTCGTCCACCACTCCGTCCTCCTTCGCGACCTGATTGCGCAGGGAAGGCTCGCGCCTTCCAGGACGGTCAACCTCCTGGTCGCGTTCCACGATTCCTGCTACCTCGGAAGGCATAACGACATCTACGACGCCCCCAGGGAGGCGCTGGGCGCGGTTCCCGGCATCACGGTCAACGAGATGGAGAAATCGCGCGAGCAGGCGTTCTGCTGCGGCGCGGGCGGTGGCGGAATGTGGCTCGAACTCCCCGGGAAGAGGATCAACCACCTTCGGTTCGACCAGGCGATGCACACGGGAGCCAACGCCATCGGATCCGCATGCCCCTACTGCCTCACGATGTTCGACGACGCGTCGAAGTTCAACAACCTCGACGAAACGGTGCAGACCAAGGACATCGCGGAAATCATCGCCGAGTCGCTGTAAACTCGCCTTGCACCAATAAACAACATTAGTTGTATTACAACCATTATTCTTTTATCATTGACATTATTTCTTGCATTACAACAATATATTTTGTATATGTAATTATACCCGTACATCCCATCTGCCTGGAAAGGTCAACCGATGGATGCCGAACAGATAAATATCCTCTCAAAAATACTCAGAAAGCGCATTGAGTCCCTTGGGTACGTCTCGCTGAAAAAGTTCTACTCCGACAGGAAGGAACTCGGCTGCAGTTACGAGCTTCTCCGGCAGGTGGTCTATGGCGGTCGAGTTCCCAGGAGCGAAACCTTGCTCCGGATCCTTCACGGTTTGCGTTTTTCCCCCGCACAGGTCCGCCAAGTCATGGAGCTCCACTACAAGGGGTACGTGGCGCTGGACAATCCGGCCGAGGTCTCTTCGCCGGATACGGGCGAGGAATCCGCCGCGCCTTCCACGGACGCAACCGGCGGCTCGTCCTCCGAACCTTCCCCGTCAAGCCCGCCGGCCGAAGGGGAACCTCCGCCGCCGGCGCTCTCTCTTCACGATCCGTCGGAGGTCGTCTCCGGCCTTTCCCGTACCCTTCTTAAGATTCCCTTGGCGGGAAACGAGGACTTCTGGGAGATCCTCCGCCAGGTCACGCGCATGGCGGAGCGCAAGGTATCCGACCTCGCGCGCAGGAAAGAGGATCAGCCGCTCCTTTTCGGAAAGGAGCCGGAAGCCATCTACCACTTTCTTGTCCGCCGGGCGAAGATCCCTTCCTTCATGTCGAAGGGAGAACACCTTCCGCTGGCGTTCGACCGGGAGATCGACTACCGGGACCGGTTCC
>JACRMU010000108.1 GCA_016219515.1 Deltaproteobacteria bacterium
CGATTTTTTGGAATGGTTCTTGAATCGCATGCGGGAATCCAATGGCGGAGGTAATCCCGGTGGGAAAATCGCCCGGCCGCGACGTAAGGCCGCTGGAAGCAACGGAGGAGGAATCGCTCTTCCGCATGGCGTTCCCCGAGGATTGGCAGGGGATGCGGGCCGCCGCGCGCGGAGAGCCGCACGCCGGAGATTCCCGCAAGGCGAAGTGGGAAGCGTCGGTGGAGATCGTCCGCCGGGCCCTCTCGGCCCCGCGCTCCTTTCCGGAGCCGTTCCGGACCGCGGCCGACGCCTTCGACCGGTTTCGCTACCTTCTGTCCGATTACCCTGTCGAGGTCTTCCTGGCCGTTCTCCTGGACGTCAAGAACCGCCGTATCGATGACGTACGCGTTTCGACGGGAATCCTGAACGGCAGCCTGATCCACCCGCGGGAGGTGTTCGCCCCCGCTGTGCGGGAGCGTGCCGCGTCGGTGCTGCTGGTCCATAACCATCCGAGCGGAGATCCATCGCCGAGCGCCGAGGACCGGGAGGCCACACGGCGCCTCCGCTCCGCGGGAGGAATCGTGGGAATCGCCGTGCTCGACCATGTAATAATAGGGGACGGCTCGTTCTACAGCTTCCGCGAGGAAGGGGACTGGTGATCACGGGTTTCCTGAAATCCGCCGCAATCTTAACGCATACGCTTGTCAGCTCCCTGCTCATCTACCTGAGCGGAGTGGTCACGCGCTCCGGGCGCGCTCCCTCCCGTCTCATGGACTGGTGGGGGAAGTGGTTCCTCCGGATCGGGGGGTGGAGCGTGCGCACGGAAGGGATGGAGCACCTCCCGGAGGGCGGGGCGATCCTGGTGTCGAACCACCAGAGCCTCGTGGACATTCCGCTCCTGGTCACCGCGCTCCATCGCGGAGTCGGGTTCCTGGCAAAGCGGGAGCTGGGCCGGATCCCTATCTTCGGAAAGGCGATGACGTCCGCGGGGAACCTGTTCGTAGACCGGGACGATCCCCGGGATGCGATCCACCTGATGCGGGACGCGGTCCGCGCCATCCGCGGAGGCAAGATCATCGTTGTGTTCGCGGAGGGGACGCGCAGCGAGGACGGGACGATCGGGGAGTTCAAGTCCGGCGCCTTCTACCTCGCGCAGAAGGCGGGCGTTCCCGTCATTCCGGTGTACATCGACGGGGGACGCCGGGCGCTTCCCAAGGGCTCCCTTCTTTTCCGGCCCGCGGATCTGGTCGTGCGGATCCTTGCGCCGCTGTCGCCGGAAGCGGTAACCTCCCTTTCCAAGCAGGAGATCGCGCTGGAGGCGAGGCGGAGGATCCTTTCCGCCGGCCCGCATCGCTCATCATGATCCGTCGCCGCAGCAGAAGCATGGTGAGTGATGCGGGCCCGCGATGGGGAGGACCGAAACGCCGTCTTGTGATATTTTTAGGGTGATTTTCCGGGCGAGGTGAGAATGCCGCTGCGTGTCGTGCCCCTGGGGGGGCTGGGCGAGATCGGGCTGAACTCCATGCTGTTCGACGACGGCGGATCGGCGCTGCTGGTCGACGCGGGGCTGATGTTTCCCGACGACACGATGCTGGGGATCGACTTCGTCATCCCGGATTTCGGCGTCCTTCGGGAGACGGCCCCGCACCTGTCGGGACTTCTTCTCACTCACGGCCACGAGGACCACATCGGGGGGGTCGCCTTTTTCCTCAAGGAGTTCGACGTCCCGGTCTACGGGACTGCGCTGACGCTGGGGCTTCTCAAGCACCGCCTTGCGGAATACGGCCTGAACGGTTCGGCGCGGCTGGTCGAAATCGGCAGGACCGCGCGGTTCCGCGCGGGGAGCTTCGACGTCGAGGCCTTCCCGGTCTGCCACAGCATTCCCGACGGGGTCGGATACATCCTCCGCTGCGGGGAGGGGGTCTTCGTCCACACGGGGGACTTCAAGATCCACCCCCGCCCGCCGGACGGCGTCCCGACGGCCATGGCCCGCCTGGAGCGTCTGTACTCCGAGGAAGCCGTCACAGCGCTCTTCTCCGACTCCACGAACGTGGAGCGGTAGGGGCACAGCCTGTCCGAGTCGTTCGTGGAGGAGGCGCTGTCCGAGATCTTCGATGGGGCGCGGGGACGGGTCATCGTTGCGATGTTCTCATCCAACATCCATCGGATCCAGGGAGTGCTCTCCGCGGCCGCCCGGCATGGACGCAGGGTGGCGCTCTGCGGAAAAAGCATGGTGCGCAACGTCGCCACCGCGCTCGACCTGGGATACATGAAGCTTCCGCGGCCCGACATCCTGCTTCCCATGGAGGAGGCGGAATCGCTGCCCGACCGCAGCGTGGCCGTGCTGACGACGGGAAGCCAGGGGGAGCCCCGGTCGGCGCTGACCCTCATGGCGCTGGGAGAGCACAAGTACATCCGGATCCGGGAGGGGGACACGGCGGTCCTCTCCTCGAAGTTCATTCCGGGCAACGAGCGGGCGATCGCCAGCGTGATCAACCACCTGTACCTCGCCGGCGCGGAGGTGCTCCACGAAAAGATTTCCGAGGTCCACGTGTCGGGGCACGGGAGCCGCGAAGAGCTCAAGGCGATGATCGGAGCGGTGCGGCCGAAGCACTTCGTGCCGGTCCACGGAGATCCGCGCTTCCTCTTCCGGCACCGGAACCTCGCCAGGGAGATGGGCGTGCCGAACGCCTTCGTGGCGCAGAACGGCGACATATTGGAGTTCTCGGGAGGAGCGCTGTCCCTTGCGGGGAAACAGTCCGTCGGCCGCTTCTTCGTGGACGGGAAGGGGATGGGCGACGTGGAGAGCTTCGTCCTCAAGGACCGCTACAAGATTTCCCAGGTCGGCCTGGTGATCGTGGTGCTGGCCCTTTCCTCGACCACGGGGGAGATCCTGTACGGCCCCGACATCGTGACCCGCGGGGTCGTGACGGAGGACGGCTCCGAGGTGAGCATCGAGGAGGCCCGCGAGATCGTCATGAAGACGTGGGAGGAGACCGGCATCGAAGCGAGGAAAGACCTTTCGGAAATCCAGACCGACCTGCGGAGGGCGCTGCGGCGCTACTTCAACAAGCGGCTCGAGCGCAAGCCGGTGATCCTCCCCGTGGTCATGGAGCTGTAGATGGGGGAGAAGATCCGGCGGGACGCCCTGGCCATCCTTTTCCTGACGTTGGGGATTTTCCTGACGGTGGCGCTGGTATCGTTCCACCAGGTCGACCCCTCCCTGACCGCATGGAGCTCCGGCGGGGACGGCGTGCGGAACTGGGGCGGATGGGTCGGCGCCGTCCTTTCCGACCTGCTCCTGCAGCTCTTCGGCATCGGGGCGATCGGCTTCCCCATGCTCTGCCTGGCGCTCGCCTACTGGACCTTCCGCGGGGAGGGGATCTCCGGGAAATGGGGGCGGGCCGCGGGGGGGCTGATCGCCGTCTGCTCCCTCCTCGGCGTGCTGAGCTTCTTCACCGGGCATGTCCGGATCCTCGACCAGGACCTCTTCCTGCCGGGGATCGTGGGGTACCTCCTGGGGGTCAATTTCTTCGGCAGGCTGCTCAATCCCGTGGGGGGGCTCCTCTGCCTGTCCGCGCTGCTGCTCTTCTCCCTCATGCTGTTCACGGGTCTGCCGCTCTCGGGCATGCCTTCCCTCTGGCGGAAAAAGAAGGGCCCCGAGCGGGTCCGGGCGATGGTCAAGGAGAAGCTTGCGTCCGGGGAGGAGCGGGAGGCCGAAAGGCCGCCGCCGGAGCCCGCCCGGGCGAGGGAGCCGGAAGCCCCCCCGCGGATCGTCGCCTCGTCTCCCGCCCCCGCGGAGCCAGGCCAGCCGACCTGGGCGGCCGGCAAGGAGTTCACGCTTCCGCCGCTCGAGCTCCTCGAGCCGTCTTCCGCCGCCGGGAACGGCGCGGACGAGGAGACGCTCCAGAGAAACGCCCGCGCGCTCATCGAGAAGCTCGCGCAGTTCGAGATCGACGGCACCATCACCGAGATCCGGACGGGGCCGCTCGTCACCACGTACGAGTTCCGGCCGGCGCCGGGGATCAAGGCGAACCGCGTGGTGGCGATGGCGAACGACCTCGCGCTCGCGATGCAGTGCGAATCGGTCCGCGTCGTCCCCAACATCCCCGGGAAGGGGGTGATGGGGTTCGAGATCCCCAACGAGGGGCGCGACCGCATCACGCTCCGGGAGATCCTGGGGAGCCGGTCCTACGCGGAGTCCGAGTCCGTCCTGTCGCTTGCGCTGGGGAAGGACATCTTCGGGGAGCCGGTCGTGCGGGAGCTTTCGAAGATGCCCCACCTCCTGATCGCCGGCGCCACCGGCTCGGGGAAGAGCGTCGCGCTGCACACCATGATCCTGTCGATCCTGTTCCGCGCGACTCCCGAGGAGGTGCGCCTGATCCTGGTCGACCCGAAGATGCTGGAGCTCACGCTCTACGAGGGGATCCCGCACCTCTACCACAGCGTCGTCACGCAGCCGAGGGACGCGGGACAGGTGCTCAAGTGGGCGGTGGGGGAAATGACCGGCCGGTACCAGCTCTTCATGGAGAACGGCGTCCGCCACATCGACGCCTACAACCAGATCGTGGAAAAGCGGTCCCGCTCGGCGTTCCGCGCGAAGCCCCGCAACGGGGAGGGCGAGGACCTCGCCCGGCTCCCCTACATCGTCATCGTGGTCGACGAGCTGGCCGACCTCATGATCACCGCCGCCTCCCGGCGGGAGGTCGAGGACACGATCACCCGCCTGACCCAGATGGCGCGGGCGGCGGGAATCCACCTCATCTTCGCCACCCAGCGCCCCTCCGTGGACGTGCTGACCGGCACGATCAAGGCGAACTTCCCGGCGCGGATCTCCTTCAAGGTTGCGTCCCAGTACGACTCCCGGACCATCCTCGAACAATCCGGCGCGGAAACGCTCCTGGGCTTCGGAGACATGCTCTTCCTCCAGCCGGGGGTCGGGGGGATCCTGCGGGTCCACGGCCCCTACGTCGGGGAAGGGGAGATCCAGCGCGTCGTGGAGCACCTCCGCGCGCAGGGGGCGCCGGTCTACGAGCTCTCCATCACCGCCCCGGCGCCCGGGGAGGAGGAGCCGGACCCGTCGATGGACGAGAAGTTCGACGAGGCCGTGGAGGTGGTCGTGGCGGCCGGACGGGCCTCCGTGTCGATGCTGCAGCGCCGCCTGCAGATCGGCTTCAACCGGGCGGCCCGGATCATCGAGGAGATGGAGCGGCAGCGGATCGTGGGGCCTTCCGAGGGAGGCAAGCCCCGGGAAGTCTACGTGGCGCGCAAGGAGTAGGATCCCGGCGCCGCGAAGCGGGAACCCGACGCCTGCGCCATCCGCCGGAAGGGTTCGGATGATCAAAGCGGTCGTGTTCGATTTCGGAAACGTCATCTGCAAGTTCGACAACGACGTGTTCCTCCGCAGCCTGCTTTCCCACACGGAAAAGAGGTTTGGCGATCTGAACGAGGCGATCTACGCGTCGGACCTGCCGCGCG
The DNA here is from genome assembly GCA_016219515.1 of Deltaproteobacteria bacterium. GTDB lineage: Bacteria > Desulfobacterota > Deferrimicrobia > Deferrimicrobiales > Deferrimicrobiaceae > JAENIX01. Next base: position 5,458 of record JACRMU010000108.1, read on the forward strand.
GGTACGAGACCGGGCTGGTCTCGTCGGAGGATTTCTACCGGGAAGCTGCCCGGTTGGGAAACCTGTCCATCCCGATGGAACGGTTCTTCCGGGCCTTCAACGACATATTCACTCCGATCCCCTCCACCTCCGCACTGATCCGGGATCTTAAGAAAAGGTACCGGGTCGGGTTGCTGTCGAACACCAACGAATGGCATTACGAGCATTACTTCAAACGCGTGGAGGTGTTCCCCCTGTTCGACTCCGTGACGCTCTCCTTCGACGTCAGGGAGATGAAGCCGGGAGCGGGGATCTACCGGGACGCGCTCGGCAAGCTCGGCGTCCCGCCGGAGGAGTGCGTCTACATCGACGACATCGAGGCGTACGCCGAAGGGGCGAGGCGCCTGGGGATGAAGGGGATCCGGTACGTGTCGCACGATTCCCTGGTGGAGTCGCTGCGGGCGCTCGGCGTGGGGACCTGAACGAGCGGCCGGTTGCCCACCTGCGGCGTATGCGCCTTCCGGCCCGGCTTCCGATGCCGCCTTCGACCGACGCTTCTGGTGTAAAATAGAGGCCCGGTTGCGATGTCGCCGGGAAAGGAGTTTTCCGTGTCGAAGCACCCGGCGGTCCGGGCCGCGCTTGCGGCCCTCTTTCTTTTTCTGGCGTACGCCGTCCCGGCGGGGAGCGAGGAGCACGGGGAGGCGCTGCTGCAGAAGGTCGCCCGGAAATACGCGGCGTCCAGGACGTTCTCCGCGAAGTTCCGCCAGGAAGTTCCCCTGCAGCATCTGGGGATCGTGCGCAAGGCATCCGGGCAGGTCTACTTCGAGCGGCCGCTGAAGATGCGCTGGGATTACCGCGGCAAGGACGCGCAGGTCTTTCTCGCCGACGGGGAATACCTCTATTTACGGCCCGCCGACTCGCCCCAGGTCTTCCGGAGGAAGCTGGACGAGAAGGCGCTCGGGGGAAGGGTCCCGCTCCTGCTGCTCTTCGGGAAGGGAGAGATCACCGAGCTCTTCCGCGTGGAGCAGGCGGTTGCGAGGAAGGGGGGCGAAGAGACCGCCCTGCGGCTTGTTCCGCGCGGCGACGGCGCGCCCGACGTCCGGCGGATCGATCTCGTGGTGGGAAACGGCGATTTTCTGGTGCGGGAGATCCACATCTACGACCGGATGGGCGGGGGGAACCACCTCTATCTCGAGGGGACGGAGCTCGACCCTTCCCTTCCCGCCCGCCTGTTCCGGTTCCAGCGGCCGCAAGGCGTCGAGGTCGTCGACGGATGAACGCGGGAAAGCCCCCCACGGTGCGCATCGTGACGCTGGGCTGCGCCAAGAACGCGGTGGACAGCGAGGTGATGAACGGCCTCCTCGCGGATGATGGATGCCGTGTCGTCGCCCGGGGCCGCGCGGACGTGGCCGTCGTCAACACCTGCGGCTTCATCCGCGACGCCAAGGAGGAGTCGATCGAGGAGATCCTTTCGCTCGCGCGCGCCAAGGAGAAGGGGAGGATCCGCCGCCTGGTCGTTGCGGGCTGCATGGCGACCCGCTACCGGGACGATCTCCCGAAGCTGCTCCCGGAAGTGGACCTTTTCGTCGGGCCGGGCGACCTCCCCGCGCTGCCGGGCCTCATCAGAAAATTGCTGGAGGGAGAGGCGCCCAGGACGCACATCGCGGGCGGCGCGCTTCCCGACGAGGCCTACGGGCGCCGCGTTCCCGGGGAGGGCTGCGCATCGGCGTTCCTGAAGATCCTGGAGGGATGCGGCAACCGTTGCACCTACTGCACGATCCCCATGATCCGGGGGCCGCTGCGGAGCAGGTCGAAGGACTCCGTTCTCGCGGAGGCCCGAATGCTCGTCCGCAAGGGGGCTCGCGAGATCAACCTGGTCGGCCAGGACATCACCGCGTACGGGACGGACCGCGGCGAGAGGGGGGCGCTCGTCTCCCTCGTCCGGGAGATCTGCGGAATCCGCGGCGTCCGGTGGGTGCGGCTGCTGTACCTGTACCCGGGCAGGATCGACGACTCCCTGATCGACCTCCTGGCGACGGAGAGGAAGGTCTGCCGCTACCTCGACGTTCCCGTCCAGCACATCGACGGGAAAATCCTTTCGCAGATGGGCCGGCGCTACGGACCGGAGGACGTGCAGGGGCTTGTCCGCCGCCTGCGGGAACGCCTGCCGGGCGTCTTTCTGCGGACCTCCCTGATCGTCGGCTTCCCGGGAGAGACGGCAAGGGCCTTCGACCGCCTGCTCCGGTTCGTCCACGAGACCCGGTGGGACTATCTCGGGGTGTTCCCGTATTCCCGGGAGGAGGGGACTCCCGCCCATGCGATGCGCTCCCAGGTGCCCGAGGCGGTGAAGCGGGAGCGGGCGCGCCGCATCCAAGACATCCAGGCGGACATTCTCGCCGCCGGAAACGCCGCGATGAAGGGGAAGGAAGTGGAGGTTTTGGTGGAGAAAACGCTTCCCCGGGGAAGGGCGGTGGGCCGCCACCGGGGGCAGGCGCCCGAAGTCGACGGAAACGTCGTCCTCTCCGGCTACGCGGGGAGGGCGGGCGGCTTTTGTCGGGCGAGGATCACCGGCGCGCGGGAGTGGGACCTGCTCGCAAAACCGGTTGACACCGGTCCGTCTCCGGTTATACTAACGTAATTTTTAAATCCCTTCTGGGGGCTTACGGCGCATGAAATCGCTGAAGGACATGCTGCTCCGCATGCGGGAAGATCTTGTGCGGGATATCGCCCGGCGATCCAAGCCCTCCACCGAGGGGATCATGCCGGATATCGGGGATATCCTGGACTCCGTATCCGAGGAACGGTCGCGCGAACTGGACATGATCCTCACCGACCGGGAGAAGAAGAAGCTGCTGCAGATCGACGACTCTCTCGACCGGATCGAGGACGGGTCCTACGGGCTCTGCGAGGAGTGCGGCGTGAAGATCCCCAAGGGGCGCCTGAAGGTGATGCTCTTTGCGAAGTACTGCGTGGAATGCCAGGAAAAGCTCGAGCGCGAGGAGAAGTACATGCGGGAGGAGTCGGAGGAGGGGATCAAGAAGGTCCCCGCCGGCGAGGTCGAGGAGTAGCGCCGCCCCGGTCCGATCCCGTCCGAAGGTTTCATTCCGCGGATTTTTCTTTCCTGTAGGAAGCCACCCCCCGGTTGTGTTCCTGAAGGGTCTTCGAAAACGCGTGGGAGCCGTCGTTGCGGGAGACGAAGTAGAGGTAATCCGCGTCCGCGGGGTACAGCGCCGCTTTTATGGCCGAGATCCCGGGGTTGGCGATCGGTCCCGGCGGGAGCCCGCGGTTCACGTACGAGTTGTACGGCGACGGCGTCTGCAGGTCCTTCTTCGTCAGTTCGGCCCCGAACCGCTTCAGGCCGTAGATCACGGTGGGATCCATCTGGAGAGGCATCCCCAACGCGAGGCGGTTCCGGATCACGGCGGATACCAGGGGCTCCTCCTCCTTCACTCCCGTTTCCTTCTCGATGATCGAGGCGATGGTGACGACCTCCAGCAGGGAGTAGCCCGCTTCCCGGGCGCGGGCCTCCCACTCGGGAAGATATTTCCGGCGGAACTGCCGGGCCATGATTTCCAGAATGTCCTCGGCGGACATCGATTTTTCCAGCTGGTAGGTTTCCGGGAAGAGGAACCCCTCGGCCGTCGCCCCGGGAATCCCCAGGCGGCGCAGGACCGGGGGAGACGCGGCGGTTTCGAGGAACTGCCCCGGGTCGGCGAGCTCCCGGCCGCCCAGGATCTCCGCGATGTCGTACAGGTTCGATCCCTCGGGGATCGTAACGGCGTAGCGGGTGACCTCGCCGCGGTAGAGTTTCCACCAGACCTCCACGGCGGAAGGGGGGGCGGGGAAAGAGTATTCCCCGTGCCTCATCCTCTTTCCCGATCTCGTTCCGGCGACCAGCATCCGGAAAACGAGGGGATGCCGCAGGATGTTTTTCGCGGCCAAAAGCCGGGCGACCTCGGAAGAGGAGCTTCCCCTGGGTACGAGCGCCGTGGCCGGCCGCCAGTCCTTCGATGAAGGCGTGTCCATGAGAAGGAAGGCGAGGACGACGACCGCCGCCTGCAGCAGGACGAGGAATGCCTTGCGTCCCTGCGAAACCACCGGACGGCCTATTTCCGGTTCCGGGCGTCCAGGGCGGATTGCAGGAGCAGGGCGGCCGCGAGACTGTCGCGGACCTCTTTCCGTTTCTCCCTTCGCACCCCTGCCTCGATAAGATGACGCTCCGCCTGGGCCGTCGTCATTCGTTCGTCCCATGGCACGACCGGCACGCCGAGACGGACCCGGACCTTCTCCCCGAACGCCCGGGCCTTGGCCGCCTGGGTCCCCTCGGAGCCGTCGGAGTGCATCGGAAGACCGATCACCACGGTTTCCACTCCGTATGCGACCGCAAGCGATGCGATCGCCTCGATGTCCTTGCGGTCCCCTTCCCGGCGGATCGCCGAAAGCTGCTGGGCGGTGATGCCGAGGGGATCGGACACCGCGACGCCGATGCGGCGGCTTCCGAAGTCGAGGGCGAGCACCCGCCCGCGGATGGTTTCCATGATCGATATTCTCCTTGGGGAGAGTGTACGTTTCCCCGCCGCGCACCGTCAACCTCGGCGACGCAGCCGCGCTTGCGGGACGCCGCACCGGATTGACGAACCGGCCACCCTCCGGTAAGACTAATGTACCGTTGCCAAGGTATTCGCGGGACGGTGCGCCGGACGCAATGCGGAGGGGGGATGCCGGAAGCGATCACCGACGTGGCCGGAATCCTGTTGGGACACGCGCACGATATTGCCCGGGGATCCGGGGTCACGGTCCTCAGGTTTCCCGGCGGCGCCGCCGGGGCGGCCGACATCCGCGGGGAGGCCGCGGGGACCCGGCAGATGGACTCCCTGCTCCGTCCCCACCCCGCTTTGCGCATGCACGCCCTGGTCTTCGCGGGAGGAAGCGCCTTCGGGCTCGACGCTGCAGCGGGGGTGATGCGCTGTTTGGAGGAAGCCGGAGAGGGATTCCCCACTCCCGCGGGCGTGGTGCCCATCGTTCCGACCGCGGTGATCTACGACCTGGGGTTCGGCGACCCCTCCTTTCGCCCCACGGCGGAGATGGGATACGCCGCCGCCTTCGCCGCGTCCGCGGCGCCGCCGGAGCGCGGTTCGGTCGGGGCCGGCGCGGGCGCCACGGTCGGCAAGGTCCTCGGCATGGGCCGGGCGATGAAGGGCGGCTTCGGGACGGCCTGCGAGGAGGAGGGCGGCGTTCGGGTAGGGGCATGCGCAGTGGTGAACGCCTTCGGGGACGTGGTGGACCCGGGCACGGGAATGTGGATCGCGGGGGCGAGGAGCGAGGACGGCCGGGGACCGGCGGGGACGGAAGGGCTCTTCCGCGCAGGATTCCGCAGGGAGCCGTTCGCGCCCGGGAACACGACGCTCGCCGTCGTGGCCACGGCGGACCTGCTCTCCCGGGACGAGCTGTCGGGCGTCGCGCGGATGGCCCACGGCGCCTTGCTGCGCGCCATCCGGCCCGTCCACACCCCGATGGACGGGGACCTCGTCGTGGCGATCTCCACCGGCGTCACCGGGCGAAAGGGGAACGTGATGCAGACGGCCGTGCTGGGGGCTTGCGCCCTCGAGCGTGCGATCGTGGACGGCGTGCGGAGCGCGGCGGGAACGCCGGCCGTGCCTTCCGTCAAGGATCTTCAGGAAGGGGGGGGAACCCGTGATTGACCGGATCGAGGAAACCCTTCGGAGGATGGCGCAGTCGGATTCGTCGACGGCCGTCCGGGAGGCCGCTGCTTCCGCCCTGGACCGGCAGCGCGCGAAACGCTCGGTCGGGTCCTACCTGCAGACCCTCCGGACGGGGTCCCTGGAGGACCGGATGCGGATCGTCCACTCCGCGGAAGACATCGGCGGACGGGAAGGGGTCTCCCTGCTGCTGGCGGCGCTTTCCGACCCGGAATCCGAAGTGCGGGGGGCCGCCGCCCGCGCCCTTTCGTTTTCCCCCACGGTTCCCGTCCTCAAGGCGCTGGCGGAGCGGCTTTCCCGGGAGGAAGGGGTCGTGCTGGGGAACCTTCTGGAGACGCTTGGAAAATCCCGCCGGAAAGAGCTTGCCCCCGTCATCGGGAAATACCTGGGGCACGCCGACGCCTTCGTCTGCGGCAAGGCGGTGGCCGCCTACGCCCTCGTGGCGGAAAAAGACGAGTGGGAGAAGATCCTTCTTCAGGCGGAATCGGAGAGCGACACGGTGCGCGCGGCGGTCGCCGGCGCGCTGGGGGAGTGGAGCGCGGAGAATTCCTAAGCGGTCTCCATCGTCAGGTACAACGCTCCCGCGGCCACCTCGGTATACAGGTTCGGGTTCACCGTTCCCACGATGGCCCGTCGCCGGTCCCCGGCCGTGCCTTCGGGATCGCCAAGGTCCACCTGCTCCGGGCGGGCGAGAGGGTTGCCGTCCCGGTCGAACAGCACCATGACTTTCGGCGGCTCCTCGCCGGTCTCCCCCTGCCCGACGACCATCCCGATCTCCAGCGTATTCAGCCGGACCATCGTTCCGACGGGATAGATCCCCATCGTTTTCGCGAACGCCGCCACGATATACGGGTCCAGGGACTTTCCGGAGAGCTTCGTCATGATTTCCAGCGACTGGTTCGGGTACCGCGCCTTCTGGTACGACCGCATCGTCGTCAGCGCATCGTAGCAATCGGCCACGGGAATGATGTTGGAGTGGGCGTGCACCCGGTATCCCGGCTCGGGAGGCGGGTACCCCGAAAGGTCGAACCTCATGTGGTGCTCCAGGACCATGTAGGCGGAGTCGGGGCGGATGTGGGACATCTTCCCCAGCAGGACGAACCCCTCCTGGGGGTGCTTCTTGATCTCCTCGAACTCCTCCACGGTGAGCGTGCTGGGCTTCCGGATGAGATCGAGGGCCAGCTGGGTTTTCCCGACGTCGTGCAGGAGGCCCGCGACCCCCACGTTGATCTTGTCCTGCCCCGGGAGGTGGAGAACGTCGGCGAGGGCGAGGGAGATGATCGCGACGTTGACCGAGTGGTTGTAGGTGTACTCGTCGTAGTTCTTGATGAGGGTCAGCGCCAGCATGGCGTCCCGGTTCCGCTTGAGCATGCCGCTGATGTCCCGGGTCACCCGCTCGGACTCGGTCCCCGAGGGGATCCGCCCCAGACGCACGTCCCGCATGACCGAGGACACGACCGTGACGGCGTTGCCGTAGATCTCGTTGGCGATGTCCTTGTCGTCCTTGTCGGTGTCCTCGATCGGCTTGACCCGGATGTGTCCGACCCCCGCGTCGGCGAGGAGCTTCTGGATCTCTCCCGGGGAAAGTCCCTGCTCTTTCGTAATGTGGAGAAACCGGACGAAGTTCTCCAGGTCCTCCAGCGTGAGGTCCTTCTCGAAGATGACCGCCGGCGCCCCGATCCGGGTGAGCCGGTCCACGAAGGACTCCAGGGGGGAGGTCAGGTTGAAGATGGGGAACCCCTCGAACACCAGCGTGCCGTCCGTGACGACCAGCGCAAGCTCGGACCGGTCGGCGAAGAAAACGCGGAGATCCTTGTACACCTTCTCGATGGGGCTGCGCACGAGCGGGTGCGCGAGCGGGTAGAGCGCCCGGTTCTTCAGGGAGGTTCCCAGCGCCCGGATGAGGCTGGTGATCAGAAGTTCCTGGTCGCGCCGTTCCATCGTCGTCCCTGTCTATCCCTTCCGGAAGAGGCGTTCCGCTTCCATCCGCAGGTACGGCTCCGGGGCGCGGGCGGCCTTCTCGAGGGCCTCGCTCGCCCGGGTCCCGCGTATCTTTGAGATGCTCCGGAGCGCGTGAGTTTTCATGTTTCGGAATTTTTTCGTCTCCCAGACGGCCTTTGTCCGCAGGATTTCCTCCAATGCCGTGACCGCCTCGTCGGTGCCGATGCTCCGCAGCGAGTCGATCGCCTCGTGGGCCAGCCGGTAGAAGGGGTACAGGAACCTACGGTGGACGACGCGCCGGTAAAGGGCCAGAACGGCCTCCGGCTCCTTCTTCGACGCCATCGCCCCCGTCGCGGTGAGGGCGACGGTCTCCTCGGGGAAGAAGCAGAGCTCTCCCAGGGCGATGACCGCGGAGGGATGGGGGAGCTTCGAAAGCGCCTTGATCGCCTCTTTTTTCACACGGAGGTCCGGGTGGGTCAGGACGGTGGCCACGTGCGGGGCGAGATCGGGAAGCCCCAGGCTCCCCAGGATCGTCACCATGTTGCGGACCACGAACCAGCGGGAGTCGCTCAGGTTCTCGATAATGGCGGGAACCGCGGCCCTGCCGATCCGCGCGATGATCTCCACGATCGATTTCCTGATGAGGAGGTCCTCTTCGTCCGCGAGCGTCCGGAGGAGCGGCTTGACGGCCCGGTCCTCGAACGCGGCGAGGACGGTCTCCACTTCCTTGTTCCCCCTGCCGCCCTTGTCCCGAAGGAGATAGATATAGTGGGCGATCAGCTCGTCGGAGGCCAATTCCTTGATCCCGAGGCGCGCGAGGTTGGCGATCTCGGGGTTCTGCAGCGGCGGGCGCTCGATGTGCTCCGCGAAGATTTTCAAGGCCCGGGTGGCGTATTCGATCTTCCGGTCCATCCGTTCGTAGTAGAGCGCCTTCGACAGGGCGATGAGAAAATCGCGGTATTCGCTGACGTTGGTTTCCTTCTCGAGCAAGGTCAGCAGGTCTTCGATGGTGAGCTCCTCGGGGAGAATGTTCTGGAGCGTCGACGGCTGATCGTCGGCCGCCTGGGCCGCGTCCCCCTCGGCCGGCGCCTGCTCCTTTTCCCGCTTGAGCATTTCCGTCAGCCCCTGGTAGTCCACGCGGTTCACCCAGATCCGCGAGATCTTTTCCCGGAGCAGCACGCGCTCCATGCCGCCCTCGTCCTGGATCAGCTCGATGTCGCGGCCGAGGATGTCGAGGAAGGCGATGATCTCGTTGGGCTTCAGGCCGGGCAGGAAGATGACCTTGCTCGCCCGGCGGATGTACAGCTCGCGGTTCAGGTCCGATACCGACTTGTTCAGGACGGGAAGCGGATTTTCGTTGAAGAGAAGCGCGTTCTTGGTTACGTCGATCTCCAGCCCCATCTCCGGGAGGGGAATCTCCTCGAAATTGGAAATGATCTTGGAAACGGCCTGGATCAGGGAAGGATGGCCCGGCGGATAGAAGCTTACGCCTTTCATTCCCTTGGCGAGCTCCGTCATCGCCTTGGTGATTTTCGGTATGAAATCGGCGTCGAGTTCAGGCATCGTTGCGGCGCGTCTCCCCGTTGACCGGAAAAAACGTTTTATTTATTCCGCGGCCTCATATATGCATGTAAAATTGATAACCTACTTATGTCCATCTTACAAGAGAATCGTTTCCGGGGGAACGTCGCATGGCGGGCGGTGGCCTCCGGGATGGGGGTCGGGTATATCCCCCTGTTCCCCGGGACGTTGGGGACCCTCCTTGCCCTTCCGTTGTGGTACCTGGGAGGGGGCACGGGCGTCGCGCACTTCGGGATGCTCGCCGCGGTGCTGCTGGTGTCGGTCCCGGCGGCGCGCGTGGAGATGCGGGAAACGGGGGTGAAGGACCCTCCCTCGGTGGTGATCGACGAGGTGGCGGGAATGCTGCTGGCGGCGACGGGGATCCCGTGGGGATGGAAGCCGGCCCTGCTGCTGTTCCTGCTCTTCCGGTGCTTCGACATCGTGAAGTTCGGGCCCGCCGCCTGGGCGGACGAGCGGGAAGGGGCGGCGTACGTCGTCGCCGACGATCTCGTGGCCGGAGTGTACGCCCATCTGGCCTACCGGGGGATCCTGTGGCTTATCGGCTGATCCGGAGCCGCGCCCGCCGGCTGGGAAAGGAGCTCGCGAGGTCGCGGAGCACGCTGGCCGTCGCGGAGTCCTGCACCGGGGGGGGATTTAGCGCCGCGATCACGGACATCCCCGGGAGTTCCGCCTATTTCCTGGGGGGCGTCGTTGCGTACTCCAACGCTTCCAAGACGAGGGACCTGGGCGTGGCGGAGGCGTCGATCGAATCCGGCGGCGCGGTGAGCGAGGCGGTGGCGCTCGCCATGGCGAGGGGGGCCCGGCGGCGGTTCGGAGCGAGGATCGGCGTGGGGATCACGGGGATCGCGGGGCCCGGCGGCGGGACGCCGGAGAAACCGGTGGGAACCGTGTGTCTTGGGATATCGGCGGGGAAGGTCCGGCGGTCGCACCGCAGGAGACTGAAGGGAGACCGCGAAACCGTCCGGCGGAAGGCGGTCGCTTGGGCGCTCGATGAACTCCTTGCCGTGCTGCAGGAAATGGGAAAAGGGGGAGGATGAGGGCGTTCATCGGCATCGGGCTTCCTCCGGAGTGCCGCCGGGCGATCGCGGAGGCGGTTTTCCCCCTGCGCGCGAAACGGCCGGCGGTTTCCTGGACCTCCGAGCCGAACCTCCACGTAACCTTGAAGTTTTTGGGGCAGATTCCCCCGGAGCGCGTCGATGAAATCGGTTCCCTGCTCGCAGAAACGGCCAGGGGCTTCGGGCCTTTTGAGTTCTCGGTAGAGGGGCCGGGAGGGTTCCCCGCCCTTCGCGCGCCGCGCGTATTATGGATCGGAATCCGGGAACCGCTTGAATTGGTCGGTAAGTTGCATGAGAATATGGAAAATGCGCTTTCCGGCGCAGGTTTCCCGCGCGAGGAAAGACGGTTCCACCCGCACATCACGGTCGGCCGCGTTCGGGACCGGCTCCCCCCGGGATGGTGGGAGGAGTACGCGAAAGCCCTGTCGGGGAAATCGTTCGGCGTTGTCGGCGTGAGCTCGTTCCAATTGTACGAAAGCCGGCTTTCTCCCGGAGGGGCGGCGTACTGCGTCCTGCGCGACGTGCCGCTGTTGCGGGAACCGGCGAACCCGGGAAGAGAGGAGAAGGGAAAATGACACAGGATGCGAACCGCCGGAAGGCGCTCGACATGGCGCTCTCGGCGATCGAGAAAAATTACGGGAAGGGCGCGATCATGCGCCTCGGGGCCGATGTCCCGGCGAAGGACATCCCCGTGATCTCGACGGGGGCGCTCTCCCTGGACGTGGCGCTGGGGATCGGCGGCATCCCCCGGGGGCGGGTGACGGAGATTTTCGGGCCGGAGTCCTCCGGAAAGACCACGCTGGCCCTGCACATCGTCGCCGAGGCGCAACGGACGGGGGGGATCTGCAGGCCCGCCTCATGTCCCAGGCGCTCCGCAAGCTCACTGCGACGATCAGCAAGTCGCAGACGGCGGTCATCTTCATCAACCAGATCCGGATGAAGATCGGCGTGATGTTCGGGAATCCGGAAACGACGACCGGCGGCAACGCCCTCAAGTTCTATGCGTCCGTCCGGATGGACATCCGCCGCATATCGCAGATCAAGAAGGACGACGAGGCCGCCGGGAGCCGCACGCGGGTCAAGGTGGTCAAGAACAAGCTGGCGCCCCCGTTCCGGGAGGCGGAGTTCGACATCCTGTACGGGGAGGGGATCTCGCGGGAGGGGGACCTGCTGGACGTGGGGACGGAGCTTGGCATGGTCGAGAAGAGCGGCGCGTGGTACTCCCTCGACGGGGAGCGGATCGGTCAGGGGAGGGAGAACGCAAGAAGCTTCCTCAAGGAGCACAAGGAGGTCGCCCTCGACCTGCGGAAGAAGATCCTGGGGCACTACGGGATCGGGGAAGGCGCGCGGGCCGCGCAGGAAGGGGCGAAGTAATTGGAGCTCAACGAGATCCTCAAATCGGCGATCCGCCACGGGGCCTCCGACGTTCATCTGAAGGCCGGGCTCCTCCCGATCCTCCGGATCAACGGCAAGCTCATGCCTCTCAAGGCGGAGGAAGCCCTCCGTCCGGAGGAACTGGTCGTCATGAGCTCCTCGATCCTCGGAGAGGAGCAGCAGCGGCGTTTCGAGAGGACCCACGAGATGGACTGCGCCTACAGCGTGTCCGGCCTGGGGAGGTTCCGCGTCAACGTTTTCATCCAGCGCGGGACGATCGGGATGGTGTTCCGCGTCGTCCCCGTCGGGGTCCAGTCCTTCGAGGAGCTGCACCTGCCGAAGGTGCTGGAGAAGATCGCGCTGGAGAACCGGGGGCTGATCCTCTGCACCGGGACGACGGGCTGCGGGAAGTCGACGACGCTGGCCGGCATCATCGAGTACATCAACTCCCATCGGAGCTGCCACATCATCACGATCGAGGACCC
>JACRMU010000099.1 GCA_016219515.1 Deltaproteobacteria bacterium
ACAGGGTGGTGTACAGGTACAATACCCCGATCCGCTTGTGGTCCAGGGTCAAGGCCCAGGACCGGAACCCCTTTTCATCGAGATATCCGCGGGAACGGCCGTTTTCCGGCACCGCCATTCCGTCCGCCGTGGTTTCCGTCATTCCTTATCTCCCGCCATTATATCGCCGTCACCCTATGCGATGACGGCGGGGGAAATAAGGTTGCGTCCGAGACGGACGGTTATTTCAGCGTCTTGATATAGGCGATGATCGCCGCGACGTCGTCGTCCGGAATCGACCCCTTGAAGGTCGGCATGATATTGGGGAATCCTTTCACGACCTTGGCCCCCGGGTCGAAGATGGACTCCCGGAGATATTCCTCGTCGGCGATCGTTTCCCCGCCCTTCTCCAGGTGCTTTTCCCTGCCATAGAGTCCCTTGAAGGAAGGGCCGACCTTCACGGTCCCGTCGATGGAATGGCAACCCAGGCAGCCGAACTTTTCCAGAAGCGCCTTCCCCTTCTCGGGAAGCGACATCGCCGTTTTTACCCCTTCCCCCCGCTCCATCCAGGCGGCGTAGGCGCCGGCGGACATCACGATCAGCTTCGCCCGCATCGTGGAATGCCCCACTCCGCAATATTGGGTGCAGTAGATGTCGTACGTCCCCTCCCGGTCCGGCTGGAGATGGAGATAGGTGTACTGCCCGGGGAGAACGTCCTGCTTGATCCGGTAGTCGGGGATGAAGAACCCGTGGATGACGTCCCGGGAGGTCATGATCAGCTTGACGGGCCTGCCCGCGGGGACGCGCAGCTCGTTCATCGCGGTGCGGCCGTCGGGGTACTTGAACTCGTAGAGGAACTGCCCCGCCGTGACGTTGATGTCCGCGGCGCCCGGCTGCGGGGAGGTGACGTCCCGGTAGACCATGTATCCGTATACGAAGAAGGCGAGCACCGCCAGCGTGGGGACCAGCACCCAGACGATTTCGAGGACGGTGTTGCTCTTCACGTCGGACGTCGCGGCATCTTCCGACGCCTTCCTCCTTCGGTATCGGATCGCGAAGTAGATCAGCAATCCCTCGACCAGGAGGAAGAAAAAGAGCGAGACCCCGGTGATGAAAAGGAAGACGGCGTCGATCTTCCAGGCCGACGGCGAGGCCGCGGCGCCGGCGGCGAATGCGTTCGTCATCTACCCCCCTTCCCCTTTGGATCGAGTGCGCGGCTTCCGCCGCTTCCATAAGGCTAAATACAAGACCCCGAGAAAGACAAGGGTCAATACGCCCCCCGCCTTCATGATGTTCCGGGCGTACAGGGCGTATTTCCTCTGCACCGGGTCGTAGTGGAAGCAGAACAGGAGCGCGCGGCTCACCGCTTCGGACTCGCCGATCCGCCCTCCGGCGGCCTCGATGAGCGCAAGTTTCAGGTCCCGCGGCTCCTGCTCGATCCCGTACAGGTAGCGGGAAATTTTCCCGTCGGCGGTCAGGACCACCACGACGTTCGGATGGGCGAATTCGTTTTCCACCTTGCGGTACCGGAAACCGACGGCATCGGCCAGATTCCCGATCTCCTCGCGCCCCCCGAGAAGGAAGGGCCACCGCGAGCCCGGATCCGCCGTCCCTTTCATCATCGCGTGCATCTCGCCGGCCCGGTCGCGGGCCGACCCGGGCCTCTCGTCGGGGTCGATGCTGACCGTGACGATGCGGAAGTCGCGCGCCGGCGAAATCCCGCCCATCCGGTCCGTCGCCGCCAGGAGATTCCGGAGGATCAGGGGGCAAAGCATGGGGCAGGTGTAATAGTTGAGGGTCAGCAGGACAGGCCCTCCCCCGAAGAAATCCCCCAGCCGGACGCTTCTCCCCTCCGCGTCCCGGAATCGAAGCCCGGGGGGAACCTGCCCTCCAAGTTTCTCGTCCACCCCGATCTGTTTCAGGATATCGTCCGGCGTCTCGCGGACGTGCGCGTCCGCCCGGCCCGCCCCGAAGAACGCATCGATGCAGGCGGCAAGGAACAGGAACGCCAGGATCGATTTCCGCGCGGCCCGTCCCCCGCCGCCCCGCACCCGGGGTATCACCACGAGTACCGTCTCACTTCGGTTCGCCCGCCGCCTGCTTCCTGAAGAATTCCTCCGCCCCGCGGCGGATCTCATCGGGCGTCAGCTCCTCCTTGCGCGTGCCCAGTCCCCACTCGTAGCCGAACGGATCGGCCACCTTGCAGTAGCGGTCCCCCCAGAACATGTCCGCCACGGGCATCCGGACCTTGGCGCCGGCCGCAACGGCGCGATCGAATGCGGCGTCCACGTCCTCGACGTACAGGTGAAGCGACGCGGGCGAACCCCCGTATTTCTCGGGTGCGCCGGACCCCATGCCGGGGATCTCGTCGCCGAGGAAAAGGAACGAGTTCCCGATCCGTATTTGCGCGTGGACGACGCTCTTGCCGTCGGGGCCGGTCATGCGATCCAGCACCTCGGCGCCGAACGCCTTCTTATAGAATTCGATGGCGCGGTCCGCGCCGCGCACCATCAGGCAGGGTGTAACTGTGTGAAATCCCTTGGGGATCGGTTCGACTTTCCGCACGATCTTCCATTTCTTCGCAGCTTTCATCCCGGTTCTCCTTTCCTCCGTTCTCTTAATGTAGATGAGAGGAACGATCCGGCGTTCCGGGAATTCGGCGATCCCTTTCAGACCTCCATCGGCTGCCCGGGAACGGGGACATAAGCGTTCCAGCCGAATCGATCCCGCAGCGTCTGAGCGAACCCGAGGGAGACGGATTCCTCGCCGTGGGCCACGCAGACCCGTCCGGGGGGAGTGCGGAAATTCCCCGCCCAGGCGAGAAGGTCGTCCCGGTCGGCGTGGGCCGAAAGTCCGCCGATCGTGTAGACGTCCGCGGCCACCGTGATGTCCTCGCCCAGGACCCGGACCCACTTCGCGCCGCCGACGATCCTGCGGCCCAGCGTCCCCTCCGCCTGGAAGCCGACGATGACGACGCTGCACTCCTTGCGCCAAAGGTTGTGCTTGAGATGGTGCTTGATCCGGCCCGCCTCGCACATCCCGCTCCCCGCGACGATGATCGCCCCTCCCCGCAGGGAATTGAGCGCCATCGACTCTTCGGCGCTCCTGGTGATCACCACGCGGAGGGCGTCGGGATGCTCCACCCCCCATTTCATCACCCGAAGCGTCTCGTCGTCGAAACACTCCGGGTGGCGGAGGGTGATCTGCGTTGCCTGCGCCGCCAGCGGGGAGTCGATGTAGAGCGTCAACCCCTTGAACCTCCCTTTGCGGGTAAGGAGTATGTCCTGCGCGCGGCCGACGGCGAAGGAGGGGATGATCACGTTGCCGCCTTTCCGCTGCAGGGTGTCCGTCAGCGCGTGGACGAACTCCTCGATCGACTCCTCCATCCCCTTGTGCACCCGGTTCCCGTAGGTGGATTCCATGACCAGCACATCCGCGTTCGCGACCGGCGACGGGTCCCGCACGATGGGAAGGCCCCGGTGCCCGAGGTCCCCCGTGAAGACGAGCGTCCGTTCCCGCGCCCCGTCCCGGACGGCGACCGACAGGATCGCAGAGCCCAGGATATGGCCCGCGTCCAGGAACCGCACCCGGATTCCCGGGGCCGGTTCCGTCTCCGCGCCGTAGGACACGGACTTCAAGTGCGGCAGCACCGCCAGGGCGTCCGCCTCCGTGTAGAGCGGCTCCCCGTCCTTCCTTCCCGAGCGGTTCGCCTTCTTCCTTTGCCACTCGGCCTCACGCTCCTGGATGTGCCCCGAGTCGGGAAGCATCACGCCCAGCAGGTCGGCCGTGGCGGAAGTCGCGTAAATCGGCCCCCGGAATCCGTCCCGCACGATCCGCGGCAGCAGCCCGGAGTGATCGAGGTGGGCATGCGTCTGGAGGATGAAATCGACCGAGGACGGCGGAACCGGAAAGGGCCTTGCGTTCTTCCGGTCGCTCTCCGATCCGCCCTGGAACATCCCGCAGTCGACGAGGAACCGCTTGCCGGCGGTCTCGACGAGAATGCAGGAGCCGGTCACCTCCCGGACGCCGCCCAGGAAGGTGACGGTGACGCTCACGGAACCACCCGCGTCAGGATCCAGGAGATGACGCTGAGGAGGAGCGAGCCGGCGACCGCGCCGAAAAACCCGCCGACGTGGAAGCCGGGGACGATCGCAGTGACGAGCCACAGGAGCAGCCCGTTGATCACGAGGAGAAAGATCCCCAGGGTCACCACCGTGATAGGAAAGGTGAGCAGCACGAAGATCGGGCGGATGACGGCGTTGACCAGCCCCAGCACGAACGCCGCGGCAATCGCCGCCAGGGCCCCGTCGGCCGACATCACGGACGGGAGCAGGTACGTAATGAGCAGGATGGCGATGGCGTTGGCGCCCATCCGGACGATGAACGGCATAGGTTCCAGTATACCGTGGGGAAAACCCCTTTGTGAAAGGTTCTACGGATGCCGTCTCGCTCCGCGCGCAGGCCGTATTGCTTATTCGTGGGGTTTCTTCCCCTTTTTCATCGGGAAGAACTCCACCGGGAGCGGTTTCTCGGCGCCGTCGCGCAGGACGACCACCGTCGCCCGGTCCCCATCCTTCTTCTCGCGGACCCTCAAGAAGATGTCCGACATGTCGGAAACGGCGTGTCCGTCGAAAGAGACAAATCGGTCCCCCTTGAGAAGCCCGGCCTTTCCGGCGGGAGACCCATCCGTCACGCCTTCCACGACGACCCCGTTGTCCGTCGCGGACAGGCGGACGCCCAGCACCATCTGTTTCCCCTCCAGGTCCTCGTAAGGGACCATCCAGTAGAAGTCGGCCGGCAGGAGCGGGATCTCAGGGAGGTCGACGTTCATGAGCCGGTCCTTCTTCTCTTCGGGGATGCTGATCTCCTCGGGCAGGAGGATCGCATACGGCATCGGCATCCTGCGAAGCACCTTCTTCGGGATTCCGAACCCGTACCGGACGTGCCATCCGCCGGTCAGCGTCACCATTTTCTTCCCCTCTCCCCGCGGGCTCCGCAGGTAGTCGACCACCCGCACCGCCATCGTCTCCTCCCACAGGAGCTGGACGCGGAAAAAGGCCTCGAACATCCCCTCGGTGGAAAGATGTCCTCCGTAGACCCCTTTCATCGCCTCGCGCTGGTACGGGTCGATTTCCCCGATTGCGGGAAGCTTCGCCTTCAGGTCTCCGGAGACGTTGTCCAGCCCGGTTTTGCGGACCTCCTGCTGCAATTCCCGCGATGGGTTGAGCGCAATGACGTCGATCCGATGGTCCCGCGCGAAGCGGAGGATGTCCCGGTAGTAGCCGAAGTCGGAGCCCCAGTTCTCGTACCATTTCGTCGCTTTCAGGAACTCGATCTCCGACAATTCCCCCTTCGTCCACCGGTCCAGGGCCTCCTGGTCCGGCTCGCGGAACATCTCCATGCCGACGGCGACCTTTCCCGGGTACCGCCGGTGGAGCTCCCGGAGGATCTGCAGCTCCACGCGGTGGGCATGAAGGTTGTCGTGCGTTTCGCCGATGCAGACCAGGCGCGCCGCCGAGATCATGTCCATCGCGTTGTCGAAGGAAAGCGCGAGGCCGGTGGGAAGGTGGCGGATCTCCTCCGCCTTCGGCGGCTCCTTCGGAAGATACGGCATGTCGGCGCCCCCTTTGTAAACGGCGCGCGTCCCGGCGCATCCCGCCAGAGCGAACAGGAAAAACGCAGTCACGATACGGATACGGCCCGGCCTGAAGATCATCGTCGCTCACCTCTCCCTTGTACGGCAGGTCCTTTGCTATCTATTACGATACCCCGGATCGCGGAGCGGGAAGAATATCGTTTCCGTATCCTCCCGAACCGCGGCCATCGAGTTCGGCGCAAGGGCGCAACCTCATCGTCGACCGGCCCCGCCTGCGGGAGTACGTCCATATAAAGAGGAAACCTGAACGGTGATTCGGCCATGGAAGTTAATGAAGGAAAGTACTAATATTATTCGATGATGAATAAGAGTGAACTCACCTCCGAATTCCTTTCTTCCCTTCTCGAAAGCATCGCGGAGCGGATCGTCGTGGTGGATCCCAAAGATTATAAAATCCTTTATGCGAACCGATCCTTCCAGTTAAGCTACGGCGAACCTCTCGAAACCCTTCTTGGAAAACATTGTTACGAAGTCACCCACCGCAAGCACCAACCTTGCCATATCGACGAATCGGAATGCCCGGTAAAAGATTCGTTCGAAACCGGGAACCCGTCGACGGTGATTCACATTCACGCCGACGCCGATGGAAGACGGGAGTATGTACGGCTCAGCGCCTATCCCATTCGGAACCCGGACGGGAAGATCACCGGAGTGGTCGAAGCGTCCACCGATATCACCGTGGAGATCAATCTTCAGGAAGAATTGCGGAGGAAATCGGAGCTTTTCGAGAAGATCCTGATCACCAGCCCGGACGGGATCATCGGCAACGACAGGAAAGGAAATATTTTCCTGTTCAATTCGGGGGCGGAAAAGATCTTCGGATATTCGCGGGATGAGGTCATCGGAAAAATCCACGTGTCGGAAATATACCCTCCGGGCCGCGCCAGGGAAGTGAAGGAGATCCTCTACTCGGAACATTTCGGCAGCCCGGGAGAGATCCAGGACTTCGAGACCGAGGTGGTCGGCAAGGACGGCAGCCGGATCCCGATCCGGCTCTCCGCAACCCTGTTGTACGACCAGGGAGGCGAAATCGGGACGATCGGGTTCTTTCACGATATTTCCGACAAGAAGGCGCTAAAGGGGCTCCTCCAGGAATCCGAGGAGAGCTACCGCGGCATCTTCGAGTCCGCCAAGGACGCGATCCTGACCATCGGGGAAGACCGGTTCATCCTGAAGGCGAACCGCGCGGCGGAGGAGGTGCTGGGATACGGAACGGAAGAGTTGACCGGAAAGAATGTCTGCGAGATTTTCCCGGCCGATTACATGGAGCACTGGGACAATATCCGGACCCTTGCTCCAAAAAACGAGGGGGAGACCGGATCGAACCACGTGGAGCTGTTCGCCACGAAGAAATCCGGGGAAAAGGTCCCCGTCCACGTATCGTTGTCCGAAAACAGGACCAGCAAGAAAACCATCATCACCATCATTTTCCGGGATATCTCCGAGAGAATCGCCTTCGAGGAGGAGCTTCGGGTTCTCTCCATCACGGACGCCCTGACGAAACTGTACAACCGGAGGCACTTCCACTCCCTTGCCGAAAAGGAAATCGTGCGGTCGAGCCGCACGGGCGTGCCGTTTTCCATCCTTCTCCTCGACCTGGACCGGTTCAAGGGATACAACGACGCCTACGGGCACGTGGAGGGGGACAAGCTGCTGGTCGCGGTCGCGGACCTGATCCGGGAAACGTTCCGCTCGATGGACACCGGGTTCCGGTTCGGCGGCGAAGAGTTCGTGATTCTCCTTCCCGACACCGATTCCCTCGGCGCGATGATCGCCGCGGAACGGTTCCGGATCCGGCTTTCCGAAATACTCTTCACGCCTGCCCCGGGAGGAAAACCGGTCACGGCGACCGCGTCGGTCGGAATATCGGAATTCCGGAAGGGATACACCCTCGACAAGCTGGTGTGCTACGCCGACCTGGCCATGTATGCGGCGAAGAACGGGGGGAGGAACCGCAGCGTCAGCTACGAGCAACTGATCGCGCAAAACATGAAGCCGCCATCCACGGAGTGATTCTCCGATATTCTCCCGCGCCGGGAACGTTCACCGGCGGCCCCCATCGTACAAGGCGCGCACTTCCGGGTTCGACTTCCACTTCCTGTGAAACCAGAAGTACAGCTCCGGAGTCTCGCGGACCTTCGCCTCGAGGCGGCGGGAGTATTCGTCGAGGACGATCCGCTCCGCTTCCCCCGGAGTCTTCGCAGCGGTGAAATCGATCGGCTCCTGGATGTCGACGCGGATCTTCCCGTCGACCCGCGTCGTAAACACGGTGAGCGCCACGGCTCCCGTCCGGACGGCGAAGCGGGCGGGGCCGGCGGGGATGGACGTCGTCCGCCCGAAAAAGCCGGACTTGTACCCGTCGGGGCCCGCGTCCTGGTCGTTCAGCACGACGACGGTCCCCCCGCCCTTCAGGTGGCGGAAGATCTTCATCCCGCCGGCGGAATCGTTCTGCATGCTTCGGATCGGGATGATCGTGTTGCCGTACCGGGTGTAGATCTTCTCCAGTTCCACGCGCATGGCCGGATTGAAAACCGGCTTGGAGACGTACGCGAGGGGGTATCCCGCCCGGGCGACCAGGTATCCCCCGAGGACGTAGTTCCCGAGATGGCCGGTGAAGATGATGACCCCTTTCCCTTTCTCCATCCCCGCCTTGAGGTACTCCAGTCCGGACACGCGGGAGAATTCCCCGGGGTTCCCGACGAGCGACTCCTCTCTGAGGATCTCCGCGATCATCCGCCCATGTTCCCGATAGCACTTCCGGACCGTCTCCATCACCTCCCGGTCCGGCGTCTCCCGGCCGAGCGCCACGCACAGGTTCGTTACCACGACGTGCCGGCGCACCCCGAGGGCATAACACGCGGATGCGAGGGCGCGGAAGAAGGCGTTCAGAAGCGGGTACGGGAGGAGCCGCACCAGCCCCCAGGTCGTTTTGAAAAGTACATATTCGATGTGGTATCGGAATTTCATCGATTCATCCCGGGCAAACGGTTTTATAGCATACCCGTTTCCGGCGG
This sequence comes from Deltaproteobacteria bacterium, assembly GCA_016219515.1. Lineage (GTDB taxonomy): Bacteria > Desulfobacterota > Deferrimicrobia > Deferrimicrobiales > Deferrimicrobiaceae > JAENIX01. Next base: position 8,650 of record JACRMU010000099.1, read on the forward strand.
GGAACGCACGCTGCGGCGCGGACCCGGTCCGGTAAAACGATCGAAAACCATTAAAGAATTCCATTGGATTGTCCGACATGTGGAGGAGAGGATCTTCGGGACGGAGGTTGAGGAAAGGTTCCGCGCCTTCAGGGACCCCCGATCGACGAGACCGGCGCCATCGATTCTTTCAACCCCGCGGCGGAGCGCATTTTCGGCTATGCGGCGGCGGAGGTGATCGGAAAGAACATCGCAATCCTCGTCCCGGATCGGCATAGGAATCAGCTGAAGGAATTCGTCGACAAGTATTTGATGTTCGAGGGACCGAAGGATTCGGGATACCGGTCGGAAGGGATCGGCCTCCGGAAAGACGGGGGGTGGGTCCCCCTCGAAGCGACCGTCAACGATTTCTCGATCCACGGCCGCCGGATGTTCACGTGCATCCTCAGGGACATCACGGAGCGGAGGGAAATCGAGGGCCAGCTCCGGAAGCTTTCCCGCGCCGTCGAGCAGAGCCCGGTTTCCGTCGTCATCACGAACCGCGACGGAACGATCGAGTACGTGAACCCCCGGTTCGAGAAGTTGACGGGATATTCCATCGAAGAGGCCATCGGCAACAATCCCCGCATCCTGAAAACGGGGATGCAGGACGAGAAATTCTATAAGACCATGTGGGAGACCCTCCTCTCGGGCAACATCTGGCAGGGGGAACTCTGCAACCGGAAGAAGAACGGCGATCTTTACTGGGAGCGCGCTTTGATCGCTCCCGTGAGAAACGCCAGGGGGGAAATCACCCATTTCGTGGCCGTCAAGGAAGACATCTCCGAAAGCAGGCAGGCGGCCGAGGAGCTACGCGTCGCAAAAGAGGCGGCCGAGGCGGCCAACCGCGCCAAGTCGGATTTTCTCGCGAACATGTCCCACGAGCTGAGGACACCCCTCAATTCCGTCATCGGTTTTTCCCGCGTCCTCGCGAAAGGGTTCTTCGGAAAACTCAACGAAAAGCAGAACGAGTATGTGCGCTACATCGAGGACAGCGGAAACCACCTGTTGGGGCTGATCAACGACATCCTGGACCTGTCCAAGGTGGAAGCCGGGAAGATGAAGCTGGAGCCGTCCCCGGTCGTCCTGAAGGACCTGTTTCACACGTCGATCGCCATGTTGAAAGAGAGAGCGATGAAACACAACATCCAACTGTCGCTTCACGCGGATCCCGGGCTGGGGGAAACGATCGAAGCGGACGAGAGAAAGGTGAAGCAGATCCTGTTCAACCTGTTGACCAACGCCGTCAAGTTCACCCCGGAGGGGGGCTCCGTCACGCTGACGGCCTCGAAGGAGGCCGATTTCTTGCTCGTTTGCGTCGAGGACACGGGGATCGGAATCAAGGCCGATGAAATGGGAAAACTGTTCACGGAATTCACGCAGCTCGAATCCGCGTACACCAAGAAATACGAGGGAACGGGCCTCGGGCTGGCGCTTACGAAACGGCTGGTCGAGCTCCACGGCGGGAAGATATGGGTCGAAAGCGAGGAAGGAAAAGGCAGCCGATTCCACTTTACGCTGCCCTGTCGGCAAGTCCCCGTTCCGGAAGAGGCCGAGGTATCGGAGGAAGCGCCGGGGACGGTCTGCGCCGAGTCGGCAAGACCCGAGGAACTGGTCATGGACTGCGGGGCCTTCCTCGGAAAGTTCAACGACGTCCTGGCGTTTCACAAGAGGAAGGGGACCGGGTTCGGAATTCTGCGGATCGAGTTGAACGCCGGCATCGAGCCCGAGGTCCTGTTGGAAGCGGGAAACATCGTCCTGGGGAACACGAGGAAGGACGAGATCATCGGTCACGGCGACCGGCCGAATATCCTCTATGTCATCCTGAAGGACATCGACGGCACGGCGTTGGAAAAAACATCGGCAAGGCTGGTCGATACGCTGCGCGCCCGCGGCCACGCACCCGTTCACAAGACGGTCGTATACCCGGAACACGGGCAGAATGTGGAAAGTCTGTTGAGGGCGTTCACCAAGACACGCGATCCATAGGGTCTTGGTTTCAGGCAATCCGTTGCCGGAAAGGAACTCCATGGGGCCGCAGATCCTGGTCGTTGAAGACAACGAGAAGAACCGGGTTTTGGTGAAAGACGTCCTGTGTTATTTCGGGTACGAGGTGCTGGAGGCGACGGATGGCCTCGAAGGCATCGCCATGGCCCTGGAGCACCGTCCCGGGTTGATCCTGATGGACCTGCAGATGCCCGTGTTGAGCGGGCTGGATGCGATGAAACGACTGAGGGAGCACCCGGAGACGAAGGAGACCAAGATCATCGCCGTGACCTCTTTCGCCATGAAAGGGGACAGGGAGAAACTGCTCGATGCGGGGTTCGACGGCTACATCGCGAAACCGCTGGACCCCATCGAACTGCCGGAGATCGTGAAGAAGTACCTATCCTGACGGGAAAGCGAGACGGCGATGAGCGGCGACACCCCTCGGATTCTCTGCGTCGACGACGAAATCATGAATTTGAAGCTCCTCGAAGCCGTCCTGGCGCCGATGGGGTATGACGTCTTCCTCGCCGGGAACGGGGAGGAAGCGCTCCGCAAGATCCGGGAGCAACGGGTCGATTGCGTTCTGCTGGACGTGATGATGCCGAAGATGAACGGGTACGAGGCATGTAAAAAGATCAAGGAGGACGAAGCCACGAGGAGCATTCCCGTCGTCCTGATCACCGCGTTGACTTCGAAGGAGGACCGGATCCGGGGGATCGAGGCGGGCGCCGACGATTTCCTCTCGAAGCCTTTCGACGAAGGAGAGGTGCTGGCCCGGACGAAAATGCTCCTGAAGATGAAAAATCTCGGCGACCGGCTCCGAAGCGCCTACGGCAACATGATCGAGATGAACGCCTACTCCGAGAAGATCGTCCGGGCGTTCGACGATGCGGATTTTCACCTGATGTCGAAGATCGACGGAATCGTGGAGCTGCTGTTCCGGCGCCGCGGCGACGGCCTGGACAGGCCCGGGAGAATCGCCGTCCGCCTTCCGGGCGGTGAGACGGGGGCCGAGTGGTTCCTCTACGAAGAGAACGGGCGCGTGCTGCGCACCGGGGTCGCGCTCGATTTCGCCCCCAACGTGCCCGAAGGAGAGCAGTTCACGGCCTATCATTCCAACGATCCGGGGCAGGATCCGGGGCTTCGTCCGCTGACCGGCAAGCTCCAGGAGATGGGGTTCCCCGTTCGAAACCTCGTCGGCTACGTCAGCGGGCCGCTCTGCGTCTTCGCGCTCAACTACGGGAGAGAAGTTTCCGGCTACGACCAGGCCGTCGTGAACGGCCTGGTCATGCATACCCTCTTCCTCAAATCCCTGGCGGCGGACCTCAAGGCGATCGAGGACGCCTTCGTCTACACCGTCCACGCCCTCGCGCGGGCCGCCGAGGCGAACGACGAGGACACGGGGAACCACATCATCCGGGTCGGCGAGTATTGCGACGTGCTGGGCCGGAGGATGGGCATGACGGAGGAGTTCCGGAGGAACATCCACCCCTGCCGCCATCCTGAAGAAACCGGGTCCGCTCACGCCGGAGGAGTGGGTGACGATGAAGCAGCACACGGTATTCGGCGCGAAGATCGTCGGGGACCACCCGAGGCTCCGGGTGGCGAGGATCATCGCGATGACGCACCACGAACGGTGGGACGGCAGCGGCTACCCTTACGGGCTGAAGGGAGAGGGCATCCCCATCGAAGGGCGGATGATCACGCTCGCCGACATCTACGACGCCTTGCGCAACGAGAGGGTCTACAAGCCGGCGTTCGACCACGCGAAGACCTGCCGGTTGATCTCGGTGGGGGACGGACGGGTGATGCCGGATCATTTCGACCCGAACGTCCTTCAGGCGTTCAAGGAAACGGCTTCGGAGTTCGAGGAAGTCTACGAGAAACTCAAGGGTTGACGGACCTACGGAGACGCCGGGGAGCGGGTCAGGCCGGTACGCCGTCGAGGATGCTTCTGACCGTTCGGGCAAGATCCGACGGCTTGTACGGCTTGCCGATGAACCCACTGGCGCCCGCCTCGATGATTCCCGCCGCCTGGCGCTCCTCCGAATAGCCGCTGGCCACGAGGACCTTGACGCCCGGCTTCCGCTTCCTCATTTCCGCAAGGCACTTGCGTCCCCCCATCCCGGGCATGCCGAGGTCCAGAATCACAAGGTCCGGCTCCCCGTCCTCCGCAAGGAACATTTCCATGGCGTTCTCCCCGCTTCGTGCGCAGAGAACCGTGTAGCCGGATACTTCGAGGATGATCTTCGCAAGATCCCGGACCATGTCTTCGTCGTCGACGACGAGGATCGTTTCCTTTCCTCCGGGAATGTCCGATTCGGGGAACGGCGGATCGTTCCCGTCCGGAAGCGCGTGGGACGACGGAAGGGACGGCAGGAAGATCTCGAAACACGTTCCATTGCCGGGGCGGCTCTCGCACCGGATCCACCCCCCGTGGCCGCGGACGATTCCATAGACGGTGGACAGGCCGAGCCCCGTGCCCGCTCCAACCTCCTTGGTCGTGAAGAAGGGGTCGAAGATGCGGTTCAAATTCTCCGGGCTCATCCCCACGCCGGAGTCTTTCACGCGGAGCACGACGTATTCTCCCGGGTCCATCTCGGCGCAGGGTTGCCCGATGCCGGCCGTCACCGTTGCGTTCCCCGTTTCGAAGAGCAGGCAACCTCCCTCCGGCATGGCGTCCCGCGCGTTGGCCCCGAGATTCATGATGATTTGTTCGATCTGCGTGGGATCGCCGTCGATCCGCCGAAGATCCTTGTCAAGGCGGGTCTCGATACGGACCATCTTCGGTATGATGCGTTCCAGGAGACTCACCGTGTGAGAAATCTCCCGGTTCAGGTCGAGAGGCCTCTTTTCCGGTCGTTCCCACCGGCTGAAGGTCAATAGGCGCTTTACCAGCTCCGACGCCCGGTCGGTCGCCTTCCCGATGTTCCCGATCAGGGAGCGGGTCCTGCTCTCTTCGGGCGCTTCCTGGAGAGCCAGCGCGGCGCAACCGGAGATCGCCTGCAGGAGGTTGTTGAAGTCGTGGGCGATCCCGCCGGCAAGGGTCCCCACGGCTTCCATCTTCTGGGCATGGAGCAGCTGGGCCTCGAGATTCACCTGCTGGGTCACGTCCCTCAGGAAATTGAGCGTGGCCGGTCTCCCTTCCCATGCGATGAGGACCGCGCCGATCTCCATCCACAAGGGGGCGCCCGATTTCGTGAGGATGCGGAACGTGTACCGGTTCGGCGCCTCCTCTCCCTGCAAGCGTTTCGCATACCGCCCCGCGACGGTTTCCCTGTCCTCCGGGTGAATGAACTCCACGAAAGGCTCTTTCGTGATTTCCTCCGCCGAAAATCCGGAGAGCTCCGATAGCCGGGGATTCGGGAACTTGACGCGGCCGTCCTGGGCGATGAAAATGGCGTCGCTGGCGTTGTCGACCACAAGGCGGTATCGTTCCTCGGAAACCCGCAAGGCCGCCTCGGCGGCTCTCCGCTCGGAAATCTCCTCCAGAAGGCTCTTCCGGGACCGGTCGAAGTCGCTGCTTAATCTGCGGTGGTCTTCCATAGCGCGCGCGAGTTCGAGGGAGAGCTTCCTGTTCGCGTCCGCCTGGCGGCGGATCGTTTCGAGGAACCCCAGGCAAAAGGGCAGGAGACGGGGAAGATGGATGCGCAGCGGCGGCGGGACGCCCAGGTGAAAGAGCGTTTCCGCCCGCGGTTCCCAGACGATCTCGCCGGTGAAGGTCACGATGATTCCCGTAACCTTGCTCATCACCCCTTGCAGGCGAAGCTCCGCCGCATCGATCGAGTCGGCGAAAAGCGCAAATACCGAGGACCGGACATCGCGCCGCGACAGGCCGGGCCTGTATTCGAACCCGGGGGGAGGATTTTCCACGAGGGACAGCAGAGGATATTCCACCTTATCCCCCAAGGAGGCAGATCACGAACGTAACGTTGTGGAAGAATGTCCGCGTGTAGGTATGGTCCGGTTTCCGGAAGGGGCTGATTTCGCCGAACGAAGGAAAACCTACCAGGGGAATCTTCTTCCCGAAGGCCGTCAGGACCGGGGCGATTTCCTCCTCTCCCGTGTTGTTCAGCAGCCACTTGCGCCCGGCGCAACTGATGATCAGCGCCGCCGCCGGAACGAATTTCCCGTCGTTCACATCTTCCAGGGATTTCCTCACGCCCTCGAGCACATCCTTGCGGGTGGCCGTGCAGACCCGCACCCTGGTTCCCGTATCGATGCTTCCGAAGGTGGTGATGGCGCCGGTTTCGGGATCCATATGGGACGGCGTCCGCAGAAAGAAGTACTCGTCGCCCGCCTCGCTGTATGCGGCAAGCGGGACGATGCCGAGGTCGGCTTCGCCGAGCGGCTTGCCGAGCTGCTCCTTCATGAACGCCTGGGCGGACATCCCGTCGATGATGCGGATGGTGCTGCTTTCACTTTCCTCGATGTTCCCCGGCGCCCCTATCGGCGTCCATCCGCTCGCCGCCGTTACGGAATACGGCAGTTCCCCCGATGCCACCAGGATGGACACGGCATCTTCCAGTTCCTGCCCGTTCAGCAATATTCGGCTCCGGGTGAACTTGCGGTCGTCCCCGGTCAACCCCCCGAAGAAGGGGACGCGGATCACGCTCTCGATGCCTGCGGCGATCCCGCTCCCGTCGGCTTTCGCGCCGTCGGCGAGGACGAAGGCAAAATTCGCCGCACCTCCGGCGCTTGACAGCGCCGCAAGCGCGCAGGCTCGGGCGGCGGAGAACGAATCCGCCCCTACGCCCTTCGCCGAGGCGGCCGCCCAGCGTATTTTTCCCTGGCTATTCATGCCGAGGGCGCAGACGCCGTAATGGGCGGCTTGGGAGGTTTCGTAGATTCCGTCGCCCGTCCCGCCGAAGATCAGCGTCTCCCTCCCATCGAGGCCGTCCCGGATTCCCTCGAAAAGCTCGGCGAAATTCTGCTCGTAACTGATGGAGGCGAACAAAAGGACCACTTCCGGCAGGATCTCCCGCAGGGAACCCCCGATTTCGGCACCCGCGCAATAGGCATCCGTGCTGGTGCTGCTGGCCGATTTGTAGCGCATCGTCCGCCTCCGAAGGAGTTTCCTCGTCCTGTCGAATCCTGAATCGACGGCATTTCTCCTATCGGCGCAAGAAGCATAAAACTTTATTTAAGTAAAGAGATTTAAAGGAAATTAACGAGTCCGTGCCCATCCTGAACATCACGGATATGCCGGACCGTGAGAAACGGTATTTTGCGAAATAAGGCGGGAAATCCAAAATGGCGCGCCCTGAGAGATTCGAACTCCCAGCCGCCTGATCCGAAGTCAGGAGCTCTATCCGTTGAGCTAAGGGCGCGCGCCCGTCATCCCTGGCATCCGCCGGGGAGGCAGCATTCCGCTTCGGAGTCCGGCACCAGGGAATAGTGTGCGGTGACGATCCGGGCTGCCTCGCCGGCAACGGAAACCCAAAGGGTGGCTCGGATGAGGGCTTCCGCGATCCCCTCCTCCTCATCCCGCTCCTCGATCTTCTGGATCGCGTGGACCACCGCGAAGTCGCCGAACCGGTCGCATCGCAGAAGCTCGAACGACATCTCGGCGGTGGCGTCGAAGGCCCCTTCCAGGATCGCCCCGTAATCGTCCCCGTCGAAAAGCTTCCCCGAATAGTCCTCGAACACGGCGAACCGGGGATCGTCGAGGGCAAAGAACTCGCGCAACGACTCCGGGTCGCGGGCGTTGTAGGCGTCGGCGTACTCCGTCAGGAAAATCTGCGGATCGAATCCCATGGGAACGGCATTATCCCACGTTTTTCCCCGTGTCGCCACTTAGGGAGCCCGCAGGTGCCGGCGGCCTGTGGAGGCCCGAGCCCTGACCGATCTGATATAGTGAACGTTCGATGAATCGCCTCCCGGCAACCGGCTGGCGCGGAAAACTCCTGCACGTCGACCTTGGCGAAGGAACGGCGCGCATCGAGGAGATCCCCCGCGAGTTCCTGCTCCGCTATCTCGGAGGAAGGGGGCTCGGGGTGCGCCTGCTCCGGGAGACGTACGCCCTGGACCCCTTTCATCCTTCCATGCCCCTGATCTTCGCCGTGGGGCCGCTATGCGGCACCGCCGCCCCCACGGCCGCCCGGCTCGCAGCCGTGTCCCGCTCTCCCCTGACCGGGACCGTTTACGATTGTTCGGCAGGCGGCCGGTTCGCCCATCGGCTCAAGGCCGCGGGGTTCGACGCCCTGCGGATCGTGGGACGGAGCCCGCGCCCCGTCGCCCTTGCCGTCACTCCGGAAGGCGCGGAGACCTTGCCCGCCGGCGACCTCTGGGGAAAAACCGTCGGCGAGACGGTGCGGGCGCTGGAAGGCCGCGGGAGCGTCGCGGCGATCGGCCCGGCCGGCGAGAACCGGGTCCTTTTCGCCTGCATTATGATGGGCGAGGGGAACGCGATCGGCCGCGGCGGCCTGGGCGCCGTCATGGGCGGGAAAAACCTGAAAGCCGTCGTCGTGAACGGCGACCGGGCCGTCGCCGTCGCCGACCCGAGCCGTTTCGACCGCGCGCGGCAGGACGTGATGCGCCTGTTCCGGGCCTCCCCCGTCATCTTCGGCGAGCTGGGGATTGCGGAGTTCGGAACGCCGGCCCTGGTGGACCTGATGCGCCAGCGCAGGATGGCTCCCACGGAGAACTTCCGCAGGACGGTTTTCGAGGGATCGGGAAACTACTCCGGCCCCGCGATCAGGAAGGCCTATGGATCGAAGAAGGACGGCTGCTTCGGCTGCCCCATCCAGTGCAAGAAAAGCACGCCGGACGGGATGCACCTCCCCGAGTACGAGACCGTATCGCATTTCGGCGCGTTGAACGGCATCGACGACCTGCACGCCATCGTCCGTTCGAACGCCCTGTGCAACGAGCTGGGGATGGACACCATCTCGGCCGCCGCCACCCTGGCCGCCTGGGGGGAAGGGAGAGGACGCTTCCCCGTTGCCGAAGAGGTGGACCGGCTCGTCGCCGACATCGGATACCGGCGGGGCGAGGGCGACCTGCTGGCGCAGGGTTCGCGGCGCGTGGCCGAGGCGATGGGGAATCCGGACCTGTCGATGAGCGTCAAGTCGCTGGAGCTTCCCGCCTACGATCCGCGGGGGGCCTACGGGATGGCGCTGGCCTACTGCACCAGCAACCGGGGGGGGTGCCACCTGCGCGCCTATCCCATCTCCCACGAGATCCTGCGCAAGCCCGTGGCCACCGACCGCTTCTCCTTCTCGGGGAAGGCGCGCATCATCAAGATTGCCGAGGACGCCAACGCCGCCGTCGATTCCCTCGTCGCGTGCAAGTTCTCCTTCTTCGGCGCGACCCTCGAGGAATACGCCGAGCTCCTTTCGGCGACGACGGGAGAAGAGTACGGCCCGCAGTCGCTCAAGGAGATCGGCGAGCGGATTTACCTGACCGAACGCTTCTACAACTGCGCCAACGGGTTCGATGCCGGGGACGACCGGCTGCCCGCGCGGTTCTTCCGCGAGCCGGGCTCCGGCGGGGAAGGGATCGAAATTCCGCCGATCGACGAAAAACGGTTCGAGGAGGAATTGGGGAAGTATTACCGCATCCGCGGGCTCACCCCGCAGGGGACGTTTTCCGATCCCGGCTTCCTGGAGAAACTCCCATGAGGGACCAGATCGCCAAGTATTCGGGACGGCTTCTTTCCGACCGGTCCGCCGTACCCGGCCGCATTTCCTTTGCCGCGCAGGACGACGTCCTCCTGACGGACGGGGACCCGGAGCTCGCCCGGCTGGCCGGTGAGGTTCTCTTTTCCTTAAGCTGTCTCGGCATGGTGGCCGCCCTTCCCTCTCTTCCCTTCGCCGATTTCCTGGTGCGCCGCGCCCCCGCGGGCGAGACCCGCATCGTCCCCCGCGACACGGAGACCCGCACCTTCCTGCACGACATCCCGTTCCTGCGCCGGGAGGAGCTCGGCGGCGACGCGGCGGCGCGCATCGCGCGCCTGCTGGGGAACCGCAAGGGGGTGATCGCGGAGGGGCTGGGAATCTTCGCCAACGGGCCCGTGACGGTCGAACACGCCTACATCAACTACTCGTCGGTATTCCACGCGGTCTTCGTCAAGTACCTGCTGGATGTCCTTGCGGAGGGGTTCCTCCTGCCCGGGGAAAAGGAGGCGTTCGAAGGGTTCCGCCGCGACTGGCTCCGCCCGGTATCCGCCGAAGGGCTTCCTTTCCGCAGCGGCCCGTTGGAGGATCCCGGGGAGATCCTGGCGGAGATCGCTGCCGTGGGGCGGTACACCGTGGAGCGGGGGCTGGTCGACTCCTTCTTCGGCAACATCTCCTGCCGCGCGGGCGGCGTCGTGTACATCTCGCAGACGGCGGCCAGCCTGGACGAGTTGCCTGGGCGCATCGACCCGGTCCCGATGGACAACTCCTCCACCACGGGAATCACCGCTTCCAGCGAGCTCCTCGCCCATCGCAGGATTTACGAAGCGAGCGGGGCGCGGACCATCCTGCACGGCCATCCCAAGTTCGCCGTCGCGATGAGCATGCTCTGCGAGGAAAAAGACTGTCCCGTCAAGGATTGCTGGAAGGACTGCGACCGCGTGCGGCTTCTGGGGGACGCTCCGGTGGTCGCCGGGGAGATCGGCGCGGGGGGGCTGGCGAAGCGCGTTCCGCCGGTCATCGCATCGCCCCGCAAGGCGGTGGTCTACGGGCACGGCGTCTTCACGGTGGGGCGAACGGACTTCGCCGAGGCCTTCCGCGCCATGGTCGCGCTGGAGAACTGGTGCCGGGAGGAATATTTCCGGCGGCTCGCGGAGAAGTTCTCCGGATGAAGCCCTTCCTCGCGGTCTTCCGCAGCCCCCGCCTGTTCTGGATCCTCCTGCTGGGGTTTTCCTCGGGCATTCCCCTGGCGCTCACCGGCACGACGCTCCAGGCCTGGATGACGACGGAGAAGGTCGACCTCGCCGTCATCGGGATCTTCTCCCTGGTGGGGCTTCCCTACACGCTCAAGGTCCTCTGGGCGCCCCTGATGGACCGGTTCATCCCTCCGTTCCTGGGAAGGCGACGGGGGTGGATGATCGTGACGCAGCTGGCGCTGGCCCTTGTCATCGCCGCAATGGCGTTCTCCGACCCGTCGGGGGCGACGACACTGTTCGCGGCCCTGGCGCTCCTGGTGGCCTTCGCGAGCGCAAGCCAGGACATCGTCGTCGACGCGTACCGCACCGAGGTCCTCGAACCGCAGGAGCTCGGTCCCGGCGCGAGCGTTCACATCCTGGGGTACCGGATCGCGATGCTGACTTCGGGCGCGCTTGCGCTCATCCTGGCGGACCGTCTCCCCTGGAAAACGGTCTACCTTCTGATGGCGGCATCCCTGATCGTGGGCGTCGTCGCCTCCCTGCTCTCTCCCGAGCCGCGGCTCCCGGAGCGGCCGCCGGCCAGCCTGAAGGAAGCGATCGTGGAACCGTTTTCCGAGTTCCTGTCGCGGCCGGGGGCACTGGAGATCCTGCTGTTCATCCTCCTCTACAAGCTCGACGTCGTGATGGCGACGGCGCTCACAACCCCCTTCATCCTCGAAATGGGATTCTCCATGACCGACATCGGCGCCGTGACGAAGGGGTTCGGGATGGCCGCCACGATCGTGGGGACCCTGGCAGGGGGCGCTTTCGTGGCCCGGGCGGGGATGAAGGTCTCCCTCTGGACGTTCGGGGTCCTGCAGTCGGTCTCTACGCTCTCCTTCCTGGCGCTGGCGCGCCTGGGCCACCATTATCCGATGATGGTGACCGCGATCGGGCTGGAGAACCTCTGCAGCGGGATGGGAACGGCCGCGTACGCCGCCTTCCTGATGAGCCTGTGCGACAAGCGCTTCACCGCGACGCAGTACGCGCTCCTCACCGGCCTGATGGCGCTCACGCGGGTGACGGTCGGCGCGCATACCGGCTATCTCGTCAAGACCTTCGGTTGGGAGAGGTACTTCCTGATCACCGCGCTCGCCGCCGCGCCGGGATTGCTGCTGCTGCTCCGGTATTCCCGGTGGACCGCGCCCTCTTCCACGGCCCCGGAAACCGCTTCCGCACTCCGATAACGTCCCCCCGGTCCGGGGGATCCGTCAAACGTTTTGGCGGTGGATGATGAGGCCGTGCGTCGGATCGTACGGGGACACGCCCACGGTGACCTTGTCCCCCACCAGGACGCGGATCTTGAACCGCTTCATCTTGCCGGAAAGCTTCGCCGAGAGCGTCACGCCGTTTTCCATCGTGACGATGTATACGCCGCCGCCCCTCGTGTCGGTGACGGTCCCTTCCACTTTCGCCAGGTCGTCTTTGGCCACGTTTCTTCTCCCTTATGGCGGACACTCTATCATTTTATCCCCGGCGAAGGCATCAAGAACAACACGTCGCCGTGAACCGTTCCCGGCTCGGCATTGTCGAAGGGGGTAACGAAAGGCAAACGGGGTCTTCGGGCCATCGACAACGCACTCTTATTCGGAAAGGGGGAAAACCGGTGAAGGGGAACCAGAGGATCGGCCGTTCCGTTTTGGGGCGATGGATGGGCCTGCCGGCCGCGCTGCCGCTCCTGCTTGCGCTGTCGACGGCGGCATCCGCCGCCATGGTGAGCGTGGACGTCGTCTCCGACAACCGCGGACTTCTGCGGACCTACCGCACGGATCCAGGGGGGATGCGTGAAACGCACCGCGCTTACGTCGAGGCGGCGCAGGGCGAGCGGTACGGCATCCGCATCGCCAACAACACCGGGGTTCGCATCGGCGTCGTCGTGGCGGTCGACGGGCGCAACATCATTTCCGGCAAGAAATCGCACCTGCGCAACACAGAGAGGATGTACATCCTTCCCCCCTACGGATCGGCCATTTACGAGGGGTGGCGCACGGAGCGGGACACCGTCAACCGGTTCTACTTCACCGATCCCGGCGACTCCTACGCCGCCGCCTTCGGCGATCTGTCGGCGATGGGGGTGATCGCCGTGGCGGCCTACCGGGAGCGGTACGTTCCGCCGCCCCCGCAGGCCTATGAGCGGGGTCCGGAGGGACCGCGTCCCGAGACGCGCGAAAAGAGCGGAGCCGGCGAGCCCGCCGGGAGAACTGCTCCAGGGAGCGGTATGCCGGGACCAGGGGAAAGCGGCCCCAGGTCGTCGGCGCCGAATACCGCCCTGAAGGCCCTGGAGGACAGGGCCGGCACCGGGTTCGGCGAGGAGAAGCACTCTCCCGCCATCCGAGTCGAGTTCCAGCCGGAAACCCGGGTCGCCGAGTGGCACTTCCTGAAATACGAGTGGAGGGAGACCCTCTGCAGGAGGGGGATCCTCGACTGCCGCTGGTCGAAGAACCGGTTCTGGGACGACGATGACGGCTATGCCCCGTACCCGCCGAACCGGGTCCGGCGGCGGAGCGGCGAGTGATCGGAGGCGGTGGGAACGCTCCTCCCGCCATGAGGGGCCGGCTACGCGTCGGAGGCGGCACCGGCCCCCGGAAGAGCCCTCAAAATGTTCTTGACACGGTTTTTCCGCTTTGATATAAACAGACCGGTCGGTATATTACTGGAACGGCGGTCGGCATGCGGAAGGACGGGAGCAAGACACGGGAACAGATCATCGAGGAGTCCCTCCAGATCTTCTCGGTGAAGGGGTACTTCAACACGTCGATCAACGACATCCTGGCGGCGACGGGGCTGACGAAGGGCGGGCTGTACGGGCATTTCGCAAGCAAGGAAGAGCTTTGGGGCGCGGCCTACGAGAGGGCCGTCGAGATATGGCAGGGGATCGTCTTCCTGGGAGTGCGGGAGATCGAGGATCCCATCGAACGGAGCGCGAAGGTCGTCGGGAACGACCTGTTCGAGTATTGCGGGG
>JACRMU010000100.1 GCA_016219515.1 Deltaproteobacteria bacterium
AGTCGCTGAACAACGTGGTCCCCGACATCCCCACCAAGCCGTACGACATCCCCTTCGAGATGGGGTTCATCCGGAACCACTACGTGGGGCGGACGTTCATCGAGCCGCAGCAGTCGATCCGCCATTTCGGCGTCAAGATCAAGCTGAACGCGGTCCGCGGGGTGGTGGAGGGGAAGCGCGTCGTGGTGGTCGACGACTCCATCGTGCGCGGGACCACGGGCCGGAAGATCATCAAGATGATCCGGTCCGCGGGGGCCAAGGAGGTCCACGTCCGCATCAGCTCGCCGCCCACCGCCTTCCCGTGCTTTTACGGGATCGACACGCCCCTCCGCCGCGACCTCATCGCCGCGACGCACACCCTCGATGAGATCAAGCGGTACCTGACGGCCGATTCCCTCGGGTACCTGACGATCGACAGCCTGCGGGCCTGCGTTCCCACGGCGGCCAAGGGGTATTGCGACGCCTGTTTCTCCGGAAGCTACCCGGTGCCGCTCGAGGTCCAGGAAAGCGACGAGCAGCTCCCGCTGTTCCGCGGCTCCGTCCGAGTATGAGATCGACGCACATCTTCCCTTCGCGGAGGTAACACGCACATGCCCCTCCAGACGGCTGCCGGCAGCGACCGTGCCCGGTTCCTTGCGATCCTGAAGGAGAAAAGCTACGAGAAGCGGAAGGTGATCCTGTCCTCGGGGCGCGAGTCCGACTTCTACATCGACTGCAAGCAGGCGACGCTCACCGCCGAGGGGGCGGTCCTCTGCGGCCGGCTCTTCTGCGGGATGCTGGAGAAAGGGGAGTGGCCCGAAGCGGTCGGAGGGATCACCCTGGGAGCCGATCCCATCGTGACGGCGGTGTCGCTGACCAGCGCCCTGCGCGGCAGGCCGATCCCCGCCTTCATCATACGGAAGGAACCGAAGAAGCACGGCACCTCCCAGTGGGTGGAGGGGACGAAGAACCTGGGGCAGGGGATGAAGGTGGCGATCGTGGAGGACGTCGTGACCACGGGCGCATCGACCCTGCGCGCGATCGAGCGGGCGGAAAGCGCCGGGCTGGTCGTCACCCGGGTGCTCGCCATCGTGGACCGGAACGAGGGAGGCGCCGAAACGATCGCCGAAAAGGGGTATCGGCTCGAGCCGATGTTCCTGAAAGAGGACGTGGAAAATGCCTGATACGCCCCGCCGCGCGGTCCGCCGGGCCTGCCTCTTCGCGCTTCCGGCGGCCGTCCTCCTGTTCGCGGGCTGCGGCACCCGCGTGAGCACGCTGTACGAGAAGGTGATGGGGTCCCCAAGCTATGCCGGGGTGACGGAGAAGCACACGCGGACGAAGGAGGCCCACGACGGGCTCGACACCCGGTTCATCCTCTCCGCCACGTGGCTTTCCCCCGAGTGGGTCCGCGCGTTCTCCGAGGAATTCGCCGGCATCTACTATCTCGACGCCGCGCGGAAGGAGAAGGTGATCTCCCAGTGGAAAACGGAGTCGGAGGCCAACGTCCGGTTCTTCGTCGCTCTCTTCGTGCCCGACGAGAGGGGGAACGACCTCGAAAAGCCGGACACGCTCTGGAGCCTGCGGCTGGTCCGGGCGGACGAGAAGGATTTCCCGCCGGTCTACGTCCGGAAGTCGGGGTTGAAGCCCGAGGAGATTTCCCGCTTCTTCCCCTACTCGGGGACGTGGTACCGCGCCTACGAGGTGGCGTTCCCGAAGGAGGCCGCGGGGGGCGCCGCACCGAAGCCCGGGGAGCCGCGCCTCAAGCTCGTCCTGTCCGGCGTCCAGGGGCGCGCCGTCCTGGCCTGGGAGTAGCTAAAACCGTTCTCTCCGCAGGAGCGTGTCCTTCCGGCCGTGCTCGTCGTCCATGTACGGGTAGTCGATCGTCGTGTGCAGCCCCCTGCTTTCCTTCCGCTGCATGGCGCACCGCACGATCAGCTCCGCGACGGTGCAGATGTTGCGCAGCTCCAGCAGGTCGCCCGTCACCTTGAAGTTCCAGTAATACTCCTGGATCTCCCGCTTCAGCAGCTCGATCCGGTCGAGCGCCCGCAGCAGGCGCTTGTTCGAGCGGACGATGCCGACGTAGTTCCACATCAGCCGCCGGACCTCGTCCCAATTCTGGGTGACGACGACCGCCTCGTCGGAGTCCTGCGCCTTCCCCGGGTCCCATTTCGGGACCGCGACCCGGGCGCGGGGCTTGCCGGCGTACGCCTCCGACGTCTGCTTGACGGCCCGGGCCGAGTACACCAGCGCCTCGAGCAGGGAATTGGAGGCGAGCCGGTTGGCGCCGTGCAATCCCGTGCAGGCGCATTCGCCGACGGCGAAGAGGCGCCGGATGTCGGTTTCCCCGTGAAGGTCGGTCCGGACGCCGCCGCAGAGATAGTGCGCCGCGGGGACGACCGGGATCGCCTCCTTCGTCATGTCGATGCCGAAGGAGAAGCAGGTCTCGTGGATGTTGGGGAACCGCCGCCGGATGAACGCCTTCCCCTTGCGGGTGATGTCGAGGTAGACGCAGTCGTCCCCCGACCGCTTGAGCTCCGAGTCGATGGCCCGCGCGACGATGTCCCTCGGCGCCAGCTCGGCCATGGGGTGCACGTCCTTCATGAACCGCTTCCCGGCGCGGTTGAGAAGCACCGCCCCCTCCCCGCGCACCGCCTCCGAGATGAGGAAGGATTTGGCGTGGGGGTGGAACAGGCAGGTGGGGTGGAACTGGACGAACTCCATGTTCGCGATCGTGGCGCCCGCGCGGTAGGCCATCGCGATGCCGTCCCCCGTGGCGACGTCGGGGTTGCTCGTGTAGAGGTAGACCTTTCCGGCCCCGCCGGTGGAGAGGATCGTGGCGTCGGCGATGAAGGTGTGGATCTCTCCCGTCTTCCGGTCGAGGACGTACGCTCCCAGCGCCTCGTCCGCTCCGTGGGGGTCGAACGCCGTAAGCCGTTGTCGCGTGATGAGGTTGATCGCCACGTGGTGCTCGTACAGGCGGATGCGCCGGTTCGCCCGCGCGCGGGCGAGGAGGGCCCGCTCGACTTCCCTGCCGGTCAGGTCCTTGGCGTGGAAGATGCGGCGCCGCGAGTGCCCCCCCTCGCGGCCGAGGTCGTATTCCTGCATCCCGTCCCGCCGGGTGAACTGCACCCCCCAGCCGATCAGCTCCTTGATCCGGGCGGGGGCGTCGCGGACGACCAGGTCCACGACGTCGGGGCTGCAAAGGCCCGCGCCGGCCTTGTGGGTGTCTTCGATGTGCGACTCGAAGGTGTCTTCCCCGCTCCAGACGGTGGCGATCCCCCCCTGGGCGTAATTCGTGCTCGACTCGGCCGCCTCCACTTTCGTGATGATCGTTACCGTTCCGACCTTGGCCGCGCGAAGGGCGAAGCTCAACCCCGCTATTCCGCTGCCGATCACAAGAAAATTGGAAGTCCGTTCCATAGCCGACCCTTCCTTCCGGGCCTCCTCCCATGGTTGACAGGGGAAAGGGGGTCTCTTAGAATGATAAATTATGATTTATTTCCGCATATTTTTAATCATATCCCTGTTCATTTGTCCAACGGTTCTTTGGGCGGACATCTACCGGTACGTCGACGAGGACGGCGTCGTCCACTTCTCCAACACGCAATACGACGGCAAGTACGAGCTCTATCTGCGGGAAGGCGTTAAGGATTCCCCGTTGCCGGCCCGCGATCGGGCTTCCAACGGATGGATGATGGAATACGCCGACCGGTATTCCCGGGCGCACAATCTCTCCCCCGCCCTGGTGAAGGCGATCATACGAGCCGAGTCGAACGGCAACCGGTTCGCCGTCTCCCGCAAGGGGGCGAAGGGGATGATGCAGCTGATGCCGTTCACATCGAAGCGGCTGAAGGTGAACGATCCCTTCGACCCGGTGGAGAACATCGAGGGAGGCGTGAAGTACATCAAGGAGCTGCTGGGCACGTTCCGCGGGAACGTGGTTCATGCGGTCGCCGCCTACAACGCCGGTCCGGCGGCGGTCCAGAAGTTCGGCGGCATCCCCCCCTATCCGGAGACCCGGATCTACGTCAAGCGGGTGTTGAACCTTTACGAGCAGTACTCCGCCCAGGAATGAACCGAAAGTCCCGCCTGAACCCCCCGACGATCCTCACCCTTCTGAGGATCCTGACGATCCCCATTGTGGTGGTCCTCCTTTATGTCCCGGATGATTACCAGATCTCGTATTCGCGTTCGCTGATCACCTTCGCCCTGTTCGTGGCGGCCACCGTCACGGACCTCTTCGACGGGTACCTTGCCCGGCGGTACCAGATGGTCACCGCGCTGGGGAAGCTCCTCGACCCCCTGGCCGACAAGCTGCTCGTGTGCGCCTCGATGATCATGCTGATCCCTCCGGAGCGGGTTCCCGCGTGGATGGTGGCGATCGTCGTGGCCCGGGAGATCGGTGTGACGGCGCTGCGCGGCGTGGCTTCCACGGAAGGGCTGGTCATCGCCGCCTCTTCGCTCGGAAAGGCGAAAACGCTCCTTCTCAACATCGGGGTGGCGGCGCTGATCCTGCATTACCCGGTTTTCGGGGTCGACGCCCACCTCGTCGGGATGGGGTTCCTCGTGGGGGGGATCGTCCTCACGGCCTGGTCGGGGATCGACTATTTCTTCCGGTTCGTGGGCGAGATCTTCAAGCAGTGATCTTTCGCCGGACCGTTTCTTGACAAGGGACGGCGGATTCCAATAGAATCGACTTTCCGTATGCGGGCGTAACTCAGTGGTAGAGTGCAACCTTGCCAAGGTTGAAGTCGCGGGTTCAAATCCCGTCGCCCGCTCCATTTTCTTAAGCCTCTTTAGAGGAAAATGTCCAGAGGAGCGATAGCGACGAAGGACTTCCTCGATTCACCCCCTGAGCGGCTTTACCGCGAGGGGCTACCCCGATTCGAACCCCGGACGCCTAAGGCTCTCCGGGGTTTTTTTCAGCCGATCTTGCGCTCGAGGCTCTCCGCGAAGACGGGGTAGTTGTTCCTCAAGATCGGGATCTGCGCGCGCAGGAGCGCCACGTCGTCCGGGGAAGGCCCCTCCGTGACGGGCACGGACCGCGGTGTGAGGGGGAACCCGGTCTCCTTCTGCGCCTCCTCGAACGTCACCCCCGGGTGGAGAGAGAGCAGGCGCCACTCGCCGGCCTGCGTGTCGTACTCCATCGTGCAGAGAGGGGTGACGAGCCGTGTCGGCCCGCCGCGGCGCCACGGATATTGCGGCGTGTCCGCCGCGGAGGTGACGAAGTCGCACTTCTCCACGAAGATCCGCGGGGAGTGCGACAGCGCAAACAGGACGACGCGCTTCGTCATGTAGTAAAGCATCGCCGATCCCGCTCCTCCGGGAAGCCGCACCTTCGGAGCGTCGTACGGCCCGATGCAGGTGAGGTTGAGGTTCCCTTTCCGGTCGATCTGCGCCCCGGAGAGGAAGAAGAGGTCGAGCTTTCCCCGCTGGGCGAGGTCGAACAGCTCCTTGGACCCTTCCGTCACCGGCGTTTCCCCCGCGCCCAGCAGGAGGTACTTCCCATGGCGGGCGTGGGACGCCTGCGCATGCAGGACTCCCAGCAGCGGCACGGGGGAGAGGGTCCCGACCGCCGTCCGCTCGAAATCGCGCACCTCGCGGGAAATGCGGAATGCGAGGAACTCGTCTACGGTGCATCCGGGGAAGAGGAAGGGCATGGCTACGCCACCTCCGCCGCAGACGTCGCCGCCCGGTACCGTTCCTCCGTCATCCCCATCACGTACTCCGCCAGGTAGGAGGAGAACCCTTCGGCGGTCTTCGAGGCCGCAAGGTACTTTTCCACGTGGGCGCGGTCGATCCCGTAGGCGTTGACGCAAGCACCGGGGTGGGCACCCCGCGGCGCGACGACGACCAGGTCGATGTGCAGGGCGGAGAGGAAGATCTCGCCGGGACGCGCGACGAAGGCGTCCGCCGGCACGATCTCTTCCACGGTGACGACGGTCCGTTTCGCCGCGAGCACCGCCAGGCGGTCGGATTCGCGGGCGGAGCAGATCGCGTTTCCGTTTTCGTCGCCCCGGATCGCGTGGATCGCCGCCCAGTCGGGCACGATCGCCGGCACCACGAAAATCTCTTTCCCGGTGTAAGGGTCCGCAAGCCGCCGGAAATCGGCGCGGACTTTCTCGTAGTCGGATCCCGCGAAACCCAGCACAGGGGAAAACGGCAGCCCGGCGGCTCCAGCCTGGAGCCCTGCGAGGATGCCGGGTCAGGAGTGCTCGCGGGTGGCAAGCCTCCCCGATTCGACCGCCCTGCGGAAGTTGGGCGCCATCCCGAATTCCCCTAAGGAGATTTGGGGGAATTCCACGGAGCGCGCGCAGCCCGCCCCGGCCAGCATGTCGACGTTGATCCCCCCGATGGGGGAGCAGACGATGTCGAGGTCCTTCTTTCCCTGCCGGATCAGCTCCCGCACCATCGCCATCGGGGGCATGACCATCGCGCCGCCGACCGCTACGCGGGAGCCGGACGGGATGGCGGCCGCCGCTTCGGCAAGAGGGACGAATTTCGCCTGGTTCAACGACATGAGGTCCTCCGATCCGTTGTCGGGTTCTACCGACAGTATCTCACTACTGCCTTCCCCCGAGGTAGGCCTCCTTGATCTTCGGGTCGTTTCGAAGTTCCGAGGACGTCCCCTGGTGGGCGATCCTGCCGGTCTCCAGCACGTAGGCGTAGCCGGAGGCCTTGAGCGCCTGCCGGGCGTTCTGCTCCACCAGGAGCACGGTGGTGCCTTCCGCGTTGATCTCGCGAAGGATGCGGAAGATGTCGGAGACGACGAAGGGGGCGAGCCCCAGCGAGGGCTCGTCCAGCAGGAGAAGTTTCGGCCGGGCCATCAGGGCGCGCCCGATGGCCAGCATCTGCTGCTCCCCTCCGGACAGGAAGCCGCCCCGCTGCCCCTTCCGCGCTGCGAGCGCGGGGAAACGCGCCAGAATGCCGTCCAGGTCTTTCCGGACCTCCCGGTCTCTCCGGTGGTAGGCGCCCATCTCGAGGTTCTCCAGGACCGTCATCCGGGAGAGGATCGCCCTCCCCTCGGGGACGAGCGAGATCCCTTTCCGGACGATCGCCGCGGGAGAGAGCCCGGCGATCTTTTCCCCCTCGAAGGAGATATTACCGCTTGCGGGAGCCAGCAGGCCGGTGACCGTTTTCATGAACGTCGTCTTCCCGGCGCCGTTGGCCCCCAGGAGGCAGACGACGCTGCCCGGCGCCACGTCGAGGTCGATCCCCTTGAGCGCCTTGATGTTCCCGTACGACGTCGCGAGCCCCCGGACCTCAAGCATCGCCGCCGTCCTCCTCTTCCTTTCCGAGGTAGGCCTCGATCACTTGCGGATTTCCGCGGATCTCCTCCGGGGTGCCTTCCGCGATCTTCCGGCCGAAATTCAGGACGACCAACCGGTCGCACACGTTCATGACGAGCGACATGTCGTGCTCGATCAGCAGTACGGTGACGCCCAGGGCGCGGATCGCAAGGATCAGCCGGTGGATCTCGCGGGTCTCGCTCTCGTTCATCCCGGCGGCCGGCTCGTCCAGCAGGAGGAGGCGCGGCTCGGCGGCCAGCGCGCGCGCGATTTCCAGACGCCTCTGGTGGCCGTAGGGCATCTTTCCGGCAGGGGATTCCTCGTATCCCGCAAGCCCCATGAACGCAAGAAGCTCATCCGTCTTCTCGCGGATGCGCCCCTCCTCGGCGCGCTGGGTCCCCGTCCGAAGCACGCTTCTCCAGATCCCCGCGCGGCTTCCGGCATGCCGGCCGACCATGACATTTTCCCGCGCAGTCATCTTGGGGAAAAGCCGGATGTTCTGGAACGTCCGCCCGATCCCTTTCCGCGTGACGTCGTGCGGTTTCCGACCGGCGATGTCCTCGCTGCGGAAAAGGACCCGCCCCCCGCTCGGCGGGTAGATCGAGGTGACGATGTTGAACAGGGTCGTCTTGCCGGCGCCGTTCGGGCCGATGAGCCCCGCGATCTCCCCCTCGTTTACCGAAAAGGAGACGTCGTCCACCGCGCTCAGTCCGCCGAAGCTCTTCCGGATGTCGACCAGCGAAAGGAGCGCCATCTCACGATCCTCCCGCGGGTTTTTCCCTGGTCAGCATCGCGACGAGGGCGGGATCGATCAGTCCCTGGGGCCGGAAGACCATCGTCAGGACGACGAGGATCCCGTAAACGATGTACCGGTAGTCGCTGATCGCCCGGAGCAGCTCGGGGAGCAGGGTAAGGAGCGTTGCCCCGAAGACCGGGCCGAAGAGGGCCTCGCTTCCTCCGAAGACGGCGAACACCAGGATCTCCACCGCGCGGTGATACGTGAAATCGGCCGGGCTGATGTAGGAGGTCGCGTGGGCGAACAGGGCGCCCGCGAGACCCGAGAGCAGCGCCCCCTGGCTGAAGGCGAGTACCTTGTAGTACGTCGTGTCGATCCCCGACGTCTCCGCCGCCGTTTCGTCCATCCGGATGGCGGTATAGGCCCTTCCCACGCGGGAGGACAAAAGCCGCAGGAAAAACAGGATCGCGAGAACGACGACCGCCGCCAGGATCAGGAAGATCGAAAGGCTGATGAACTGGTTGTTCCTCAACCCCCAGTCTTCCGGCGAGAAGCCGGCGGCCTCGACGGCGGCCAGGATCTCCCTTCCCATCTGCGGAATCGCGGCGATCCCGACGGCCCCTCCCGTCAGCGACTCCCAGTTGATGAACACCACGCGCAGCACCTCGCCGAAGCCGAGCGTCGCGATGGCCAGGTACACTCCCCGAAGGCGGAGGGCGGGGATCCCCACGAGAATCCCCGAGACGCCCGCCAGCAGGGACCCGATGACGATTGCCGAGGGGATCGAGAACCCGTGCTGCGTGGTGAGGATGGCGGAGGCGTACGCCCCGATGCTCATGAACCCTGCGTTGCCCAAGGAAAGCTGCCCCGTGGCGAGCGTGACGTAGATGCTGATCCCGAGGAGGATGTTGATGAGGATGAAGGAACCGACCTGGAGATGGTAGGGGTTCAGCCACTCGAAGGACACGGCGTCACCGCTGCATTTCCGGCGGCGCCTGCCCGAACAGTCCCTGCGGGCGGAGCAGCAGCACCACGATGATCGCGGCGAAGGCGATCGCGTCCCGGTAGCCGGAGCTGCCATAGGCGACCATGAACGTCTCGGAAAGGCCGAGGATCAGCCCGCCGGCGACCGCGCCTGCGACGCTCCCCATCCCGCCGAGAATGATGATCGCCAGCCCTTTCAGGCCCATCGCCAGTCCCATCTGGTTGTTGATGTAGTTGAAGGCCATCCCGACCAGGACTCCCGCGATGCCGCCCATCGCGGAGGCGATGATGACCGTGGAGGTGATGATCCCGGTGGTGTTCACGCCCAGCAGGGCGGCGGTCTCCAGGCTCTCCGCCGTCGCTCGCAGCGCCTTGCCGGCCTTCGTCCGGTGGAGCCAGAGGGAGAGTCCGGCCATAAGAAGAAGGGAAACCGCCAGGATGGCAATCTGTACGAGATAGACGGTGACCGGCCCGACCTCGAACCGGATCTCCGCGAAAGGGGTCTCGAAAAGCTGGTTTCCCGCGCCGAACACCTTGTGTGCGACGTTCTCGAGGAGGATGGAAACGCCGACGCGGTGGCTGCGATCGCTCCCAGGAACGCCATCCAGAGCGGTGCGTGCGCCTTCGTGACGATCAGCATGCCGACGAAGGCCCCGAACATGAAGATCTCTCCGTGGGCCATGTTGATGATGTCGAGCACGCCGAAGACGAGTGTGTACCCCAACGCCACTACGGCGTAGATGCTGCCGAGGGTGATGCCGTTGATGAGTTGTTCCGCGAACAATGCCTTCGATCGACCGCCCGCGCGCCTATTGGAACATCTGGAACTTCCCGCCCTTGATGATCAGCACGACGGGATCCATGACGACGTCCCTTTCGGCGTCGAAGGAAAACTTTCCGAGGACGCCGTTGAAGTTCCTGACCTCCGCCAGGGCGTCCCGCAGCATTTTCCGGTCCGCCTTCCCGGCTTTTTTCAGCGCCTCCGCCATGATGTAGAGGGCGTCGTACGCCTGGGCGGCGAACTGGTCCGGCTTCTTCCCGTACGCCTTCGAGTACCGTGCGACGAAGGCCTTCACCTTCGGGTCGTGCCTCTCGGGATACCACGGGGTGGCCACGATCAGGCCTTCGGCCGCTTCCTTCGCGATCTCGATCACCTTCGGCGAGTTGAACCCGTTCCCGCCGACGAAGGGCGCCTTGATCCCCATCTTCCTCGCCTGCGAGAGGATGACCCCGCCCTCCTCGTAGAGCGCGGAGCAGAAGACGGCGTCCGGGGAGAGGTTCTTGATCTTGGTGAGCTGCGCTTTGTAGTCCGACTGCCCCTTCTGGAACGTCTCCGTCGTGACGACCGTGAGATGCAGCTCTGCGGCCACCTTCTTCATGGTGTCGTAGCCCGATTTGGTGAACACGTCGTCGTTGCCGTAGAAGAGCGCCACCTTCTTGATGCTGTATTTCTTCACCGCCTTCTTCACGGAAGCGGGAATGGCGAGCGACTCCGGCAGGGAATTGCGGAAGACGTACTTGCCGATCTGCGTGATCCCGGCGGCGGTGGTGGAGGTCCCCATGATGGGGACTCCGCTGGCGTTCGCCTCGGGGGCCA
This sequence comes from Deltaproteobacteria bacterium, assembly GCA_016219515.1. Classification (GTDB taxonomy): domain Bacteria; phylum Desulfobacterota; class Deferrimicrobia; order Deferrimicrobiales; family Deferrimicrobiaceae; genus JAENIX01. The sequence goes on from JACRMU010000100.1 coordinate 10,586, forward strand.
CGACCTTCATCTCGGTGGAGAGCGTCGGGCCCAGTATCGCGGCCACGCGGTCGGAGTTGATCAGTTTCTGCGCGGCCGCCAGCGCCTGTTCCTGTTTCCCGGAGGAGTCCATGACGACCAGCTCGATGTTCACTTCCTTTTTCGCGTTGATCTCGTCCCGCGCGAGCTTGAATCCGTTGGTGATCGCCTCGCCGTACCCCGATCCCTGTCCCGTGATGATCGAGATCACCCCGATCTTCGCCGGGATCGCCGGTCCCTTCGCCTTGGCGGGCGCGGCCGCTTTCGGCGTGTCCTTGGCGGCGCCCATGAAGACCAGGGCGAACGCGAGAATCGATATGAGGCAGGTTAGGCGGAATGATCGGGACATGGGGGCCTCCTTTGGGAAGAAGGGAACGCTTTCGTGCCGTTTCCCGGCTCAGTATCGGTGAGGCAAACAAGAAGGAGAATATCAGGGACGGGACGGGAGTGGCAACTTATCGAAATGAACCGGAGGAGAAGGATTGCAAAGGCAGGCTACAAGGCCGCCTGCCAGGGCGCCGTTTCATCAATGATCGGGAGAGAACCTCCCGAAACCCGCGCTATAGGGGCTTAAATACATCACTCCGTGCGCCTTGGTGCCCGTATCGTTGGAAATTTCCTGAATGATCGCAAACTCGCCCCAAATCGACGGCCCGATTTCCGTTCCATCGGCGGCAAACCATACTCCTCCCGATAATACGGCATCCGCGGGAGCCGCTACGATTTTCACGAAATAGGTCCATTTCTGCTTTTTGTTGTTTGCGTCAAGGTAGGTTCCTTTTTGATGATTGGTCAGCCATGCTCCGGAACCTTTGTAGGAAGCAAATCCGAAAAATCGATCAAGCTTTAGGTCTCCGTCGCAATCCTGGTTGCTCAACCATGCATCGTTCCATTTCATCTCCAGATCATCGTTTTTCCATGCTTGACACCAGGCCGCGTTTCTATAGGCATCGCAATATTTGCCGTTGAATATGTGGGCCTGGTAGTTGTATCCCCATTCGTCATACCCGGTTTCAATTGCACGACCGTCAGAGGTAAGCAAAATTCCGTCCTGGATCGTTGTGCAGGCACCGGGTTCCGCAATGGCGGAAGCGAATCCGGCCATTACAAACAGGCATGCGACCAGCATGACGAACAGAAACTTTTTCATGTAGCCCTCCCGTTTTGGGGTGTGGAACATTACAGTAAACTGCAAAAAACATTCCGGAGAAATGCGATTTGCGGCCCATTGAATTAGGTCAGCATTTATATTCGGTTTTATGGATATAAAACATGGCCGATTGCAGGTGCCATGACGACAGGGGAAATCGGGAGTCAAAGTTTGGAATATATTTTCCGGATTTGGCTAAGCATTGCACTGCGGGACAATGGGAAGGCGGTGAGATGAATTGGTGCCCGGGGAGAGAATTGAACTCTCACGGCTTATTCAGCCTCGGGATTTTAAGTCCCGTGCGTCTGCCAGTTCCGCCACCCGGGCACACCTGTCAAAACATAGCATAAAAACCGGGACACGCAAAAACAGGGACGTTCTTGAAAACCCGTCTGCGGATGCATCGCAAAGAGAAAGGGGAGGGGTGGGGCAGGATTGATGGGAAAAGGAGAATATGGAGGCGGCACCCGGATTTGAACCGGGGGATAAAGGATTTGCAGTCCTCTGCCTTACCACTTGGCTATGCCGCCGTAACGGCCATTGTCCGGCGAAACGAGACGCGCTGTCAAGCGCGCCGGCCATTTCATATGAATCAAGGTCGGCAGGAGTTGTTTCATCACCGGAATGTCCTGCCCGATTTTCCTTCGGGGCGAATCCCCGTCATCGGAAATCGTCTCCAAAGGATAACGGATATCGAAGCGACCCGGAGATAGCCAGCGATGAGCCCGGTGGAACTGGAAGTCGGAAAGGACGGGATCGCCGTCTTGCGCCTCGGCAGGCCGGGCGGTCCGAACTTCCTGGGACCGGCGGACATTGCCCGTTGCATCGAATTCATCGACGGCGTATCCGCAAGCGATTCCCATCGGGCTCTGGTTCTCACCGGCGGAGAGAGCTTCTCCGCCGGAACGGATTTCATCGGGGCGATGCGGGACCGCCTGGATTCCCGCTCCGGAGGACGGGCGTACCGGTTTCTTGCGGACCAGAAGATCCTGTGCGACAAGGTCCGCGGCCTTCGCATCCCCACCGTCAGCCTGGTTCGAGGACTTTGCGCGGGGTCCGCACTGGGGCTGGCCGCCGCCGCCGATTTCATGATCGTCGACGCGACGACGAGGATCCGGGTCCCGGAAGTCAAGGTGGGCCTCATCCCCGGAAACGGGGCCACCTGGCTCCTTCCGCGGCGCATGGGAGCCGCGGCCGCCAAGTATTACGGTCTCACCGCATCCCCTATGAGCGGAAAGGAGGCCGCGGGCCTCGGGCTGGCGCAGGGGTACGCGGGAGACGACGCGGAGGGATTTCTGGACGGGCTCCGGCGCACGGAAGGCCCCCTTGACGGCCGGAGGATCTCCAAGCTCCTGGAAGAGAAGGGCGCCTGCGCCGATGCCTGCAAGGAGGAAACCCGCGAGCTTGCGGGGAAGATCGACCGCCACTTCGGGTTCGGCGTGGCCAATCGGGGCTACCTTGGGGACATCTTTGCCGGCCTCGAGGCAGCGTCGGCGGACGGGGACGCCTTTGCGCAGAATGCGCTGGCAGCCATGCGGTCGGCTTCGGCGCAAGCGGTGTGGGCCGCGGAATTCCTCATCGACACCTTCGCGCAGGACGGTCTTTACGGCGAGGACGAAGCGAGAGGCGTGGAACTCAAGTTCGCCCAGGAGATGACCGCCGGTTTCGCCCACCTGGAGGGGGTCCTCGGCCTGATGAAAGGATTTGTCTCCGGAGAGTTCGAAAGCCGCCTGGACCGCATCGTCCTGTCCGACGCCCGTGGGTTTCGCGCCTCGCTCCCGGCCGCGCCCATACCCACGGGATCCGCGCTTGAGGACGACGCTTCCTTCGTATACGAGGGAACGGAGTACGTGCTCCCCCGGGGGGCCTACCATTGCGGCGAGAAGAGCCGGGTCCTCTCCCCGGAGGGCGACACGGCCCGTCCGGCCCTCTTTCGCATCGACCTTCGCAACTCCCAATGGTCGGACGACAAGGTCGTCGACGAACTCGGGGTTCTCCGCTCGCTGATGGAGACCAAAATGGGATGGCGCGTGGTCCGCCGCGCATGGCTCTCCCATCCCGGGAAGTTCGAGCTCGACATGGTCTATCCGTACGCGTGGAGCGTGCGTCCCTCCGTCTCCCTCGACCTGGGCAGCTTCCCGGTGATCCGCCGCTTCGAGGACGGAAGGATCAACCCCGCCCGGGCGATCTTCGACCGGCTCGAAGCGCAGGGGCTCCTGGACGAACGCTGCGTGATCAACATCGGGGAGGACCAGAAGGACGGGAAGAACGTCGACGTCCGGGCATACACGTACCGGCAGATCCGGCGGGAGGCCAACCGCCTGGCGAACGTCCTGGCCGACATGGGGGTGGCGCCGGGAGACATGGTCGTCATGTACATGTCGACGGACATCGTCGGGCTGATCGCGCAACTGGCGGCGGCCTTGGCCGGGGCGACCTACCACTTCGTATTCGGGGCGAAAGGCCCCGATATTTTCAGCGACACCGTCTACAACATGGGCGCCAAGGTGATCGTCACCGAGGACGGATACCGCGTGGCGGACAAGTCCCGGGAGCTGAAAAAAGATTCGGTCGACGTAGCTCTTTCCCGCTACCTTCCGAAGGCCGTTTTCCGGGAGCGGCTGGAAGCGGTGCTGGCGGCGCTTCCGGAGGAGCTTGCCGAGGAGGGGAGGGTCGTCGGCTCCGCCGTGAACGACCGGCTGGAGGGGAAAGTCACATACAGCCGCGACTCGATGCGCGACTTCCTCGAAGTCCTTCACGAGGCGAACATAAAGAGCGTCGTCCTGTCGTCCCTCGACGAGGACGCCGCGGAAGAACTGAAAAAAGCGCTCCGGTCGAGGGACGAGGAGATCCGCCGGGCAAAAATGCGGATTGCGGCATCCGAGCGCGACGAACGCGTATTCGGCAGGTACGCCGCCGTGTTGACGGCGGCATTGCGGGGAGTTCCGGCCGAACCCGACCCCGGCGACGGCGGAGAACCCCGCCCGGCAGGCGGCCGGGAGCTCGCCGCCGCATTGCAGGGCCGTTGGACGGAGGTTTTCGAAACGGTGGGAGAGGCGATCGAAAGCCGCCACCGCGACTGGCTGAAAAACCATGTGCGGCGGCTCTTGAGCGGGACCCCGAAACCCGCCCTGGAAACCCTCCTGGTCGAAGACCACCGGGTCGACCTTCCGGAGTTCATCCTTCGCCATGCGCGTCGAAAGGGCGTGGATGCAGGGCGGCTCGACGGGATCCGGCGGCAGAGAAGCGTTATCGATCGCATCGTCGATGCTTTCGAGCGGCCCTTCGGGCGCGACGAAAAGCTGATCGTCTACGACCGCCTCACGAAGCTGGGCCTCCTGGCGAATGCTCCGCTCGTCCCGGGAAGGGACATGCTCTGGGACGATGCGATCCGGAGGACGGAAGAGAAGCTCAAGGCCGAAGGAAAGGACATCGACGAGTTCGCGGCGGTCGAGATGGGAGGCGGGGAGCCCGCGATGCTCAGCTACTCCAGCGGCTCCACCGGCCAGCCCAAGGGGATCATCTCCCTCGTCGGCGCTCTTGTCGCCGGCGGCCAGACCATGTTCAACTCTTTCGGGCTGGCTCCCCACGAGATCCACCACACCTCCACGGACTACGGATGGATCGTGGGCCCCGCGTACGCCCTGTGGTTCCCGATGATGGAGGGCCGCAGCTTCCTCCTCCAGAGCTTCACGCCGACTCCCCGCAGGCTGGCCCAGGCGGTCGCGGACCACCGGGTTTCCTTTCTCAAGGCAGGCTCCCCGATCTACGAGGCGATGTCGAAGGTCGACGGGCTCTTCGAGCCCGGCAAGGGGGGATTCGACGTAAGCTCGCTCCGGCGGGAGGGATCTCCCGGGATTTGCGGTTGCGCGGCTCCCTACTCCTATCCCGCCCATGCGCGGATCCAGGCAGTGCTCGGCGATGTCGCCATCAACTCGCTATGGCGCACGGAGGATTTCGGATCGCAGCACGCGACGTTCAAGCGGCGCCCGAGCGTCGAGCGCCGTTGCGCGGAGACCTACCGGGACGAGCTTACGCGCCTTGCGGGCGATCGCGAGCCGGAGGAGGTGATCGCCTCGGTGCGGACCCCGATCGAGATGGACTTCGAGCACCCCGAGATCCTCCCGCTGCCGTGGGTGAATCCCGTGATCGCCGACCGGCTGGAGGACGAAGACGGCAAACGGGTCGAAAGCCCCCGCGAGGTGACCGAAGCGCTCATCACGGCGAAAGGGCGGGGCCGCAAGGCGGTGATCGGGCAGCTTCTTTACCGGGGCTCCCAGCCGCACCGCATGGCCTGGCTGATGGAAAGCAACGAGGGCCGACGGGGGGCCGCCCGGCCCGACGCGAGGCTCACCGCGGCGAAATATTACAACCACGCGTTCGCGCCCGAATGGGCGGGAAAAGGCAGGGAAGGCAGACGCCTGGCGCACGACGGCGGCGACTCGGCCTACTGGGTGCGGGTGCTCTACGACCCCGCAAGCCCGGAGGACGCGCTGATCCTTTCCGGCCCGGAAGACCCGGTGACTCCCAGGACCTTCTACGCTTCGGGCCGCTCCGGAAACATCGCCAACGTGAACGGCCACCTGGTCAACGAGACGATGTACGAAAACGCGCTGAACGAACACACCCGGTACTTCCGGAAAGTCGGCGTGACCTTCATTCATCATCCCACCAAGGACCGGACGCCGGTCGTCGTCGTTGCCCTCCAGCCGGGGATCCAGCCGGGCCAGGAGCTGGTCGACCTCGTCCAGATGACGATCCATCAGAAATTGAATCCCCAGGTCAAGCCGGAAACCCAGGACATCGTCTTCCTGGTCGCCGAAACGCCGGGTTTCGAAGGGGAGGAAACCTTCCTCCCGATGACCCTGACGGCGAAGATCATGTACGAGCTGATCAAGTACTACGCCGGGAAGCCCCTTGAAATCCTCCAGAGGATGCATTCGGCGCTGCTGCCCGACGAGGTCCGCGCTTCGATCCGCGGGGGCGATACGGAGTTCTTCCGGGCGAATGCGTTGTTCCAGGGGATGCCGAACCTGGTCGGGCTGAAGGTCAAGGGAACCCTGATCAACCTGTTGGACCGTGTCATCGCATCCCGCGAGGGCGACGAGGCGGTGACCGCGGCGTTCCGCCCCGACGCGCCGGCGGCCGATCCTTATGCCGGAGCCCCCGGACCGCTCGTAAAGCGCCTGGGGACGAAGCCGCTTCGTCCCGGCATCGACCCGATCCCCCCCTACCAGGAGGCCTGCGGCATCGCCCGGAACGAAGACGGGATGAGCATGGTGCACAGGGACCCCGCCCTGGGGTTCCGCAAGTTCGTGCGCCCCACGCCGTCTCCGAAAGCCGGGCAGGCGCTGGTCCAGGTGCTTTACGCCGGCGCCACCTACAACGTCATCAACGGGATCACGGCCGACCCCGTCGAGGTGCTGGGCGACAAGGGCCACCACGTGCTCGGAGACGCGGCCGTCGCGCAGATCCTGGCGCTGTCTCCCGAGGCGGAGAACGAAGGGCGCCTGGCCATCGGCCAGCTCGTGCTCGTCGATCCGCTGGTGTTCAACCGCCAGGCGCCCACGGTGACCCTGGACGCGCAGCGCGAGGGCCACATCGGCGGGTACCAGGGCGGCCGCGACCAGGCCACCCTGCAGGCATTCGCCGCGTTCGACACGGGCAGCCTCATCGAGGTCCCCGTGGACATGCCGCTTCCCCTTGCGGCGACCCTGATCCTGAACGGGCCGACCGTGGAGCACGCGCTGTTCCATCCCCGCAAGCTCAACCTCGGCCCGGACGACGTTCTTCTGACCCACGGAGGCAGCGGCCACACGGGGTCCATCGCGATCGACATGGCGGCGGCCCTGGGCATCCCGGTCCTCGCTTATGTCTCCGACGCTGAGGAAGGCGAGCTCGTCCGCAAGCGCCAACCCCGGGCGGATCTCGCTTTCGTCCTGCGGAAGGACCACCCGGATGCCTTGCGGCCGGCGCCGGTCGACGACCCGGAAGGGCTGGCGAGGTGGCAGGAGGCGGTGGACCGCCTCGTGAAATCGGTCCCCCCCAAGTACCGTCCCACGAAAATCATGCAAAACGCCGGCAGGGGGCTCATGGCGGCGGACTTCCGGCTGCTGCGGCCGAGTCCCCGCGGCAGCCGCACCGCCTGGTTCTCGGGGGCCTTCGGTCTTTACGGGACGTTCAACGGGTACGACGCCGCGCTCTCCGCCGCCGATGCCCTCGGCCCGGACGGCGCGGACGTAAGGCTCGGGGAGAACGTGCTGATCCACTTCGGGGCCGCCGCGGACGCGGAAGGGATGGACGAGCAGGCGGTCGCGGCGATCGTCGAGGCCGCCCGGCTCGGGGCCCGGGTGACCGTGCTTGCCGAAACCCAGGAGCAGCAGAACCGGCTGCTTCGCCGGGAGGACGTTTCCGCGCACTTCGGCAAGACCCGGATACAGAACGTCGAGGCCCTGCGTGCGGGGGAAGGAAAGAAAAAGCTTCTCTGGCCTGCGCACATGCCCGACGTGGACGAGGGCCGCTTCGACCCGGGGCGGGAGGCCCACCGGAGCTGGCCCGGCCGGGATGCCCAGGCGCGCTTCGCCACCGAGACGGTCAGCGTGGTCAAGAACGCGCTGGCTCCCTACAACACCAACCGCACCGGATTGTGGGACGCGATCTGGGACAACGGCCGCCGCGACCGCCTGGGATTGAACGTGGCGCTATTGACGGAGCAAACCGGCCGCGTGGCGTACGGGGAAACCGTTTCCGGACAGACGCTGACCTGGCACCTCGCCCAGGGTTGGATGCTGCAGCGGACGATCCTTGTCCCGGCGGACCCGAAAGAGCTCGGCCCTGCCGCGACGGCCCGGGAGAAGATCGTCCGGATGGCCGGCTCCCACATGTACGAGCCCCACGAGGTGCAGGCGTTCCGGGACAAGATCGACAGGGGGCTTTATCGCTTCCCCGGGCCGGACCGGATTCACGATGCGGACCGGATTCCGCTCGGCTTCGGCGATCAGCTCCACGGCCGCGCCCCCGGTTCCACCGCTTACAGGATCGTGATCGATCTCGACGGGGTCCGCTCGGAGCGCGAACTGTTGCAGGCCCAGGGCATCCGGATCGCCGAAGAGCTGTCGCTCATGAGGCTGCTGCTGCACCCCGTCGGTCCGGACGGATCGGTCGCCACGGTGGAGTTCCGGCTCAACCTGCCCAAGGCCAGCAATACCCTGCGCAACGCCGACCTGCACTGGTTCCGCGGCGACGCGGTCCGGCAGCTCCGGATGCTGTTGCGGCGGGTCCGGGAGGAGGCCGGCGTCAAGGCCTTGGTGCTGACGGCCGAAGGCACCCGGGCGTTCGTCCCGGGGCAGAACAGCGACGAGCTCGCCGTGATGGACGACGAGCGGATCACCGAGCTCGCCGCGCTCGCCCAGGAGACGATGAGCGCCATCGAGAGCTTCGGTATCCCGGTCGTGCTGAACCTGAACGGGCTGGCTCTTGGCGGCGGGGCCGAGCTTGTGGCTGCCGCGCACTACGTCGTCGCTTCCCGGGTCGAGCGCATCTCCCTGGGGCAGCCGGAGACCGTCATCAACCTGATCCCCGGCTTCGGCGGAACCCAGCGGCTGGTCCGGCTGATGGCGGATCGGTCCCGGCTGGGGCAAAGGAGCGGACTTCTCTTCGCGGCCGATACGATCCTCACCGGCTGGCCGATGAGCGTCGAGGAAGGGTACGCGCACGGGCTGATCTCGGAGCTTGTCCCGTCGAACTCGCTTTGCAGAGGAGCGCCACCGGGCGGCGAAGCGATGGGAAGACCCCATGGACGACAGGGAGACCGGCGCTCCAATGGATCCTTCGATCCTCACAGAGGACGAACATGTAAAACGATGCTTGCGTCACGCCGAAACCGTCGGCCGCAGGGGAAAGGTATTGCGTTACGCCCTGGACCTCATCGTCCGCAACATCACGGAGGGGGTTCAGTACGGGGAGGAGGCATACTTTTTCGGACAGGCCGGGGCAAGCAGCGAGTTCCGGCAGTCGATCGCCCGTTTCCGCAACCACGTTCCGCTTCCGCGTCCTCCGCGCCGCCCGATGACGGAAACGGAACGCTTCAGGGTTCGGCAATTGACGGACGAGGCGCTTGCGGAAGCGAAGACGCGCGACGCGATGGAATGGAAAGAGTTCGCCGGGCCCAGGGCGGAGTTGCGTTCTCGTCGATAAATAATGGTAGTATTGTTCGTACCCCGATACCCCTCCACATCCAAGGAGGCACGGTTGTCGGAATCCGTTTATTTCATAACCGGCGTGGCGGGCTTCATCGGCTCCCACGTTGCCTTGTCTCTGCTTCGGCGCGGCGACCGCATCTTCGGACTGGACAACTTCGACCCCTTCTACGCCCGGGAGATCAAGGAGCGGAACCTTTCGGCGCTCAAGGAGCACCCGGGGTTCCGTTTTATCGAGGGAGACATCCGTGACGCGTCGGCGCTCCGTCGTTGGGGAGCGGGCGAGTCGCCGGCTGCGCTGATCCACCTCGCCGCCAAGGCGGGCGTCCGGCCGTCGGTCGCGGACCCCGCGGCCTATGCGGACGTCAACGTCATGGGGACCGTGCGGGTCCTCGAATGGGCGAGGGACCGCTCCGTCCCCCGCGTGCTCTTCGCCTCCTCCTCCTCCGTCTACGGGGGGAACATGAAGGTCCCCTTTTCCGAGGACGATTTCGTCGACCGTCCGGTCAGCCCCTACGCAGCCACGAAGAAGGCGGGGGAGCTTCTCTGCCATGCGTGGTCCCACCTCCACGGGATGAACGTCGTGTCGCTCCGCTTCTTCACCGTCTACGGGCCGGCGCAGCGGCCGGAGATGGCGATCCACAAGTTCACCCGGGATCTCCTGGCGGGGAAGGAAATCGAGATCTTCGGCGACGGGACGACCCGGAGGGACTACACGTACATCGACGACATCGTGGGCGGCGTCCTCGGCGCGCTTTCCGCGCCCGGCGGATACCGCGTCTACAACCTGGGGGAGTCCGCGACGATCTCCCTTTCCGACCTCGTGGCCCTGCTGGAGAAAGCCACCGGCGTCCGCGCGAAGCGGAAGCGCCTTCCCCTCCAGCCGGGAGACGTTCCCGTGACCTATGCCGACATTTCGCGGGCCCGCGCGGAGATCGGGTACGACCCGAAGACCCCCGTGGAGGCCGGCGTGAAGAAATTCGTCGAATGGTACCGCGGTACCGGGAAACCCCAATAACCATTCCAAGGAAGGAGGCTGGAAATGAAGATCACGCTTTCGGTCATCAAGGCGGACATCGGCTCCATCGGGGGCCACATCCGTCCCAGCGCGAAGCTCCTCGATGAGGTCCGCCGGAAGGTCGCGGAGATCGGCAAAGGCCTGCTGATCGATACCTATATCGGGTTCACGGGGGACGACATCGCGATCCTGATGACGCACACCGGCGGCAACCTGAACGAGAAGGTCCACAAGCTCGCATGGGACGCCTTCCTCGCCGGGACGGAAGTCGCCAAGGCGCAGGGGCTCTACGGCGCGGGGCAGGACCTGCTCAAGGACTCCTTCTCCGGGAACGTGAAGGGGATGGGTCCCGCCGTGGCGGAGATGACCTTCGAGGAGCGGCCCAACGAGCCGTTCCTCCTGTTCGCCGCGGACAAGACGGACCCGGGCGCCTACAACCTGCCGTGCTACATGGCGTTCGCCGACCCGATGCACAGCGCCGGGCTCATTCTTTCCGCCAAGGTGGGGATGGGGTTCACCTTCCGGATCATGGATGTCGCGCATACGGATGGGGACCGGTGCATCGACCTGAACGCGCCCGAGGACCTCTACGACATCGCCGCGCTGCTGCGCGACCAGGAGCGGTTCGTCGTCGAATCGATCCGCTCCCGCGCCTCGGGAGACATCGCTGCGTCGGTGAGCACGACCCGGCTGCACAACATCGCGGGGAAGTACACCGGCAAGGACGACCCCGTGATGCTGGTGCGGGTGCAGGGGAACTTCCCCGCCACCGGGGAAGTGCTTTCCCCGTTCACCATCGGCCACCTCGTGGCGGGCTTCATGCGGGGGAGCCACCACGGCGCGCTGATGCCGGTGACCGCGAACACGGGAATCTCCTTCTTCGACGGGCCGCCGATCGTCTCCTGCCTCGCCTTCTGCATCAAGAACGGCAAGCTCACGGAACCGGCGGACGCCTTCGACCATCCGTACTGGGAGTACGTCCGGACGAAGGTGTCGGCGAAGTCCGAGGACCTTCGCCGGCAGGGATTCTTCGGCCCGGCGATGCTTCCGTACAGCGAGCTGGAGTACGGCGGGATCGTCGACCGCCTGAAGAAAATGGACTCGAAATTCCGCGTCGTCTCGGGGAAGGAAGGGGTCAAGGCCTAAGGGAAGATTCGAAATCGCGTAAACTGCTTCGGAAATACCGCAACGCGGACGCAGGGCGCGAGCCCGGAGTCCGTATCTCGTGGAGATATGCAGAGGGAGGTAGGTTGAAGGACGCGCTGGACATCCGTTTCGACTTCTCGCTGGTGCTGGAGAAGAACCTCCGCAGTGGGGAGGGGCTCGCCGCCCCGCGGCTCCGGGCGGCCCTTCGGCGGGCGGAGAAGGCGGCCCTGGCGGTCGCCCGGCGGCACGCGGCGGGGGAGATCGGGTTCCCCGACCTTCCGTTCCGCGAAACGGAGGCTCGCCGCATTTCGCGCGACGCGGCACGGATGCGGAAGCGGTTCACCCACATGCTCGTGCTGGGGATCGGCGGCTCCGCGCTCGGGACGAAGGCCGTCCTCGAAGCGCTCGGGGGCGAAGGCGCGCGGAAGGGGCTCGCCGTGACCGTCGCCGACAACGTCGATCCCGACGTCTTCTTCCCCGTCCTGCGCTCCCTCCCGATGAAGAAGACCGTCGTCGTCGCCGTCAGCAAGTCGGGGGGGACCGCCGAGACGAACTCGCAGCTCTCCATGGCGATCGACGCCCTGAAGAAAGCCAACGGAGGCGCCTGGAAGGACCGGCTCATCCTCGTCACCGACCCGGAGAAGGGGATCTTCCGCCGGATGGCGCGGGAGGAGGGGATTGCGGCCTATCCCGTCCCTGCGAACGTCGGCGGGAGGTTTTCCGTCCTGTCGCCGGTCGGGCTCCTTCCGCTGGCCGCGGCCGGGGTGTCCGTGGGCCGGCTGCTTTCGGGGGCGCGGCGGATGGAGGCGCTGTTCCGGGGCAGGAAGCCGGAGGAGAACCCGGTCCTCTTCGCCGCCGCGGTATACGCCCACTACATGATGGCCGACCCGAAGCCGGTGCACGTCTGGATGACCTACGGGGAAGGGCTGGAGCGGGTGGCCGAGTGGTGGCAGCAGCTCTGGGGGGAAAGCCTGGGAAAGAAGCGGAAGGATGGAACGTCCGTCGGGCAGGCGCCGGCGCGCGCGGTGGGCGTGACCGACCAGCATTCGCAGGTGCAGCTCTACCAGGACGGCCCCGCCGACAAGGTCTACACATTCGTCAAGTGGAAGGAGGGGAAGGAGAGGGGGAACGTCCCCCGGGCCGCGTTCGCACCCGATATGTCGATGCTGGGCGGCAGGCCCCTGCGGGACCTGTTCGAGGCGGAGTTCGAGGGGACGATCGGCGCGCTCTGGAGCGCGGGCAGGCCTATCGTGCGGGTCGAGATCGGCGCGCGGGACGAGGAGCACATCGGCGCGTTCCTCCATTTCTGGGAGTGGGTGACCGCCGTCGTCGGGGAGTGCGCGGGCATCGACCCCTTCGACCAGCCGGGGGTGGAGGAAGGGAAGAAGATCACCCGCGCCCTGATGGGAGAGAAGGGGTCCTCCTCCCGGCGGGAGGAGTTCCTGCGGAAGATGAGGGCTCGGACGCCGGCCGTGATCCGCGTCCGGAAGGGCGGGTAACGTCGTGGGAGGAAGGATCCACCTCCTCTCCGACGAGGTGGTCAACCAGATCGCGGCGGGCGAGGTCGTCGAGCGTCCCGCTTCCGTTCTCAAGGAGGTCCTCGAAAACGCGGTGGACGCGAACGCCGCGCACATCGAGGCCGAAATCTCCGGCGCGTTTCCCTTCACGCTGCGGGTCTCCGACGACGGGACGGGGATGACCGCGGAGGAGGTGGAGCTGGCGGTCCGCCGGCACACCACGAGCAAGATCCGCTCGGCGGAAGACCTCCACAAGATCTCCACGTACGGGTTCCGGGGGGAAGCGCTTCCGTCGATCGCCTCCGTCGCGAATCTGCGGATCGTGACCCGTTCCGCCGGGCGGTCGCTGGCTGCGGAAATCGTCGTCGCGGGAGGCGAGGTCAAGGCGTTGCGGCAGGCGGGGGCGCCCCCGGGGACCACCGTGGAGGTATCCGATCTTTTCGGCAACGTCCCCGCGAGGCGGAAGTTCCTCAAGAGCCCCCGCACCGAGATGCTCCACCTGTGGGAGGTGTTCCACATGGTGGCGCTCCCCCGCGAGGGGATCGCCTTCCGGATGTCCGACGGCAGAAGCGAATTCTCCTATGAAGCCGGGGAAACGCGGCTGGCCCGGGCGTTGCGGCACGCGGGGGAGGACGGGAAATACCTCGTCCCGCTCCATGTCACCTCCCCGTTCTTTCGCGTTTCGGGATGGGTGGGGCTTCCCCATCTTTCCCGTTTCAGCGCCGCCTCCATCTCCTTTTTCGTCAACGGCCGCCATTTCCGCGACCGGACGGTCCTCGGGGCCGTCAAGGAGGCGTACCGCGGGATTCTCCCGCCCGACCGGTATCCGGTCGTCTGCGTCTTCATCGAGTGCGACCCGATGGAGGTCGACGTCAACGTCCACCCCTCCAAGACCGAGGCGAGGTTCCGGTACGGCAGAGAGCTGTACGAGCTGCTGCGGCACGCGATCGGCGGCGCCGTCGGAGAGCCGTCCGCATTGTCCGTTCCCGTCCGGTCCGCGGCCCCGCAGGAAAACGAACGGACGCCCATCGCGCCTCCGGCGGCCCGCATCGGCATGATCGAGTCCCTGTTCGGCGAGCCGCCGAAGCCGCCGCCGTCGGGGGAATTCGAAGCCACGCAGACGGGCGCGGGGTTCTTCGCGTCCTTGAAGCCCGTCGCGCAGCTCCTCGGGACCTACATCGTCTGCGAACGGGCCGGGGAGGTCGTGATCGTCGACCAGCATGCCGCGGACGAGCGGATCGTCTACTCCCGCCTCAAGGACCTCCTCCTGGGGAGCGGCGCTTCCGCCCAGCGCTGGCTCGTTCCCCAGGTCGTCTCCCTGCCGGGCGTGGCGATGGGGGAGCGCGCGAAGGTCGAAGAGTTCCTGTCCCGCGCCGGGTTCCTCTTCGAGCCGTTCGGAGCCGATTCGTTCAAGATCTTCGGCGGCCCCGCCATCCTCGGCCACTTCGACGTGAAGCGGTGGTGGAAGGATTTCTGCGACTTCCTGCTCTCCCAGGAATCGGCGCCCAAGGGGATCTTCGACGCCGAGCGCGAGCTGTGGAGGATCGCCTGCCACGCCTCCGTCCGTTCCGGCGACCTCCTGGAAAAGGAGGGGATGCGCGCTCTCCTGCAGGAGCTGGACCGGGCCGTCGCCTCCCACAGCTGCCCCCACGGCCGCCCCGTGTGGGTGAGGTTTTCCGGCGCCGAGCTGGGGCGGATGTTCGGTCGCACGTAGAGAGCCGCCGGTCCGCGAAACATTGCGCAAGGCATCCGGAGCTCCCCCACGAATGGAAGACAACCGACTTCTGGTCCTTTCCGGCCCCACGGCCGCCGGGAAAACCGCGCTTGCGCTTTCCCTCGCGCGCATCTTTCCCCTGGAGATCGTCAACGCCGACTCCCTCCAGGTGTACCGGGGGATGGACGTGGGGACCGCCAAGCCGACCGCGGAAGAGCGCCGGGAAATCCCCCACCACCTGATCGACGTCGCGGCCCCGGAGGAAGCGTACAACGCGGGACGGTTCGTCGCCGACGCGGAATGCGCGATCCGTGGAATCCGGGAGCGCGGGAAGTTTCCCCTGGTGGCGGGGGGGACCGGGATGTACATCCGGGCGCTGCTGCGCGGCCTCGATCCGCTTCCCTCCGATCCGCGGGTCCGGGCGGAGCTTGCGCGCCGGTGGCGGGAAGAGGGCGGAGCGGCCCTGTTCGCGGAGCTGAAAGGGATCGACCCTCCCTCGGCGGAAGCGATCCATCCGGCGGACAAGGTGAGGATCCTTCGCGCGCTGGAGATCGCGGCGGTCGCCGGGTCTCCGCCCAGCCGGCTGAAAGGGCGTTGGGCGAAAGAGGAGGGGAAATTCCGAATCCTGTTCATTTCGCTTTCCCTGGACCGCGAAAAACTGTACCGTCGCATTGATGCCCGCGTGGAGGGGATGTTCCGCGGGGGTCTGGTCGAGGAGGTCCGCGGGCTCCTTTCCGCGGGATACGGGCCGGACCTCAAACCGATGAAGGCGCTCGGATACCGGCACGTCCTCTCCCATCTTTCCGGCGCAGTTTCTCTCCCCGAGGCGGTCGAGGAGATGAAGAGGGACACCCGGCGGTACGCGAAGCGCCAGTCGACGTGGCTCTCCCGCGAGCCTCTGGCGGTCCGGATCGATGCGGAAAACGCGGCGGAAACGGCGTCCGCGATGGCCAGAAAGTTCTTGTTTTAACCGGTAAGTTGCCTTAAATTTAAGGTTTACCCGTGAAAGGAGCGCGGATGATCCTCCAGTATCTGGATTTCGAAAAGCCGATCATCGACCTGGAGAACCGCCTGGAGCAACTGCGCCGGGTGGACGACGGAACGGACAAGAACCTCCGGGAAGAGATCGTAAAGCTCGACAAGAAGATCGGCAAGATCCGCAAGGAGATTTTCTCCAACCTCACCCGCTGGCAGATCACCCAGCTCGCGCGCCATCCGAATCGGCCATATATGCTTGATTATATAAACCATTGCTTTAAGAATTTCCTGGAAATCCACGGGGACCGTGCGTTCCGGGACGACCCTCCGGTGGTCTGCGGTTTCGCGGAGCTGGAAGGGGAAAAGGTGCTCGTCATCGGGCAGCAGAAGGGGAGGAACACCACCGAAAAGATCCGCAGGAATTTCGGCATGGCCAACCCGGAAGGGTACCGGAAGGCCCTGCGGGTGATGAAGCTCGCGGAGAAATTCCGCCTTCCCGTCATCACGTTCATCGACACCCCGGGTGCGTTTCCCGGCATCGGGGCCGAAGAACGGGGGCAGTCCGAGGCGATCGCAAGGAACCTGCTGGAAATGGCGCGGCTGGAAACCCCCATCCTCGTGGTCGTCATCGGCGAGGGGGGGAGCGGAGGGGCGCTGGCCCTGGGCGTGGGCGACGAGATCCTGATGATGGAATACGCGATCTACTCGGTCATCTCCCCCGAAGGATGCGCCTCGATCCTCTGGCGCGACACGGCGCGGGCGGAAACCGCCGCGGAGATGATGAAGGTCACGGCCGCCGACCTGAAAAAATTCAGCGTGGTGGACCGGATCATCCCGGAGCCGCTCGGCGGAGCCCACCGGGACCACAAGGCGGCCGCCGACGCGGTGCGGGTCGCCATGGCCGAATCGGTCGCGGGGCTGCGGTCCCTCTCCGTCCGGCAGCTGCTCGACCGCCGGTACGCGAAGTTCCGCGACATCGGCGTGATCCGGCGGAAGACGGGGAGCAACGGGTGACGCAGGAGCGGATGAAGGAGCTGCGCGCCGAGATCGACCGGCTGGACGACACGATCCTCGACCTGCTGAACCGCAGGGCCGCGGCGGTGATCGAGGTGGGGAAGATCAAGTCGGACCGGAACCTCCAATTCTACGTCCCCGAGCGGGAGTTCGAGATCCTGCGGCGCCTCACCGAGGCGAACCGGGGGCCGTTCCCCAACGACGCGCTCAAGGCGATCTACCGGGAGATCATCTCCGCCTCCCACGCGCTGGAGAAGCCGCTGTCCGTCGCGTTTCTGGGCCCGCGGGCGACGTTCACCCACCTGGCCTGCCTCAAGCACTTCGGGGAGAGCGCCGACTACGTCCCGCAGATCAACGTTTCCGAGGTCTTCGACGCGGTGGAGCGCGGAGTGGCGGACTTCGGCGTCGTCCCCATCGAGAACTCCAGCGAGGGGATCGTCAGCAACACGCTCGACATGTTCGTCGACCACACCCTCCTCATCTGCGGCGAGATCCTCGTCGAGGTGGCCCACGACCTCCTCTCCGTCACGGGAGACATGGAGCACGTGAAGAAGGTCTACTCCCATCCGCACGCCATCGCCCAGTGCCGGGTGTGGCTCGAGCGGAACCTCCGCGGCACCCCGGTCTTCGACGTGGAGAGCACCGCGCGGGCGGCGGAGCTTGCCGCGGACGACCCGGCGGCGGCGGCGATCGCGGGGGAGGCGGCGGCCAACAGCTACGGCCTGAAAAGCATTCGGAAGCGGATCCAGGACAACACGAACAACTTCACGCGGTTCATCGTCATCGGGAAGATCGCGCCGAACCGGACCGGAAACGACAAGACCTCGATCCTTTTCGCGGCCAGGGACGAAGTGGGAGCGCTCTATTTCATGCTGGAGCCCTTCGCGAAAAACCAGGTCAACCTCACCAAGATCGAATCCCGGCCGGCCAAGACGAAGGCCTGGGAATACCTCTTCTTCCTCGACATGGAGGGGCACATCTCGGACGACCCGGTGGCGAAGGCCGTGGACGAGCTGCGGATGCAGGCCCAATACCTGAAA
Organism: Deltaproteobacteria bacterium; assembly: GCA_016219515.1. Classification (GTDB taxonomy): domain Bacteria; phylum Desulfobacterota; class Deferrimicrobia; order Deferrimicrobiales; family Deferrimicrobiaceae; genus JAENIX01. Next base: position 28,379 of record JACRMU010000100.1, read on the forward strand.
ATCCTGGGGTCCTATCCCCGCGCCATCTGACGCCGCCGGGGCAACGTTGCGGCAAGGTTCGGCGGCGGGGAAGGAAGAAAGGAACGATCCATGATCATCGTGTTGAAAGCGGGAGCGACCGACCGGGAAATCCGGACGGTCGAGGAGAAGATCAAGTCCCACGGCCTCTCCGCCCACATTTCGAGGGGGACGGAGCGGACGATCATCGGGGCGATCGGGGACGAGCGCCACGTGGACGCGGAGGCGTTCGAGGGGCTGGAGTACGTCGAGAAGGTCCTTCGGATCTTGAAGCCCTACAAGCTGGTCAGCCGCGATTTCCGGAAAGAGGACACGGTCATCACGGTGCGGGGAAAGAAGATCGGGGGGGGCACCGTGGCGCTCTTCGCCGGCCCCTGCTCCGTGGAGAACCGGGGGATGATGGTGGGGATCGGCGGCCTGGTGGCCGCGGCGGGCGCTTCCTTCCTGCGGGGGGGCGCGTTCAAGCCCCGCACGTCGCCCTACGCCTTCCAGGGGCTGGGGGAGGAGGGGCTCCGCTACCTGGCCGAGGCGCGCGAGGCGACGGGGCTTCCGGTCGCCACCGAGCTCATGGACCCCCGGGACATCGATCTCGTCGCGAAGTACGCCGACGTGATCCAGATCGGCGCGCGGAACATGCAGAACTTCCGGCTGCTGACCGAGGTGGGAAAGCTGGGGAAGCCCGTGATCCTGAAGCGGGGACTCTCCGCCACCATCGTGGAGTGGCTGATGTCCGCGGAGTACATCGCCTCCGAGGGGAACCAGCAGATCATCCTCTGCGAGCGCGGGATCCGGACCTACGAGCAGGCGACCCGCAACACGTTCGACGTCTCGGCGATCCCCGTGGTGAAGGGGCTCTCCCATCTGCCCGTGATCGCCGATCCCAGCCACGCCGCGGGGAAGGTCGGGCTGGTGGAGCCGCTCGCCGCCGCGGCCATCGCGGCGGGCACGGACGGGATCATGGTGGAGGTCCACAACCAGCCGGAAGCGGCGCTCTCCGACGGACCGCAGTCGCTTCGGCCCGAGGCCTTCCAGGCGATGGTCTCCCGGCTGACGCGGATCGCGGCGGCCGTCGGGAAGACGCTGGGGGACGCGTGAGCGGGGAGCGGATCGGAATCCTGGGGCTGGGGCTGATCGGCGGGTCGCTGGCGCTTGCCTTGCGGGGAAAGCGCGGCGCCCCGGAGGTCTGGGGATACGACCGGAACCGGGAGTCCCTGCGGATGGCGCTCTCGGACCGCGCCATCGCGCGGGCCTGCACGGAGAGGGAGATCGCCTCGTGCGACATCGTGGTCGTCTGCGTCCCCGTGCTCCGTTCCGTGGAGTTCCTGCGGCGGATCGGGCGGCGGATGCGGCCCGGCGCGGTGCTGACCGACACGGGCAGCGTCAAGGCGGCGGTGGTCCGTGCCGGGCAGGAAGCGGTGCGGGACGGGGTGGAGTTCGTCGGCGGGCACCCGATCGCGGGCACCGAGAATTCGGGGTATCCGGCCGCCGACGCCTCGCTTTTCCGGGGGAGGACGTGCATCCTCACTCCGACGGATGCGAACACCGGGGCGTCGCTGCGCCGGGTGGAGCGGCTGTGGAAAACGGCCGGCGCGCGGGTCCTGCGGATGGATCCGCGCCTGCACGACCACGTCTTCGCCTACGTCTCCCACCTCCCGCACGCCGTGGCGTATGCCCTCGTGCACTCGGTGGCCACCCTGGACTCGAAGGTCCCGCTGGGCTACTCGGCGGGGGGATTTCGCGATTTCACGCGGATCGCCTCCAGCAACCCGGAAATGTGGAAGGACATCGTGCTGCAGAACCGCAGGGAGGTCCTGGGCGCGGTGGGGCATTACCGCAGGAACCTCTCCCTGTTGGAGGGGCTCATCCGCCGGGGCGACGAGGCGGGCCTCCTCGCGTACTTCCGGAAATCGAAAAAAACCCGGGACGGTCTGTGAACCCATGAAGAGAAATATCCGGATCTCGGGTACGGCGAGGATGCCCGGGGACAAGTCGATCAGCCACCGCGCGGTGATGCTTGCCTCGCTGGCGGAAGGGGAGAGCCGCATCCGCGGCTTTCTCCACGCGGGGGACACGCTCTCCACGGCGGGCATGATGCGCGCGCTGGGCGCCGGGGTCCGCGAGGTCTCGGATACGGAGCTTGCGGTCACGGGCCGCGGCCTGCGGGGGCTCTCCGAGCCCGGGGACGTCATCGACGCCGGGAACTCCGGGACGACGATGCGGATCGGGGCCGGGATCCTGGCGGCCCAGCCCTTCCTGTCGGTGGTGACCGGAGACCCGTACCTGCGCCGCCGGCCGATGCAGCGGATCGTCGAGCCCCTCACACGCATGGGAGCGGCGATCTCCGGGCGGAAGGGGAACACCCTGCCGCCGCTGTGCATCCGCGGGGGGAAGCTTTCCGGCATCCGGTACGAGATGCCGGTGGCCTCCGCCCAAGTCAAGTCCTCGGTGCTCCTGGCGGGGCTGTTCGCCGCGGGTCCCACCACCGTCGTCGAGCCCCTCCCTTCGCGGGACCATACCGAGAGGATGCTCTCCTCGATGGGCGCAAAGATCGTGCGGGAAGGGAACGAGGTGACGGTCCATCCGCCGGACCGGCTGCTTCCGCTTTCCCTCGACGTCCCCGGGGACATTTCCTCGGCGGCGTTCTTCCTCGTGCTGGCGGCATCGGTCCCCGGCGCGGGCCTGCGGCTGGACGGCGTCGGCGTGAATCCGCTCCGGACGGGCCTGGTCAACGTCCTGCGGAGGATGGGGGCGGAGATCCGGCTGGAGTCCCTTCGGCAGGAAGGCGGCGAGCCGGTGGCCGACATCGAGGTCATGGGCCTGGATCTCGCGGGGGTCGAGGTGTTTCCCGAGGAGATCCCGGGAATGGTCGACGAGGTCCCCGCTCTCTGCGTGGCGGCGGCCCTTGCGGGAGGGCGGACCGTCATCCGCGGCGCGGGAGAGCTGCGCGTCAAGGAGTCCGACCGGATCGTCGCGATGGTGTCCGCCCTGTCGTCGCTCGGCGTCCGCTGCGGGGAATACCCGGACGGCCTCTGGATCGAAGGGCCTTCCCGGATTGCCCCCGGAATGCGGTGCGACAGCCGGGGGGACCACCGGATCGCGATGTCCCTCCAGGTCCTTTCCGCAGCTGCGGGCGTCCCCATCGAGATCGTCGACACGGAGTGCATCGACACCTCCTTTCCCGGATTCCGCGGCATCCTTGCGGAGGTCCTCGCGTGAGGGCAAACCCTGGTGAGAAATGCGGGATCGACCGATAGTCACGATCGACGGCCCCTCGGGGGCGGGGAAGACGACCGTTTCCCGCCGGCTGGCGGAACGGGCCTCCCTGACCCGGCTGGACACGGGGGCGATGTACCGCGCCTGCGCGCTTGCAGCCCGGAAGGCGGGGATCCCCTGGTCCGACGGCGCGCGGCTCGGCCGGTTGTGCGCGGAGCTCGACCTTTCCTTCCCTAAGGGCGAGAAGGGAGAGCCGGGGGTCGCGCTCCGCGGCGAGGACGTGAGCGATGCGATCCGGACCCCGGAGATCAGCATGGGGGCCTCCGAGGTCTCGGTCCACAAGCAGGTGCGGGAGGCGATGGTGTCGCTCCAGCGGAAACTGGGAGAGCGGGGCGGGGTGGTGCTCGAGGGCCGCGACACCGGGACCGTCGTCTTTCCCGACGCGGAGGCCAAGTTCTTCCTGGACGCCGCCGCCGCGGTCCGCGCGAAGCGCCGCTTCCTGGAGTGGGGGGCGGGCGGGCGGAAGCCGTTCGAAGAGGTCCTGCGGGAGGTGCTCCGGAGGGACATCCGGGACAGCACGCGGGAACATTCCCCTCTCCGCATGGCGGAAGGGGCGGTCTACATCGACACCACGACGCTCACCGTGGAGGAGGCGGTCGAGGAGATGCTCCGCAACCTTCCCGACGGCGCGAGGAAGGGGCTGGGGCTGTGAAGCGGATCCTCATCGCGCGCAGCGCGGGCTTCTGCTTCGGGGTCAAGCGGGCCATCTCCATCGCCAACGAGACGGCGGGCAAGGCGGAGGGCGGAACGGCGGAAACCGCGGCCCTCCCGATCCATTCGCTGGGCCCCCTCATCCACAACCCGCAGACGGTGGAGGAGCTGGAGAAGAAAGGGGTGCGCGTGGTCGAATCGGTGGACGACATCCCGTGCGGGAAGGTCATCGTCCGCTCCCACGGGATCACCCGCCGCGACGGGGAGGCGCTGGCCGCCAAGGGGGTGAAGATCATCGACGCCACCTGCCCCTTCGTGAAGAAGGCCCAGGAGCACGCGCGCTCCCTGAGCCGCGAGGGGTATGCCGTGATCGTCGTCGGGGACGCGAACCACCCCGAGGTGAAGAGCATCATCAGCTACATCGGGGGCGGCGTGCCCATCCTCACTTCCCTGTCGGACCTGCGGGATGCGTCGGGGATCCGCAAGGCGGGGATCGTCGCGCAGACCACCCAGTCGTTCGAGAACCTGATGGAGTTCGTGTCCGTGGCGCTGAAGATCATCCCGGAGGTCCGGGTCTACAACACGATCTGCCACGCCACCGTCCTCCGGCAGAAGGAGTCCGTGGCCGTGGCCCGCGAGGCGGACGTGATGGTGGTCCTGGGGGGCTACAACAGCGCCAATACGCGGCGGCTGGCCGAAATCTGCAGGGAATTCAACCCCCGGACCCGGCACATCGAGACGGCGGCGGAGCTTTCTCCTGAGGTCCTGACGGGCGTCTCCTGCGTGGGGGTGACGGCGGGGGCCTCGACCCCCGAGTGGATCATCGAGGAGCTCGTGGGCAGGATCCGTTCGATATGGAAAGAAGAAAAAATCCAGGTTGCCTACTATCAGTGATAATATACTTGATTTCTGAAGTCTTGCGTATGTAATGGATTCAACGGTCCGGGGGGCGGTTACCTCCCGGCGAGGAGCGGCACATGGAAAACAAATTGGACAAAACGAACCGTTCCGTGGGAGCGGATGAAGGGCAGGCCGGCGGGTCCGCTGCCGCGAAGAACGAGGACGATTTCGCCAAACTGTACGAGGAGAGCATCGAGGTCCCCGAGGAAGGGCAGATCATCCACGGGGTGGTGATCAAGGTGCTCAAGGAATACGTCGCCGTCGACATCAACCGGAAGTCGGAAGGGATGCTTCCCCTCTCGGAGCTCCCGCCGGAAGAGGTCGCCGCCCTTTCTCCCGGCAAACGCATCGACATCATGGTGGAGCGTTACGACCCGGAACAGGGGTTCGTCCTCCTTTCCCGTTCCAAGGTCCTCAAGATCCGCGTGTGGGACGACCTGCAGAAAACGTTCGACGAGGGGACCGCCGTCCCCGGGACCATCGTGGCCAAGGTCAAGGGCGGATTCACGGTGGACATCGGCGTCAAGGCGTTCCTCCCCGGAAGCCAGGTGGACATCCGCCCCGTCCGCGACAACGACGCCGTGGTGGGGCTCTCGGGAAACTTCAAGCTCCTCAAGTTCTCCCGCAAGAAGGCCAACGTGGTCGTGTCCCGCCGCGCGGCGATGGAGGAGGAGCGGGAGTCCCACCGGAAGAACATCCTGGAGCGGATCCAGGAAGGGGACACCGTGGAGGCGCGGGTCAAGAACATCACCGACTACGGCGTGTTCATGGACCTGGGGGGCCTGGACGGCCTGATGCACATCACCGACATGAGTTACGGCAAGGTGGTCCATCCCTCCGACATCTGCAAGGTCGGGGACCTGCTGAAGGTGAGGGTCATCCGCTTCGACCGGGAAAAGGGCCGGATCTCCCTGGGCCTCAAGCAGATGAAGTCCGATCCCTGGCTCGACATCGATTCGCGGTACGCCGCGGGAGGGCGGTGCCGGGGGCGCGTGACGAACATCACCAAGTACGGCGCCTTCATCGAGCTCGAGGAGGGGGTCGAGGGGCTGCTCCACGTCTCCGAGATGTCCTGGAGCAAGAAGCTCCGGGACCCTTCCGAGATCCTCAAGCCGGGCGACGCCGCCGACGTGGTGATTCTCCGGGTGGAAAAGGAGCACAAGAAGATCTCCCTGGGGCTGAAGCAGCTCCTGGCGAATCCGTGGGACGAGCTTCGCGCGAAGCACCCCGAGAACTCCCTCGTGGAGGGCACGGTGAAGAACATCACCGACTTCGGCGTCTTCGTCGACGTCGGCAGCGAGATCGACGGCCTGGTCCACGTGTCCGACATCTCCTGGAACCAGCGGGTGAAGCACCCCTCGGAGATGTTCAAGAAGGGGGACCGGGTGCAGGCCCGCGTCCTGAAGATCGACCCCGACGCGCAGAAGTTCTCCTTGAGCATCAAGCACCTCACCCTGGACCCCTGGACGGGGATCGAGGCCCGTTTCCGCAAGGGGGACCTGGTCAACGGGAAGGCGACGCGGGTGGCCGATTTCGGAGTCTTCGTCGAGCTGGCCGACGGCATCGAGGGGCTCGTGCACATCTCGGAGCTGTCCCGGGAGAAGGTCGACAACCCGTCCTCCCTATTCAAGATGGGGGACGAGGTGGGGGCGGTCGTTCTTTCGGTGGACCGCGCCAACAAGAAGATCTCCCTCTCCGTCCGCTCCTACCAGGAAGAGGCGGACAAGAAAAGCATGGAATCGTACATGTCCCGGCCTTCCGATTCGTCGGAGAACCTCACCGTGCTGGGCGAAGCGCTTCGAGCGAAACTGAAGATCAACCACGAGTAGCGTAAGGCCGCGCATGACGACAGATTCGCCCCTTCCGGCGCCGCGGGCCCGCCGCCCCTTTCTTCGCGGATGCGCGATCGTCGCGCTGGTGTTCGCCGCCTTTTTCCTTCTCATCGGGCTTGTCTCCCGCATGGACGATTGGTCCCTCACGTCGGGCGACAAGGTGGCGGTCCTGCCCGTCACGGGGCTGATCGCCGACTCCGAGGCGACGATCGAGCAGCTTAAAAAGTTCGCCAAGGACGACTCCGTGAAGGCGATCGTCCTCCGCATCAATTCCCCCGGCGGGGGGGTGGGCCCCTCCCAGGAGATCTACGAGGAGGTGAAGAAGCTCCAGGGGAAAAAGATCGTCGTGGCCTCGATGGGGGCGCTGGCCGCGTCCGGCGGATACTACATCGCCTGCGCGGCGCAGAAGATCTACGCGAACCCCGGGACGATCACCGGCTCCATCGGCGTGATCATGTCCTTTATCAGCGTAAAGGACCTGATCGGGAAGATCGGCGTGAAGGGGATGGTGGTGAAAAGCGGTTCCTTCAAGGATATCGGCTCTCCCGTGCGGGACATGAAGCCCGAGGAGCAAAAGCTCCTCAAGGAAGTGGTCGACAACGTCCACCTCCAGTTCGTGGACGCCGTGGCGGAAGGGCGGAAGATGGACAAGAAGAAAGTGATGAAGATCGCCGACGGGCGGATCTTCTCCGGGGAGCAGGCCAGGGAGCTGGGCCTGGTGGACGCCCTGGGGAACCTGGAAGATGCCGTGGCGGAAGCGGGAAAGATGGCGAAGATCGAGGGAGAGCCCCGCGTGGTGTCTCCCCCGAAGAAGAAGATCTCCATCATGGAATTGCTAAAGGAAGAGGCGAAAAGTATAATCGGGGATAAATTGACCGAGTATCGAATCCGCCTCGATTACCTCGCACAATAAAATAATCCCGTGGAGGGAATGAAAGCATGACGAAGAGCGATCTCGTTCAGAAGCTGTCCGAACAGGTTACGACGTTGACGAAGAAAGAGTGCGAGGTCATCGTGGACACGGTCTTCCTCCAGATGAAAGACGCCTTGCAGAAGGGGGAGAAGATCGAGATCCGCGGTTTCGGCAGCTTCACCGTCCGCGTCCGCCGCGCCAAGGAGGGACGCAACCCCAAGACCGGCGAGAAGGTGTCCATCCCCGAAAAACGGATTCCCTTCTTCAAGGTAGGCAAGGAACTCCGGGAACTGGTCAATACCTGACGGCCTGATGGAGCGCATGTTCTCCCCCTGGCGGATGGAGTACCTCCGCGGGGGAAATTCCGGCGGTGCGGGAAGCCGGTGCATTTTCTGCGCCGGGGAGGCCGACCGGA
>JACRMU010000101.1 GCA_016219515.1 Deltaproteobacteria bacterium
AGCGGCTTTTCTGGTGCGCTTCCCGGAGCTCTTCCCGCGGTTTCGAGTCCCAGACGATCCCTCCGCCGGCTCCGGCCTCCGCCTGCCCGTTTTCCACCGTCACCGTCCGGATCGCCACGGAGAAGGCCATGTCGCCGCCCGGCAGAAGGATTCCGATCGCGCCGGTGTAGATCCCGCGAGGCGCGGGCTCCAGCCGACGCAGCAGGCGCATCGAGGAGATCTTGGGCGCTCCGGTGACCGAACCGCAGGGGAACAGGGCGCGCAGCAGGGAGGGGAATGTCGCATGCGGCGCAGGCGACCCGGCAACGGTGGAAACCATCTGCAGCACAGTGCGGTACCGCTGCACTTCGAACAGGCGGGAGGCCTTGACGGATCCGGTCCGGCACACTCTTCCCAGGTCGTTGCGCAGCAGGTCGACGATCATCACGTTCTCGGCCCGGTTTTTCGGGTCCGCCTTGAGATCCCGGGCCGCCTTGCGGTCCGCGGCCTCCGTCAAACCCCGCGGGGCGGTCCCCTTCATGGGACGCGTTTCGATGTTCCCTCCCCGGACGCGGAAAAACAGTTCCGGGGACTGGGAGACGATGCAGGCCGATTCCGTGCGCAGGAACGCCCCGTACGGCACCGGCTGCGCGGCCCGCAGCCGTAGATAAAGGGAGAACGGGTCGCCGGGGAACGGGAAGGTGAATTTCCCGGTCAGGTTGGCCTGGTACACGTCGCCCTTCGCGATGGCTCGGCGGATCTCCTCCACCTTGCGGAGGTATTCCTCTTCGGGGAGGGAGAATACGGGATCGATCGGTCCTTCGAACGATGGCGGAATCCCGGTTTCGCCGCATGGATCCGGCAGATCGGGGGGGGATGGGCCGCCTGCTTCCCACCGCCCGCTCAGGTGGTCGAACCGGAGGAGCCCCGGGTAGACGCCGAACCGGAGTAGGGGGAAGGGGAATGCGTCGCCGCCGGCGGCATCGAAGGCCTTCTCCAGGGCGTACCCCGCTTCGTAGGCGAGGTATCCCGCGACCGGAAATCCCCGGCCCTGCCACGCCGCCGCTTCTTCCAGGAGGGAAGGGACTTCCTCCAGGCGCTCCGTGGAAAGGATCTTCTCGGGGTCCGAAAGCAGATAGGAATACCGGTCCCGCACGTCCGGCCGCTGCGTCTCGAGCAGGATCGATCCGGGTTTCCCCGAGACGCGGGCGAACGCCGCGACCGAGGAGGGGGGAGGTGAAGTACCCTTCATTCGCCGATGATCTTCACGAGGACCCGTTTCCTGCGCCGGCCGTCGAACCGGAGCTCCTTGCGGAAACTTTTCATCGGGGCTCCTTTTCAGTCCAGAAGCGCCTGGAGGTATTGCGAGTCGACCTGCTTCGCGAGGAGCGCTTTCTTGACGGGCGGCAGGGAAATGAGGATCCGGGTGACCGCGCGCAGGGCGGAGTGGTCGAGGCGGTCGAGGTCGCCGAAGATGAAATTCTGGTACTTCCCGCGCTCGATCGCCATGAGGACCGTCCGGTGCCAGGCGTCCTCGGGTACGAGGACCTTCTCCTTCCTGGGGGCCATCCGGAGCGCTTCCTTTGCGCAGGCCGGCTTGCACACGCCGCACCCCAGGCATGCCCGCTCGTCCACGACGGCCTTCCCCTTTTTCTCCTCGCCGAGGACTTCGATGGCGCCGATCGGGCACTTCTTCGCGCACAGTCCGCACCCCGTGCATATCCCTGCGTCCACCGCCGCCAGGAACGTGGAGGTGACGACGGCGTCGAACATCTTGAACCGGTTGATCGCGGTGAGCATGCCGCAGCAGCAGCCGCAGCAGTGGCAGACGAAGGCGGGTTTCTTCTTCACGTTATCGACGATGTGGACCAACCCGGCTTCCCGGGTCGCCGCGAAGATGTCGCGCGCTTCCTCCTTCGAAATCTTCCGGGCGAGCCCGCGCCGGACCAGGAAATCGGCGCCGCCGTTGAAGGTCGTGCAGACCTCCATCGGCTTCCCGCACGGTTTCCCCTCGTGTTCCATCACGTGCCGGCAGTAGCAGAGGGAGACGGCGCACAGCCGTGCCTTATCGATGAGCTGCGTCGCCCGATCGTAGTCCAGGACCCGCGGCAAGTCTTCCGTTTCTACCGTTCCTTCGTGGACGAGCGCCCGGCCGGGCTGCACCTTTCCCGCGAAGATCGACCGGACGAACTCCGGCGACTCGTGGACGTACTCCACCATGAAATGCGCCAGCTCCTTCTGGGGGATGTCGTCTCGGACGCGCATGAAGGCGAACTCGAAGAACCCGAGCAGCGTCGGCGAGAGGATGTAGCGCGTCTTTCCGTCGCGGGTGAAGTCCATCACGAGCCCTTTTCCCGCCATCGTTTCGAGGAGGGGAAGAAGCTCCGGCCCCTTCATCCCGGTCCGCTTCGCGATCCCCTTGAGGTCGACGAACCGCACCGGCATCTTCGATGCGACGAAGGCCTCCTTTTCGGAAAAGAGGCGCTTGAGGATCTCGTAGAGTGCGGGAGCGGCCGGCGCGCCGATCGGATACGCGTCGAGCCGCTTCTGAAGCTTTCCGTACACGCCCTGGCCGTTGCGGAGGTGGCCCATGCCTTCTCCTTACCGTTGCGCGGAGGATGGGTAGAGTTCTTTTGCGATCCGCTCCGCGGCGAGCCGGGACTGCAGGACGCAGTCGTTCAGCGCGATCCCGCGGTACGCGTTGCTGTTGAGGTAGAGCCCCGGGATGCCGTGCAGTCGCCCGTCGATCCGGTCCAGCACCTTGCCGTGCCCCACCAGGTACTGGGGGATCCCCTTCTCGTGGAAGAAGGCGCGCGCGAGCATGGGGGAGCCGGCGATCCCCATCGTCGCCGCGAGCTCCGCGCGGGTCAGCGCGATCAGCTCCTCGGCGGGCAGCTCGGCGAGCTCGGGGTTCCGGACTCCGCCGACCATCGCGCGGATCAGCGCTTTCCCTTGCGGCGCACGGTTCGGGAAGACGCTGGAGTCCCACAGCGCCCCGAGGATTTTCCGTTTCTCTCCGCGCGGGATGAGGAAGCCGAAGCCGTCCAGCGGGTTGCCGAGCCCGGCCTGCTCGTATCCCAGCGCCACGACGGAGACCGGGGAGTAGGGGATGGCCGACAGCGCCTCCGCGAGAGAGGGGTCGATGGAACCGAGGGCCGAAGCCGCGGCATAAGCGGGTGTCGCCAGCACGAGCGCGTCCGCGTCGATCTCGCCCCGCAATCCCCTTTCGACGAGGGAAAGCAGGAATCGGCCGTCGCGGCGTTTCACGCTCTCCACGGAGACGCCGGTGTGCAGCCCCTCCGCAAGACGCGTCGATGAGCGCCTGCACCCCGGTGTCGAACGACATGAGGACGCCGCCCGGCCCGGCCGACATCTCGCGCTTCTCCCCGGCTCGCCGGCGCTCCTTCCGGAGGGAGATCATCCCCTTGACGAGCCCGCCGTATTTGCGCTCCAGGTCGTGGATCATGGGGAAGCAGCTCCGCAGCGACATCCGGTCGGGGTCCCCCGCGTAGATCCCCGTCACCATCGGATCGAGCAGCTTCTCCAGCGCCTCGGACCCCAGCCTCCGGCGGGCGAAATCCCCCAGCGACTCGTCCGCGTTTTTCGGCGGAGGCGGCGCGAAGGGCTCGCTCAGGATCCGGAGCCGCCCCTGCAGGGAGAGGAGGTCGGAAGTGAAAAACGCCTTCGGCGTCTCGGGGAGGCGGTGGAGCTTTCCTCCCGAATAGATGAAGCGCTTCCGGGCCAGGTCGGACGACCGGGCGAGCCGGTTCTCGATCTCCAGCTCCTTCACCAGTTCCATGGAGTACGGCTTGTTGGTGAGGAATCCGTTGGGACCCCACTCCATCGCGAAGCCGTCCTCGCGGAAGGTGCGCATCTTGCCGCCCGGGACGTTTTCCGCCTCGAAGATCAGGATCTCGGCCGCCCGGCCCGCAGCGGAGAGGGTCTTCACGAGATAGTGGGCGGTGCAGAGCCCCGAAATGCCGGCCCCGACGATGACGATGCGCGGCATGGACCGTTCCTTCCTACCCTTCCGCCGCGGCGGAAAGGACGATTTCCTTCAATGCCCCGATGAACGCCGGGGAATCGTTCAGCGCCGGGACCCGGAGGAAGGTCTCGATGCCGGCCTCTTCCGCCGTGCGCTTCAGCCGGATGTCGAGCTCGTGGAGCGTCTCGATGTGGTCGGAGACGAAGCTCACCGGGACGACGACCAGCGTGCGGATTCCTTCCCGCGCCAGGCGCGGGACCTCGGCGAAGGTGTCCGGCGCGAGCCACTGTGCCCGCCCCGTCCGGCTCTGGTAGGAGATCGAGTGGGGGACGCCGGGAAAATTCCGCATCGCCGCGGCGACGGTTCGCTCCACCTCCGCCGGATACGGGTCGCCTTCGTCGGCGAACGATTTCGGTATCCCGTGGGCGCTGAAGAGCAGGTGCCGTCCGCCGGGAGCGGTCCCGTCCAGCGTTTCCCCGATCTTTTCCGACAAGGCGGCGATGTATCCGGGATGATCGGGGTAGGAGCGGACCTCCCTGACGGGGAATGCCGCTCCGGCCCACCGCATCCAGGCCGCAAGGTCCTTGAAGCTCGACCCCGTGGTCGCGGCGAAATATTGCGGGTACAACGGAAGGGCGATCGCCCGCGCCACCCCGTCCTCCTTCATTTCCAGAGCCGCGTGCTTGGAAAGGGGGTACCAGTACCGCATCCCGACGTAGACCTTGAAATTTCCTCCCGTCGCCCGGAGCGCCGCTTCGAGCGCGGCCCGCTGGAGTTCCGTCAGGGTCCCGATCGGGGAGCCGCCGCCGATCTCCTCGTAGTATCGCCGCACCTTCCGGGCCCTCACCCCGGAGACGATCCAGGCAAACAGCGGCTGGGCAAGGGGGGCCAAGGGGAGGCGGATCAGGTCGCGGTCGGAAAAGAGCCTCGCCAGGAACGGTCGGACGGCGGAGGGGCTGGCCGGCCCCCCCATGTTCAGGAGGACGATACCCGTGAGCGGCGAAGATGCGGGCATAGGCGGTTCCCCGTTCCGGGAAACGTCACGCCTTCCGTCCGAACCGGTGGACCGCCTCGACCATGGCGACCGCGTGCTCCGGGTTGGTCGGCGGCAGGATCCCGTGGCCCAGGTTGAAGATGTGGGAGGCCGCCGCTTCGCCGCGCGAGAGGACGTCGCGCACGCAGTCGTCGATCTTCTCCGGCGCGTGGAAGAGCATCGTCGGGTCCATGTTCCCCTGCAGCGCAACGTCATTGCCGACGACGACCGCCGCGACATCCAGCGGGATCCTCCAGTCGACGGCGATCACGTCCGTGTCGAGCGTCCGGATGGCCGGCAGGATGGTTGCGCAGTCGTTGGCGAAGTGGATGATGGGGACCTTGCCGCCCCGGATCCCCTCGACCACCTGCCGGGTGTAGGGCAGGGCGTACTCCTCGTAGTCGCCGGGGGTCAGCACCCCCGCCCACGTGTCGAAGATCTGGACCGCCTGCGCGCCGGCCTCGATCTGGGCGTTGAGGTAGGCGATCACCGTCCTCGCGATCTTGCCCATCAGCGACCGGTAGACGTCCGGCGCCTGGTACATGAGGGACTTGAGCTTGATGAAGTTGCGCGACGTCCCCCCTTCCACGATGTAGGAGCACAGCGTGAAGGGTGCGCCGGAGAAGCCGATCAGCGGGACCTTCCCCTCGAAGGCCTTCCGCAGGATCCGGATCGCCTCCATCACGAACGGGACCTTGTCGGCCGGGTCGGGAACGGCGAGCGCGTCCACGTCCGCCTGGTTCCGGATCTCCTTCCCCAGGAGCGGCCCCTTTCCGTCATGGAATTCCAGCGGCACTCCCATCGCCTCCACGGGGATGAGGATGTCGGAGAAGAGGATCGCCGCGTCCACGCCCAGCCGCTCCACCGGCTGGATCGTCACCTGCGCCGAGAGCTCCGGGGTCTTGCACATCGTGAGAAACGAGTTTTTCCCGCGCACCTTCTGGTACTCCGGGAGATATCTCCCGGCCTGGCGCATGATCCACACGGGAGTCACGTCCACCGGCTCCCGCCGGCAGGCCTTCAGGAATCGGTAATCGCCCATTCTCACCTCGGAAAGTTACTTAAGATCGGGGACGTTCTTGTACGTTACTTTTCTGCGGCCTGTTTTCCGGCCTCGACGGCTTGCGAGAGCCGCTTCCGTGTCTTGAGCGGGACGTACGTGCAGAACGGCTCTTCCTCGAGATAGTCCTCGAGCACCGCGTCGGCCCGCGCGCGGCATCCGCCGCAGACGTTGATATATTCGCACTCGCCGCACCGCCCCTTGTACTTCTCGAAGGCGCGCAGCGACTCGAACAGCTCGGAATGGTCCCAGATCTCCTTGAAGGACCGCTTCTTCACGTTCCCCGCCACGACGGGGAAGTAGGAGCAGGGCTGGACGTTCCCCTTCGAGTCGATGAAGCAGATCGTCTGCGCGCAGATGCACCCTTTGCCGCCGCCGGTCGAGAAGGTGAGCGACCGCGGGGAAAACCGGTGTCCCTCCTCCTTCATCTTCTGCAGGCGGACCCGGTAGTAGTGCGGGGCGCAGGTGGGACGCACGAGAAGATCCGTCTCCTGCTTCTCCATCCGGTAGTGCCACTCGAGGATCTTCTCGTAATCCTCCTTGCTGATCAATTCGTCCATGATCTCCTTCCCCCGGCCCGTGGGGACGATCATGAACATGTACCAGGCCTTCGCGCCGATCTCCTTGGCGAGCTTGTACGTGTCGGCGATGTCGTGCTGGTTCCGCTTGGCGAAGGAGGAGTTGACGAGGAACGGGACGTCGTTCCGACGGAACGTCTCCGCGGCCCGAAGCGTCGCCTCGAACGCCCCCGGCTGGTTCCGGAAATTATCGTGGACGGCCGGCGTGGAGCCGTCGAGGGAGAGGGACACCATCTTGATCCCGGCGTCCTTCATCTTCCCGCAGATCTCGTCGGTCACCAGGGTCCCGTTCGTGGCGATGCACATCCGCAGCCCCTTTTCGGTACCGTACTTCGCGATCTCGAAGAGATCCGGCCGAAGGAGCGGCTCCCCTCCGGAAAGCACGAGCACGGGGCTGCAGAACGAGGTGATGTCGTCGATGAGCTTCTTCGCCTCTTCCGTCGTGAAATCGGTGTCGTGGGAAAACATGGAGGAGGCGGCCCGGCAGTGGATGCAGTTCAGGTTGCATCGCCCGGTCACTTCCCAGGCGATCCATTTCGGGATGAATTCCTCCTTGGCCACGGTGTATCCTTTCCTGTGAGCGGGCGGAAACGGGGGGATGAACCCCGAATCCGTTAGATAACCTTTCCATTATAATCGATGCGCCGACCCGCGGGACATCGAATTCCCGCCCGCCGGAGGGCGTCCAATGGGCATGAGACGGCTTCTTCCTCTTCTTCTCGCGGCTGCCGTGTGGTGCATGCCGGTTTCCCCCGCCTTCCCGGCGGATGCGGCGGTCGACCTGAAAAACGACGCCGCCGTTGCGGTATCCGTCCCCCTGGGGACCGACAACGGGGTGACCCGCGACAGCGACTTCCAGGTGGCTGCGGACAACGGGACCGTCCTGATCTACCCGCAGGAAATTTTCGAGAACCGGTTCTGGAGCCAGCCCCTTTCCGATGAAGATTACGCCTGGATCCGGACCGGGATGGAGGTCCGGCCGGCGGCCTTGGACAAGGCGGCGCACGCCAGGGTCCGTGCGGAAGGGAAGGCGCGCCGGGCCGATCTTCGCGCCCGGCAGGAGGAAGCCCGCCGGCAGGCCGACCGGAAGAAGATCGAGGAGCTCAAGGAAAGCCGGGAGCGGCTGCTGGACAAGCGGGACGCCCTGGAGGACCGGATCGCGGCGGCGGAGAAGGAGCTGGCGGACGAAGAGGGGCGGATGAACTGGCGGATCGATTCCGAGAATTCCAACATCGAGAGGTCGCTGCAGAATATCCAGGACATGGCCGACAAGCGGGACGAGCTGCAGTCCCAACGGGACGCCCTTCCAAGGTCTTCTTCCCGGGGGGAAGGCCCCGGAATCTCCGCGGAGATCAAGCGATTGAACGACCGGATCAGCTCCGAGCGGGATGGCATCCGCCTCGCCCAGGACCGGAAGCGCCAGGCCCGCTCCACATATCTGACGCTCCGGCAGGATTGGAAAAAGAGGGTCGCCGAGCGGAACGCCCTGCAAAACGAGATCCGGTCGATCGACCAGAAGATCCAGGCGATTTCCGGGAAAAGGTAGCCCCGCCGGGGGCTACTTCGCCATCGCGGCGTACTTCTTGGCGTTCTGCTTATCGCCGATCGCTTCGTACGACTTGGAGAGGTAGGCCGCTCCCTGCTTCGTCGGGAGCAGGTCCATGCTGCGCGACAGTTCGGGGATGGCCCCCCGGTAGTCCCGCTGCTGGTACCGCAGCACGCCCATCAGGAAATGCGGCTCGAAGAACTCGCCGTCCAGCTGGATCGACCTGCGCAGGGAGTTCTCCGCGGCCGGGTAGTCCTTCTGGATCAGGTACACCCGGCCGATCGACGAATGGAGCGGGGCCTGCTCCGGCTGACGGGAGACCGCCTCCCGGTACCGGTCGAGCGCGTCGGCGTACCGCTTTTCCTTCAGCCGCTTATCCCCCTCGCCGGCGATGTCGTACGCCTTCTGGACTTCACGGATGGGGCCGGTCTTCTGGAGGAAGACCGTTTCGTTGAACGTGTAGTTCGGGTTGCGCACGGTGTCCGGGTACCGCTCCGCAATCCGGGCGCGGGCGTTGTCCAGCCGCTCCTTGGAGAACGGGTGGGTCCGGAAGAGCCCCTCCACGAACATCGGGTTCTTCCCCCCCTCGAGCTGCCGGTAGAAGTATTCCTGGAGCCGCACCGCCCCCTCCGGGTTGTATCCCGACCGGACCATGTAATCGATCCCCAGCCAGTCGGCCTCGCGCTCCTGGTCCCTCGAAAAACCATTCTCGAGAAGCGATGTGGTGATGCTCGAGACCTCCATTACTCCGGTTTTCCCTCCCGCGGCGACCGAGATCCCGGTGAGGAGCAGGTTGGCGGCCAGCGCCCGCTGGTATCCCCCCAGGGAATGCTTCGCCGTCACGTGCCCGGTCTCGTGCCCCAGGACCGCCGCCAGCTCCGCTTCGCTCGAAAGGTGGACGAGCAGCCCCCGGTTGATCACGATGAAGCCGCCGGGCAGCGCGAAGGCGTTGGGAACGGAGGAGTTGAGCACCCGGTAGCGGTAATTCAGGCCGGGCCGATGGGAGGCGCGCGCGACCCGCATCCCTACGGACTGTACGTACTCCTCCAGCGCGCGGTCGCGGTAGAAGCCGCCCTGCTGCTGGACGGCGGGGGTATACGCCTTCGCGCCCAGCGCCACCTCTTCCTCCTCCGAGAAGGAGACGATGGACAGCTCGGACTTGCCCGTGACCGGGTTGACGGCGCAGCTGTAAGCAAGAACCGCCAACAAGACGAACAGGACGAGGATGACGGCGACGCCGCGATGCGAACGATGTTCCATCCGGATGCCCCTTTTTCCGGCGGAAAGGTTTGAAATTCATTATTCCACGCTTCTCGCAGCGGCCGCAATTCCGGAATGATCGTTTCGGGAAGGGACCCGGGAGGATCCCGTTTCACGGGATTCCGCCGTTTGGTATAAGGGAGTTGCAGGCAAGGCGAAAGGAGAGAGGCCGATGGCGCGGAAGCGGAGAAAACGGTGGCACCCACCGGGAACTCCTCCGGGGACCCTTGCAGCCCATCCGGAGGCCGATAAGGAACCCGTCCGGATCACCCTCTTCCGGTATGACGCGTCCTTCCTCGAGGAGCGCACGCTGACGCCGGGGGAGATCGGCTCGCTTTCCGTTCCCGAAAGCGGGGTCCTGTGGCTCGATATCGCCGGACTGTCCGATCCGGGCGTCGTCCGGGCGGTCGGAGAGCGGTTCGGCTTCCACCCCCTTGGACTGGAAGACGTGCTGAACGTCCCCCAGCGGCCCAAGGTCGAGCGGTACGAGGGACATCTTCTGATCATCCTGCGGGAGGTCCGCCTCCCGGAGCCGCCGGAACAGGTAAGTCTTTTCCTCGGCGACCGGGTCGTGGTGTCCTTCCAGGAACGCCCGGGAGATGCCTTCGATCCCGTCCGGGAGCGCCTGCGCCAGGGAAAAGGACCGATCCGGACCCTGGGCGCGGATTTCCTGGCGTACGCGCTCTGCGACGCCGTGATCGATGCGTTCTTCCCGACGCTGGAGAAGCTGGGCGACGAGGTGGAGGAACTGGAGGAGAAGCTGATCGCCTCTCCCTCCCGCGAGAGGTTCCATGAGATCCGCCGGGCGAAGCAGCGGCTGCTCGTCGTCCGCCGGGCGGTGTGGCCCGCCCGCGACGCGATGAACGAACTCCTCCGGGAAGAGTCCCCGCTGATCCGCGCCGGGACACGGCCGTATCTGCGCGACTGCTACGACCACACGGTCCAGCTGATGGACATGGTGGAGACCTTCCGGGAATTGGCCGCAGGCCTTGTCGACGAGTACATGTCTTCGATGTCGAACCGGATGAACGAGATCATGAAGGTGCTCACCGTGATCGCGACGATCTTCATCCCCTTGACGTTCATCGTCGGCATCTATGGGATGAACTTCGATCCCCAGGCCTCCCCCTACAACATGCCGGAGCTCCGATGGATGTACGGCTACCCGGCCGTCATGCTGCTGATGGTCGCGATCGCGGCAGGGATGCTGTACTACTTCCGCAGGAAGAAGTGGCTCTGACCCACCGCCGGGTCGCGTCGGGGACGGCTCCCGTGAGATAATTTTCCATATCTGCCTGCGGGCATCGCGGGAGGGCGAGGATGGAGAAGGCGTTTTCCGATCGAATGAAGGAAGGTCCGAAGACGCCGCCGGTCGCCGTCCTGGTCGGGATGCGCGTGACGTCCTTCGGCAACGGCGAGTCGGTGTTCGAGATGAAGGCGGACCGTCGCCATCACAACCCGATGGGGACGGTGCACGGCGGGATCCTCTGCGACCTTGCGGACGCGGCGATGGGATATGCGTTTGCGACCACCTTGGGCCCGGGGGAGTCGTTCACGACCCTTGAGCTCAAGATCAATTTCCTGCGCCCCGTGTTCGACGAGAAGCTGACGGCCAGGGCGAAGGTTACCCACCGCGGGAAAACCGTGGGGATGGTCGAATGCGACGTCGCCAACGAAGCCGGAAAGCTCGTGGCGCGCGCGTCGTCCACCTGTTCCGTGCTGCGCGGGGATGCCGCCAAGGGGAGATGAAGGAGAAGGTCGTCTTCCTCGTCGTCTTCGCCGCCGCGATGGCCTTCGTCGAGGCGGCGGTGGTCGTCTATCTGCGGGACCTGCTGGGCGGCGGCCCGCTTTTCCCGATGAAGGACCTTTCCCCGAAGCTGCTGGCGGTGGAGATCGTGCGGGAAGGAGCGACCGTCGTCATGCTGCTGTGCGCGGCTTCGCTCTCCTTCCGCGGCGGCGCGAGGCGGATGGGGGCGTTCCTCCTCGCCTTCGCCGTCTGGGATGTCTTCTATTACGTGTGGCTGCGCGTCGCCATCGGCTGGCCCTCGGGGCTGTCCGACTGGGACATCCTGTTCCTGATCCCCCTGCCCTGGGTGGGTCCCGTATGGTCGATGCTCCTCATCTGCGTTGGGATGCTCGTCTACTCGGTGCTCTTCCTCCGGGCTCCGGAGGATGCCCCCTTCGCTCCCGGCGCGCGGGGATGGGCGGCCGGCGCGGCCGGCGCGCTTGCAGTCATCGGGACCTACATCCACGAGTGGGTAAAGATCGGATAGGGAGAAGGAATCCCCACCGGGTTTGCCCTTCCGCCATACATCGCGGGAATCCTGCTGCTTGCCGTTTCCGGTTGGATCGCGTACCGCAAGGCGTTGGATGTGCCCAGGTAGATATCCCCGCCTGCGCATCCCCGCGGATGCGCGGCTCATCTATTCCTGGTAAGGGTTTCCTCCCGAGAAAGGAGCCGACCCGGTGGACTGGTTCCCGGCGATGATTGCCCGGCACGGCGGCGCGGCGATCTTCCTCGTCTGCTTTCTGGAGAATATCGGCCTTCCGTTCCCCGCGTTCCCGTTCCTGATGCTCGGGGGCGCCTATTCGGTTTCGGGGACCGTATCGTTCCCCCTGGTCGTCGCGGGGGCGGTGACGGGGGCGCTGGGGGCGGACCTGATCTGGTACGCCGTGGGGAAATGGCGGGGGCGGGGGATCCTCGGGTCCCTTTGCAGGATGTCGTTCAACCCGGATGTCTGCGTCGAAAGCGCCGTGGACCAGTTCCACCGCCGGAAGATCGCCACGATCCTGTTTGCGAAATTCCTCCCCGGCGTGAACACGATCATGCCCCCGCTGGCGGGGGTGGCCGCCATGCCGCTCTCCCGGTTCCTTGCCGCCGACCTGATCGGGGCGCTGCTCTGGGCCTCGGCCGGGACGGGGCTCGGGCGGATCTTCGGGAAGGAGATCGCGTCGCACGCCGAGACGCTCCACGGAGGGATGGGATGGATCCTCGTCGTCGGCCTGGCCGCCTACCTTGCGTGGAGGATCGCCTACCGGTACTACCTGATCCGGCATTACAACACCCCGCGGATCGGGCCGGAGGAACTGCACCGGAAGCTGTCGGAGCCGGAACCGCCCCTGGTGCTGGACCTTCGGCGGGACGACGATTACGAACGGTCCGACCGGATGATCGACGGGTCGTATCGCCTGCGCCCGGCGACCTTCCACCGGTTCGCCCATCACCTGCCGGAGGACCGGGACCTGGTCTTCTACTGCACCTGACCGGGGGAAGCCACCAGCGCCAGTCTGGCGCGGATCCTGATCAAGCGGGGGATCGAAAGGGTGAGCGTCCTCCACGGCGGCTTCGACGCCTGGCGCGAACTGGGACTTCCCACCGCTCCCAAGGGGAACGAGTGGAAGGCCGGCGGCGGACCACCCAATCCTCTTGACGCTGCGAGGGGGGCGGGATTATAGTTTTCACCTGCCGTTTTTCGTTCCCTGGTAGCTCAACCGGCAGAG
>JACRMU010000092.1 GCA_016219515.1 Deltaproteobacteria bacterium
GTCCGCCTGGCGGACGCGCTGGCCCGGCCGGGCGACGTCGCGATCCTGTCGCCGGCCTGCTCCAGCTTCGACCAGTTCAAGAACTTCGAGGAGCGCGGCGAGTCGTTCCGCGCGGCGGTCGAGGAGCTTCCGGAATGAACCTGAACCTGGGCAAGCGGCACGAGAACCTGGTCCTGTTCTTCTGCACCCTGATCCTCTCCGTCCTCGGGACGGTGATGGTCTTCAGCGCCACCTCCGTCACCGCCGGCGCCGGGGCGAAGTTCGGGAACGACTCGGCCTACTTCCTCAAGCGGCAGGTCCTCTTCCTCGTCATGGGCGCATCGCTGGCGGTCTTCCTGACGCGGGTCGATTACGACTTCTACCGCCGGCGCATCTGGCACATCCTGGCGGCGGCCTTCGGCCTTCTCCTCCTGGTCTTCCTCCCGAAGATCGGGCATACGGCAAACGGGGCTTCCCGGTGGATCAACCTCCGCCTGTTCACCTTCCAGCCCTCCGAGCTCGCGAAGTTCGTCCTCATCGCGTTCGCGGCGTACGCCATCGACCGGAAGGGGGAGAACTCGAAGGAGGGAATCAAAATCTTCCTGCCGGTGCTCGGCGTGACGGCGGTCTTTCTTGCGGTGATCCTCAAGGAGCCCGACTTCGGGATGGCCGTGGTCATCGCGGCCTCCTGCATCGCGATCCTGTTCGTCGCGGGGTTTCCCTGGAAGATCCTGGCGGGACTGATGGGCGCGGGGGTCGCCGGAGTCGCGCTCCTCATCGCCGCGAAGCCGTACCGCATGGCGCGGCTGCACGCGTTCCTCGATCCCTTCTCCCAGGCGCAGGCAGCCGGGTACCAGGTGGTGCAGTCGCTGATCGCCTTCTCCAACGGCGGGTTCCTGGGGACGGGGATCGGCGCGGGGAGGCAGAAGCTCTTCTACCTGCCGGAGATCCACACGGACTACATCTTCTCCGTCATCGGGGAGGAACTGGGGTTCGCGGGGGTCGTGGCGGTCGGGGCGATCTTCCTCACGATGGTGTGCGTGGGGTTCCGGATCGCGCGCCGCGCCCGCGACCTGTTCGGGAGGTACCTGGCGATCGGCCTGTCGTCGGTGATCGGCATCCAGGCGCTGATGAACATGATGGTGGGGCTGAAGATGCTCCCGCCGAAGGGGATGGTGCTCCCGTTCCTGAGCTACGGGGGGAGCTCTCTGATCCTCCACCTTGCGGCGATGGGAGTGCTGATCAACATTTCGATGAAAGGGGCGGAAACGTTTGTCGCTGACGCTGACCATCGCGGGCGGGGGAACCGGCGGGCACGTTTTTCCGGGGATAGCGCTGGCTGAGGCGTTCCTCGAGCTGGTTCCCGGCGGCCTGGTCTCGTTCGTCGGAACGGAGAGCGGCCTCGAGGCGAGGACCGTCCCGGTGCGCGGCTACGAGATCGATTTCGTGCCGTCCGGCCAGGTCCTCGGCAAGGGAGCGGGAGGAGTGCTGGGAGTGGCGCAGATGGCGAAGGGGATCGCCTCCGCGTTCTCGGTCCTGGGGCGGCGCCGGCCGGACCTGGTCTTCGGGGTCGGCGGCTACGCCTCCGTGCCGGTTGCCGTCGCGGCGGTCGCGGCCCGTGTCCCCCTCTTCCTGCAGGAGCAGAACGCCGTGCCGGGCAGGGCGAACCGGATGCTGGGAAGGATGGCGCGGCGCGTCTACCTGGGGTTCGAGGGGGCCGCTCCCTATTTCCCGGCCGGCAGGGTCGAGGTCACGGGGAACCCCGTCCGGCGGGAAGTCGCGGCCGCGCGGCAGCAGGGGACGCCGCTGGCGGCGGGGGATGCCTTCGTCGTCTTCGCCCTGGGGGGCTCGCAGGGGGCCCGCGCGATCAGCCGGCTGGCGGTGGAAATGGCGAGGCGCGTGAAGAGGGAAGGGCATGCGATGAAGTTCGTGCTGCAGACCGGGCCCGGAGAGTACGAAGCGGTGGCGGCGACGGTGCGCGAGGAAGGCCTCCCGATCGATCCGTTCCCCTTCACGGAGCGGATCGGGGAGGTGTTCGCGCGGTGCCACGCGGTCGTGATGCGGGCGGGGGCGCTCTCCATCGCGGAGGCCGCCCTCTTCGGCAGGCCCTGCATCCTCGTCCCGTACCCGCACGCGGCCGACCGGCACCAGGAGAGGAACGCCGAGGAGTTCTGCGCGACCGGCGCCGGCGTGTGGATGCGGCAGGACGAGGCCACGGAAGAGAAGGTCCTCGAGGCGCTGCGGCTGTGGTCTTCCGATCCCCGCCGCCGGGGCGCTGCGGCGAACGCGGCGGCGGGGTTTTCCCGCCCGGACGCGGCGGCGCAAATCGTCCGCTCGGCGCTCCGGCGGATCGGCAAGGGGGAGACCCTCCGTGTATAGAAAGGGGCTTCGCATCCATTTCATCGGCATCGGCGGCATCGGAATGAGCGGCATCGCGGAGTTGCTCCTCAACCTGGGGTACAAGGTGAGCGGCTCCGACCTGCGCCGCTCCGACACGACCGACCGGCTTGCGCGGCTGGGCGCGGAGATCCGTATGGGCCACGCGCCGGAGAACGTCCCGGCGGACGGGCACGTGGTCGTGTTCTCCTCGGCCGTCAAGGCGGACAACCCCGAGGTGATCGAGGCGCACCGGCGGAAGATCCCCGTCATCCCCCGCGCGGAGATGCTCTCCGAGCTGATGCGGATGAAATACGGGATCGCCATTGCGGGGACGCACGGCAAGACGACCACCACGTCGATGGTGGCCACGATCCTGGCCTCGGCGGGATGGGACCCGACCGCCGTGGTCGGCGGGAAGCTGAACAGCCTGGGATCCAACGCGAAGCTGGGCCAGGGGGAGTTCCTGGTCGCGGAGGCGGACGAGAGCGACGGGTCGTTCCTCCGGCTGTCGCCGACGGTGGCGGTGGTGACGAACATCGACCCCGAGCACCTCGATTTCTACTCCGGGATCGGGCAGATCAAGGAGAACTTCCTCCATTTCATCAACAAGGTACCCTTCTACGGCTTCGCGGTGCTGTGCATCGACCACCCGAACGTGCAGGAGCTGATCCCGTCCGTGGAGAAGACGGTCGTTACCTACGGCTTTTCGGCCCACGCGGACTACCGCGCCGACGGTGTCGTCCCGGAGGGGATGAGCAACCGGTTCCGGGTGATCCGCCGCGGGGAGACGCTCGGAGAGGTTTCCCTGAAGGCGCCCGGCAGGCACAACGTGAGCAACGCGCTGGCGGCGGTGGCGGTCGCGATGGAGCTGGGGATCCCCTTCGACCGGGTCCGCGCGGGGCTCGACGAGTACGGCGGCGTGGTCCGGCGCTTCCAGGTGAAGGGGGAACGGGAAGGGATCACGGTCGTCGACGACTACGGCCACCATCCCGAGGAGGTCCGGGCCACGCTGGCCGCGGCGCGGGAGGTGTGGCCGGACCGGAGGATCGTCGTGGGGTTCCAGCCCCACCGGTATTCCCGGACGCACGGCCTCTTCCGGGATTTCCTTTCCGCGTTCCACAACGCGGACCTGCTGTTCGTCTTCGACGTTTACTCCGCCGGGGAGGAGCCGATCCCCGGCGCGACGGGGGAGCGCCTCTGCGAGGCGATCGGCCAGCACGGGCACAAGGCGGCGATCTACGGGGGCAGGGCGGTGGACGCGGCGGGCACGATCGTCCCCCGGCTTTGCCCCGGGGACATATTCCTTACGATGGGAGCCGGCGATGTCTGGAAACTGGGAGAGAGCGTTCTTTCCGGCTGACGGCCGGGAAAGAGGAAAACGGATGGGCGTGACGACGGGGAGGGTCGAGGAGGTCTACGGAGCCAAGCTCCGCGACTTCACCACGGTGGGGATCGGCGGGGCCGCCGAGCGGATGGTGTTCCCCCGCTCCCTTTCGGAGGTCCAGGAAATCCTCCGTTCGGAGCGGCAGATCGGGCGGGAAGTGCGTTTCCTGGGCGCGGGCAGCAACCTCCTGGTCAACGACGGCGGCGTCCGGGGGACGGTGATGTGCCTCAAGAAGAACATGGGGAAGATGATCTTCTCCCCGGGAGGGTCGGTCGTCGCGGAAGGCGGGACGATGCTCCCGCGCTTCGCGGTGCTCTGCGCGCTGTCGGGCCTTTCCGGCGCGGAGGAGCTGGCGGGGATCCCCGGGACGGTCGGCGGGGCGGTCTCGATGAACGCGGGGGCGTACGGCCGGTCCATCGGCGAGCTCGCCGAGTGGGTGGAGATCGTGGACACGGAAGGAAGACTTGCCCGGCTCGAAGCGCGCGACATCCGGTTCGCCTACCGCGAGGCGGACTTCCCGGTGCGGGGGATCGTCTCCCGCGTGGGCTTCCGCCTGGCCTTCGGCCCGTCGGACCAGGCGTTCGACCGCATCAAGACGTACAACGAGAAGCGCCGGGCCAGCCAGCCGTGGGGGTCGCGGACCTTCGGCTCCACCTTCCGCAATCCGAGAACCGGCGAGAAGGCCGCCCGGCTGCTGGAGCAGGCGGGGATGAAGGGGGTTCGGGAGGGCGACGCCCTCTTTTCGGAGAAGCACGCCAACTTCCTGATCAACGCGGGGCCGGCCACCGCCGCGGACGCGCTGCGGCTCATCGAGCGGGGCCGGAAGGCCGTGCGGGCGGCGGCGGGGGTGGAGCTGGCGCTCGAAGTCAAACTGTGGGGTGTCTTCGATGCCTGAGAAAGGCCGGTACCGGGGGAAGACGGTGGGGGTGTTCCTGGGCGGAGAGTCCTCGGAGCGAGACGTGTCGCTCCGGACGGGGGCGGCCGCGGCCGCGGCCCTCCGCCGGCTGGGATACAAGGTCAAGGAGATCGACATCCGGGGCGACTGGCTCGGGTCGGTGCACGGCGCGGGCGTGGACGTGGCGTTCATCGCCCTGCACGGCCGGTTCGGCGAGGACGGCTGCATCCAGGGGGCGCTGGAGCTGGGGCGGATCCCGTACACCGGATCGGGGGTGCTGGCCTCCGCCCTTTCGATGAGCAAGGTCCTTTCCAAGCGCGTGGCGGCTTCCGCGGGGGTCCCCGTCGCGCAGGACGCGCTCTACGAAGGAGAGATGCTGGACGGCCCGCCTCCTCCCGGCATGGGGTACCCCTTCGTCGTCAAGCCGGACCGCGAAGGGTCCACGGTGGGGGTGAGCATCGTCCGCCTGAAGGAGGAGTGGGGCCCGGCGATGGCGGAGGCGCGGAAGTTCGACGTCCGGATCCTGGTGGAGGCGTACATCCCCGGACGGGAGATCACGGTCGGGATCCTGAACGGGAAGGTCCTCCCGGCGATCGAGATCGTCCCGAAGTCCGGATCGGGGTTCTACGACTACAAGTCGAAGTACACGGTGGGCCAGACGGACTACGTCATCCCCGTCCCGATGGACCGCGACATCCTCGCAAGGGCGGCGGAGTACACCCGCAAGGCCGCGGCTGCGCTGTCGCTGCGGGGGGCGGCCCGCCTCGACTACCGGGTGGACCCGGCCGGCAACCTGTTTTTCCTGGAAGCGAACACGATCCCCGGGATGACCGAAACCAGTCTGCTGCCGAAGGCGGCGAAGTTCGACGGGATGCCGTTCGACGAGCTCGTGCTGGAAATCCTTAACGACGCGGGGCTGTCCAAGTAGATGATCGAGTACAAGGCCTACCATAAGAAGTCGCTCGGAAAGCGGGGGAAGAAGGCGCACGCCGCCCGGAAGAAGGGGAAGGAGAAGCCCCAGGCCCCCCGGTTCAACTTCCGGCAGGCGCTCCCGGTCGCGGCGGCGCTCCTCGCCGTCGTCCTGGTCACCGCGGCGGGGGCGGCGGTCTATTCCTGGCTGGGCCACTCCCGGCTCTTCACCGTGCAGGACATCGACCTGAACCGATGCGCCTATGTGACCCGCGAGGAGGTCTCCGGGATGCTCTCCGGCGTGCCGCAGGGGAACATCTGGGCGCTCTCGTCGCGGGACATCGGCCGCCGACTGCAGTCCCATCCATGGGTTCGCAGCGTGGCGGTGCGGAAGTCGTTCCCCGACCGGCTCGTGGTGCGGATCGAGGAGCGGCGGCCCGTCGCCATGATCAACCTCGACGCGCTGTACTACGTCGACGAGCAGGGGAAGATCTTCAAGCGGCTCACCTCCTACGACCCAAAGGGGTTCCCCATCCTCACCGGCTTTTCGCAGGGCGATCTCAAGGCGTCCGACGCGGTCACCGCGCGGAACCTTAAAAAGACGCTGGAGCTGTTGCGCGCCACCGAATCGGGCGTGCTCCGCCAGAACGTCTCCGAGGTCCATTTCGACGCGCAGGACGGGTACACGCTGGTGACCCGGGACTCGGGGCTCCAGCTGAAGATCGGGACGATGGAGTTCCGCGAGGCGATGCAGCGGATCGAGGAGGCGATGCCCAAGCTCTCCAGCGTAGGCCAGGCGAGGGGGGGGATCGTGGATCTGAAAACAGCGGGCCGCATTTTCGTGCGGCCGGGGGAGTAAATGGAGACAGGTTCCGGACCGGTCATCGTCGGACTGGACGTCGGATCGAGCAAGGTCGCCACGGTCGTGGCGAAGAAGGGCCCCGAAGGCCTGGAAATCCTGGGCGTCGGCGAGAGCCCGACGGAAGGGATGCGCAAGGGCTCGGTGGTGAACGTGGACGCCACGGTCCGGTCGATCCAGAACAGCGTCGGCGAAGCGGAAAAGATGACGGGGATCTCCATCCACTCCGCCTTCGTCGGAGTGTCGGGGCCGCTCATCAAGTCGTTCAACAGCCACGCGGCGATCTCCGTCCGGAACGAGCGGGAGGTGACCGAGGAGGACGTCGGGCGCGTCCTGGCGCTCGCCAAGGCGGTGGAGCTGCCGAACGACCGGGAGGTCCTCCACGTCCTGACGCAGGAGTTCATCGTCGACGACATCGGCGGGATCAAGGACCCGCGCGGCATGACCGGCATCCGGCTGGACGCCCGGGTGCACGTGGTGACCGACGACGTCCCCAGCACGCGCAACCTCGTCAAGTGCGTGGAGAAGGCGGAGCTGGGGATCGACGAGATCGCGCTCGGACCGCTGGCCTCCGCCAACGCGGTGCTGACGCCGGAGGAGCGGGAGGTGGGAACAGTCCTCCTCGACTTCGGCGCGGGGACCGTCGAGATGGCCATCTTCTACGGCGAGGCGCTGCGCCACACC
This sequence comes from Deltaproteobacteria bacterium, assembly GCA_016219515.1. Classification (GTDB taxonomy): domain Bacteria; phylum Desulfobacterota; class Deferrimicrobia; order Deferrimicrobiales; family Deferrimicrobiaceae; genus JAENIX01. The sequence goes on from JACRMU010000092.1 coordinate 7,090, forward strand.
TTCGTCCTTCCCCTGGGAGGCGCCAACATCACGTCGGACGTGGCGATCGGGCTCAAGGTCCCCTGGGCGGACGCGGAGGGCCTAAAGATCGCCTCCGGCAGCGCCATGATCCAGAAGGTGCGCCGGGACGAACTGGTGGAGCTGCCCGGCGTAGGGGGACGGCAGCCGCGGCCGATCCGCCGGCAGTACCTGAGCGAGATCATCGAGCCGCGCGCGGAGGAGATCTTCGGCCTCCTGCGGAAGGAGATCCTGCGCTCGGGCTACGAGGAGACGCTGGGCGCCGGCGTCGTCCTGACCGGAGGCGGCTCGCAGCTCGACGGGCTCGTCGAGCTGGGGGAGCGGGTGTTCCAGCTCCCGGTCCGCCGGGGAGGGCCCATCGGGGTCGGAGGGCTGGTGGAGGTCGTCGGAAGCCCGGGCTACGCCACTGCGGTGGGGCTTGCGCTCTACGGGGCGAGCATGGCGGACTTCCTGGCTGCGGGGGGGGAGACGCCGGGGCCGGGGGACTGGCTGAACCGCTTCAAGCGATTCATCACAGATTTTTTCTAAGTCGAACGATACGAAGGAGGGTCGCCATGTTCACACTGGTCGAGGAGAACCGCTGCCACGCCGTCATCAAGGTGTTCGGCGTGGGCGGCGGCGGCGGAAACGCCATCAACACGATGATCGAGGAAGGGCTCACGGGGGTGGAGTTCATCGCCGCGAACACGGACGCGCAGGCCCTTTCGAGAAACCTGGCCCCGCTGAAGATCCAGCTGGGAGCGAGACTGACCAAGGGGCGGGGGGCGGGAGCCAACCCCGAGATCGGCCGGCAGGCCGCGCTCGAGGACCGGGACCTCCTGCGCGAGTCCCTCTCCGGCGCCGACATGGTGTTCATCACGGCGGGGCTGGGCGGAGGGACCGGCACAGGGGCGGGGCCCGTCGTGGCCGAGGTGGCGAAGGAGGCGGGGGCGCTGACGGTCGGGGTGGTCACGCGTCCGTTCGCCTTCGAAGGGACCACGCGGCGGCGCCAGGCGGAAACCGGCGTCAAGGACCTGCGGTCGATCGTCGACACGATCATCGTCATCCCGAACGAGAAGCTCCTCCTCATCGCCGGGAAGGACATGCGGTTCGTGGAGGCGTTCCGGAAGGTCGACGAGGTGCTGTTCCAGGCGGTCCGCGGCATTTCGGAACTGGTGACGAAGCCGGGGTACATCAACCTGGACTTCGCGGACGTCAAGACGATCATGTCGAGCATGGGCGTGGCGCTGATGGGCATGGGGTGCGCCTCCGGCCAGAACCGCGCGGTCGCGGCGGCGGAGAAGGCGATCTCCAGCCCGCTCCTGGAGGACGTCTCCATCCGGGGCGCGCGCGGCGTGCTCATCAACATCACAGCGGGGCCGTCCCTCTCGATGAGCGAGGTCCACGAGGCGGCGAGCCTGGTCCAGCAGGAGGCCGACGACGAGGCGAACATCATCTTCGGCACCGTCATCGACGAGGATCTCGAGGACGAGCTGAAGGTGACGGTGATCGCCACGGGATTCGAGCCGGGTGTGGCGGAGAGCATCTGGAAAGGGCCGCGCCGGACGATCAAGCTGGTGGGGAAGGAGGACCTGGAAAAGCCGACCTTCCTCCGGGCCGGGCCGCAGAAGCCGCCGGAGCGGATCGAGCGGATCGAGGACCTTCCGGTCATCGACAAGGAGAGCGAGATCGAGGCCCTCGAGGAGTTCGAGATCCCTACGTTCCTGCGCCGCCGGGGGGAGTAATGCCCGCAAGCGGCTCGCGTGCGAACCGCTAACGCCGCCTTTCGGGCTCGCTACGAACCCCGGTGAGAAGTGCGGGTTTACCATGACGTGGGAGATCCGAAAACTCCACGACGCGATCCTGTCCCGGGAGACCGGGGCCGGAAGGAAGGAGTGGGGGGGAAGGCTCCGCGTCGCGCTGGTTTACCCGAACCGGTACGCAGCGGGGATGTCGAACCTGGGCTTCCTCTCCATCCATGCGCGCATCAACGAAAGGCCCGACGCCCTGTGCGAGCGGGCCTTTTTGCCGTCCGCGGCCGAAGAGAAAATCCTCGCCCGCCGGACGCTTCCCCTCTCCACGCTGGAGAGCGGGGGCGCCCTCAAGAATTTCGACATCGTCTCCTTTTCCCTTTCCTTCGAAAACGATCTCCTGAACGTCCCTTCGATCCTCGCGGCGGGAGGGGTTGCGCCCTTCCGCAAAGACCGGCAGGAAGCGGGCGGCCGCCGGCCGCTCGTCCTGGCCGGAGGGTTCGCCGCTTCCCTTAATCCCGAGCCCGCCGGGGTCTTCTCCGACGCCGTCGTCGTGGGCGACGGCGAACGGGCGATCGAGGCCATCCTCGACCTTGGGGATCCCCGCCCCGAGGACGTGGGGTACCGGAAGGGCCTTGCCGCCGTTCCGGGCGTCTACGTCCCCGCGGGGTATCGTCCCGAATACCTCGAACCTTCCGCCGGCGATCCCGGCGGAGCGGGCAGATTGCGATCCCTGGATCCCCTTCCCGGTTATCCCGCGTGCGTCACGCGGGAGAAAATCGACCTCTCCGAATTCCCCCCGCTTCCCGTCATCCTCGCCGAGGAGGCCGAACTGGGGAGAATGGCCCTGGTGGAGACTTCCCGCGGCTGCCCCAAGATGTGCTCCTTCTGCGCCGCGGCGCACGCCTGCCCGGAGTTCCGGGAGATGCCCCTTCCTTCCGTGCAAGCGGCGGTAAGCGCCGCCTGGCCCCATCGCCAAAAGATCGGGATGATCGGCGCGGCGGTCCTCGACTGGGAACCTTTCAAGGAGTTTTCCCGGGAGATCCTGGCTTGCGGCGGGACGGTGTCCCCCTCCTCGGTCCGGGCGGACCTGGTGGACGAGGAGATCGCGGACATTCTCAAGAAAAGCGGGCACCGCACCGTCGCGCTGGCCCCCGAGTGCGGCAGCGAGCGGCTGCGGGCGCGGATCGGCAAGCGGGTCAAGGACAAGGTCTTCTTCGATGCGGGCCGGATCCTGGTCCGCGCGGGGATCGTCTCCTTCAAGCTCTATTTCCTGTCGGGAGTCCCGCCCGTCCCCCGCGAGGAGGAGGTCGAAGGAACCGTCGATTTCCTGCGGGAGTTCCGGAAGGCAGTGCTCGAGGAATCGAAGGCGGTGGGGCGGATGGGCACCATCACCGCGGTGCTGTCGCCCTTCGTCCCGAAGCCGTTCACCCCGCTGCAGTGGGCTCCGATGGCGTCCGAGGCGGAGCTCCGGCTGCGACAAGAGAAGATCGCCGCCGGCGTGCGGTCGATATCCAACCTGCGCATCGACCCCGAAGCCCCCACGTCGGCCATCCTCCAGGGCTTCCTGGGCCTTTCGGACCGGCGTGTGGAGCAGGCGCTGCGCCACGCCCGCAAGGGCAGACTCAAGTTGTCCCCGGACCGCCTTGCCGTTCCCCTGAACGAAATCGTCCACCGGGAGAAAGATCCGGACGAGTATTTCCCCTGGGACATCGTGGAAGGCGGCCTGCCGAAGAAGACCCTCCGCGCCCGGTACGAGTCGATCCTGCGCGGATAGGCCCCGAAATTTTCCGGTCTTCCCGCACTATTGGAACGGCATTTGCTGAGAATTCCGGGCATGCGCATCGTGCCCACCGAACTGGCCGGGGATTCCCGCGTGATCGTCACCGCGGATAACCTGTCGAGCACCCTTCCCGGGCTTCTCGAACGGGTACGCGCCGAAATCCGGAGGCGCCACTACAGCCGAAGGACCGAGGAAGCGTACCTGGGCTGGATCGCGCGATATATGAAATATCACGGCCTCATCGATCCCCTGGAAGCCGGCGGATCGGAGGTCGAGAAATTCCTGTCCCACCTGGCGACACGCAAGGATGTGGCCGCGTCCACGCAGAACCAGGCGTTAAGCGCGCTTCTGTTTCTCTACGGCCCCGTCCTGGGGAAGAAGCTGGAACGGCTCGATGAAATGGCCCGGGCGAAAAAGCCTAAGCGCCTGCCGGTGGTCATGCGCCGGGATGAAGTCCGCCAGGTATTGTCGCGCCTCGAAGGACCGAAATGGGTTGCCGCCATGCTGATGTACGGCGCAGGACTTCGCCTCCTGGAATGCCTGCAGCTTCGTATAAAGGACATCGACTTCGGCTACCGCCAGATCACCGTGCGGGCGGGAAAGGGAAACCGGGATCGCGTCACCATCCTGCCGACCGCCGTGGAAACGCGGCTGCGGCACCATCTGGAGGATGTCAAACGCCTGCACGAACGCGATTTGATTAATGGAGTCGGCTACGTTAAACTGCCCGAAGCGCTTTCAAGGAAATATCCCGATGCAAACCGTCAGTGGGGTTGGCAATGGGTGTTCCCCGCACATCGGCAATATCAAGACCCGGAAACGGGGAATCTTTACCGCCACCACCTCTACGAAACCGTTCTTCAGCGCGCGGTGAAGGAAGCCGCCGAACGATCCGGGATAGAGAAGCACGTCTCCTGCCACACCTTCCGGCATTCTTTCGCTACCCATCTCCTGGAGGACGGGTACGATATCCGGACGATCCAGGAATTGCTCGGCCACCGGGACGTCAACACGACGATGGTCTACACCCACGTCCTGAACAAGGGAGGGAAGGCCGTCCGCAGCCCCGCGGACTGGCCGGAATAACCCCAAGCCGTATTTCCCACACCCAATATCCCGGGCTCCCCAGCAGCCTTTCCTCACAACTCCTTTCCGCTCATTTCCTCCAGAAGCCACTGAACATAAATGCGAATTCAACCTTATCAATACCCCAACTCAATAGAAAATCCCGGCTCCCAACGCCGTCTTTTCGCATTTTATTTAGGCAGTCTAAACCGCGTTAGATTGACTTTGTTGCAATTACTATAAAGGAGATAGTCATGTATATTTTTTTATACATCATAATATGTATACCACTTTCAATTATCATATCAAGAATTGCAACTGAAAAAGGGCGTAATGGTGACAGTTGGTTTTTTATGTCTATGATATTTTCTCCTGTTATTGCAGCAATATTATTGGCAGCAGCTGGTGTAAAGCCAC
>JACRMU010000093.1 GCA_016219515.1 Deltaproteobacteria bacterium
ATCGTATGGGAGGCTCGTCGATCCACCGATGGGATAATACTCCGAGGTGCGCAGCCCCTCCGGCTCAAGGACGACCTGGTGCCGCTCCTTTTCCTTGAAGCGGACCACCTTGTCCTCGATCGACGGGCAGTACCTCGGGCCGAGCCCCCGGATCACCCCGGAATAGAGCGGCGAACGCGAAAGGCCCGACCGGATCGCCTCATGCGTGGCCGCGTTGGTGTACGTCATGTAACAGGGAACCTGTGGACGGTCGATCTGCTTGTTTTCAAAGGAGACTGGCACGGGATCCTCATCGCCTTCCTGACGGACCGTCCGGGAGAAGTCGATCGTTTTGCCGTCCAGGCGCGGCGTGGTCCCGGTCTTGAGCCTCCCCACGGAAAACCCCAGCTCCCGGAGCGAATCGGAGAGCTTCATCGCGGGGAAATCGCCTGCGCGGCCCGCCGGAAAGCTGACCATCCCGATGTGGACGAGCCCCTTCAAGAACGTCCCGGTGCACAGGACGACGGTCTTCCCCCGGTACCGCACCCCCAGGTTCGTCTCCACGCCGGCCGCCTTCCCCCCTTCCGCAAGGACGGCGTCGACCATCGCCTGCTTGACGTCCAGGCCGTAGGCGCTCTCCAGGGCCTGCTTCATCCGGAGGCGGTAGAGCTGCTTGTCCGCTTGGGCGCGCGAGGAGCGGACCGCCGGGCCCTTGCTGGTGTTCAGCTGCCGGAACTGGATCCCCGTCGCGTCGATGTTCCTGGCCATTTCGCCGCCAAGGGCGTCGATCTCGCGGACCAGGTGCCCCTTGGCGAGCCCGCCGATCGCCGGGTTGCACGACATGAGCCCGATCGCGTCCGCGTTGATCGTGAGCAGCAGGGTGCGGCATCCCATCCGCGCCGCGGCCAGGGCCGCTTCGCAGCCGGCGTGGCCGCCGCCGACCACGACCACATCGTACTCTGTAGGATAATCGTAATGCAAAACGGTCATTTACCTCCTATGTTCCACGTGGAACATCCTTCCCGCGCCCTTCATTTCCCGATGCAGAAAGAGGAAAAGATCGCGCATAAGACCTCTTCCGGGGCGATCTCTCCGGTGAGCTCCGAGAGCGCCAGCGCCGCCTCCCGGACGTCGGCGGCGGGAAATTCCATCGACAGCCCCTCCCCCACCGCCTTTTCCGCCCGCTCCAGGGCGGCGACCGCCTTCCTCGCGGCGGCCACGTGCCGCAGCCGGGTCATCGGGGCTTCTTCGAAGACGGCCCCCTCCCCCGGCGCCAGCTCCCGGATCATCGCGGCGAGAAGCGCCTCCATCCCCTCTCCGGTTTTCGCGGAAACGGAGAGGGCCCCCCGCAGCCCCTGCCCCGCAAACCGTTCGCCCGCCTCGAGGGACGGCAGATCGGACTTGTTCCGCAACAGGAGGTGCGGACGATGTTCGACTTCCGCATAGGCCCGCCGGTCCCCGTCGTGCGAGCGACGGCTCCCGTCGAGGAGAAAGAGCGCAAGGTCCGCCTCCGCAAGGATCTCCCGGCTCCTTCGCACCCCCTCCCGCTCCACGGGATCCTCCGTTTCCCTCAAGCCGGCGGTGTCGACCAGACGCACCGGAATCCCCTGCAGGGACAGCTCTCCGGAGAGGTAATCCCTCGTGGTCCCCGGAATCTCCGTGACGATCGCCCTCTCCTCTCCCAAGAGGCGATTGAGCAGCCGGGATTTCCCCACGTTGGCCACGCCGGCGATGGCCACGGTCGCTCCCTCCCGGAGGATGTGCCCGACGTTGTAGGAGGCAATGAGCCGGGACAGGGTTAACTTTAATTCCGATACCCGTTCTTTAACTTGTGTCGTAGGAAGGGGGGCAATGTCTTCCTCGTCGGAGAAATCGATGGACGCCTCCAGCAGGACCTGGAGTGCCAGCATCCGCTCCCGGAGAGGGGCGACCGCATCCAGGATCCCCCCCTTCAGCTGGCGCAGCGCGGCGCGGGCGGACAGGGCCGTCTTCGCAGCGATGAGGTCGCACAGCCCCTCCGCCTGGGTCAGGTCCATTTTCCCGTTCTCGAACGCCCGCCGGGAGAACTCCCCCGGCTCCGCGGGCCGGGCGCCCAGCGCGCACGCCGCCTCCGCGACTTCCGCAACCAGCAGCGGGTTCCCGTGAAGGTGGATCTCGGCGACGTCCTCCCCCGTGAAGCTGTTCGGCGCGGGGAAATAGGCGGCCAGCCCCGTGTCGACCTCCGCCCCGGAGGCATCGCGGACCGTGCACCGGCACAGGGTGCGGAAGGGATGGCCGGAAGGGGCCACCCCCGTCAACCGGAAAGAGATGGAAAACGCTTCGGGACCGGAGAGGCGCAGGATGGATATCGCGCCCGCGCCCGCGGGAGTCGCCGGGGCGACGATCGTCGCTTCGTTGGAGCGGTGCCGCTGCGACCTGTCCTCAGAAACGTCCCGCAACGGAAAGATACCGGTGAGCCATGCGGGTTACGCGGCGGCCGCCTTGGCGGCCTTGTCCTGCGCGTTGTGGATCAGCTGCTGGCCGATGCTCAAGACGTTGTTCGCCAGCCAGTAGATGACCAGCCCCGTCGGGAAGCCCCAGAACATGAACGTGAAGATGACGGGCATGAGCAGCATGATCTTCTGCTGGTTCGGATCGCCGGCGGCAGGCGTCAGCTTCTGCTGGAAGAACATCGAAACCCCCATCAGCAGGGGGAGTAGCCGGATCGGGATCGTGTACCCCGCCACCGCGATGTCCCACAGGTGCTCCGGCGCCGAGAGATCGTTGATCCAGAGGAAGAAGGGGGAGTGGCGCAGCTCGATCGTCACCAGGAGCCCTTTATAGAGCGCGATGAAGACCGGGATTTGCAGCAGCATCGGCAGGCAGCCGGAGAGGGGATTGATCTTGTAGGTCTTGTAGAGGTTCATCGTCTCCTGGTTGAGCCGCTGCGCGTCGTCCTTGTACTTCTCCCGGAGCTTGGCGACGATCGGTTGGAGGTCCTGCATCTTCTTCATCGAGGCCATCGACTTCTTGGTGAGAGGGAAGAAGAGGATCTTGATGAGGATCGTCAGGATGATGATGTCGATCCCGTAGTTCCTCGTCACCTTGTTGCTGGCCTTCATCATCCACACCAGCGGCTTGGCGACGATGGAGAACCACCCGTAGTCCACCAGGTCGTCGAGCCCCTTCCCCGTCCGCTGCAGCAGGTCGTACAGCTTGGGCCCCGCGAACATCTTCGCCTGCCACCGGACCATCTCTCCGGGCGCAAGGACGGCCGGCGCGTCCGCGACCGACATGCGGATCCCGGTTTCCCCGACCAGGGCGATGTTCTCCAGCGTCCACGGCTTATCCAGCAGGAGAATGAGTCCGAAATATTTCGAGTCGGCCGCGGCCCAGGAAACCTGGTGCTTTTCCACCTTCCCCTTACCGATCGCCTTCAGGTCGAGCTGCTCCGCTCCTCCCTTAGTCTCCACGACGGCGCCGGTAAACGTGTAGGAGTCGGCCTCGAGCTCCCCCTTGAAGTCCTGGGAGAGCTGGAACCCCGGCTTCAGCCGCAGCGTTTCCCGCGAGCCGTTGGACACCTGCGCGCGTACCTCGAAATCGTACCGGTCGCCCGAAAAAAGGTACTCGCGGACGATCCGCACGCCGCCCGCCGCCTCCCACGAAAGGAGCACGCTCTTCTTTTCCCCCGCGGCAACGGTCACGGCGCCGGGTGCGTCCGAAGCGAAGACCGGCAGGGGAGGGAGGGGGGGCTGGCTCTCATCGAGATAGAGGTCCAGAGGGAGGGGATGGCTGCCGCCGGAAACGACGATCTCCAGCGGTTTCCCCTTCGGACCGGGGACATCCCGGTATTCCTTCAGAAGAAACGAGGCGAGCCCGCCTCCCTCGGTGGATATCGTCGCCGTGTAGAGCGGGGTCGAGACCGCGATCCGGCGAACCGGGTTCGCGGCCTTGGGGCCCAAACCGCCGGAAACCGCCGGGGCTCCAACCGCGGGCGCGGAAGCGGCCGGTTTCGCCGCGTTGTCGTTTTTTTGCGCCGCCCCCTGGGGTGCCGGGGCTCCCGGCCCCTTCGATGGAGGCGAGAACAGATATTGGTAGCCAAGCAGTATGGCGACCGACAATACGATCGCCAGGATCATCCTTCGTTCCATCGCAGCCTCGTCCTAAAAAATATGGATTCTTCGCGGCTCATCCACGCCGCCGGGATGAAATGGGTGGCACCGCAGAACCCGCCATAACCCGTCAAGGACACCTAAGATGCACCCGTTCTTGCGGATAGATCCGATCATGTACTCGGAGCAACTCGGATAAAATCTGCAGTGGTCGCCCAGGAGAGGGGAGATCGCCCTCTGATAACCTTTCAGGGCTCCGACGAGGAGATCGCTTGCCCGCAACGGGAAGAACCCTCCTTCGGCCCCCACCGTCGCCGGATCGCCGGAAGAAGCTCCTCCGTGACCGCGTCAAGACCCGGACGGGGAGGGGCCTTTTTCACCGTAATGGCCGTGCGGCTCCCGCTGGGGAAAGCACATTTATGAAACCGGTAGAATTCCCTCAAGACCCGCTTGACGCGGTTGCGAACGACGGCCTGGCCGGCCCGCTTCCCTACCGAGATGCCGACTTTTCTGCCGTCCCCCCCCAGGAAATCGCGATACACGTTGAAATGCGGGGTGGAAGTGCGTTCCCCCTTCCGCACCACTTCCCGGAATTCGCGGTCGGTGCGCAGCCGCTCCTCCGAAGGAAACCGGAAATCCTCCCGCGGCGCGCCCTTCCCGGCCGCCAAGGTCACTTCTTGCCGCTGACCGTCACGGAGAGGCGCTTGCGTCCCTTTGCGCGGCGTCGGGAGATGACCGCCCGTCCCGCCGGCGTCGACATGCGCTTGCGAAATCCATGGGTGCGTTTCCGCCGGGTATTATGCGGCTGGTACGTGCGCTTCATCCCTTATGCTCCTTCCTTCGTGGAAACCCGAAAACAATGCGAAATAGATACTCTATGTCTATCTTTCCCGACGTGTCAATCCCAATTTCCTCTTTGTGGTACACTCCTTCCGTCATGGACCGGAAGCGATCCCTGCGCTTCGATCTGCGCCGCCTTCTCGCGTTCCCCCTTCTTCGCGCCGCGGGGAAGAGGGAGAGTCCGTCTCCGTCGGAAAACGAACTCCTCTTCGAACTGTCGGGAGAAAATCCGGGGAACCTGCTTTTCGGCCGGTTCGACGCGGACGCGGTCCGCGACCGGCTGTCCCGGGCGGGGATTCTGGAGGGCCTTGCGCGACGCGGCTATCCCGACCCTTTGCTCCGGCTGGAATGCGAAGACCCTGCGGACCAGAGGATCCATCTCTTCGCCGGGCAGGATTCCCGCGAACGCCTCCTTCTCGAAGCGCGGCTCGAGCTGTGCCGTTTCCGGCTGCGGAAATCCGTCGGGCCGTTCGCGGAGGGAGACTCTTTCCGCATGCTGACGATCCACTGGCTCGGCCTTTCCGATCCCGACCGGCCGTTTTCCGCCGTCCGGCCCCGGCTTCCCGGCCAGCAGCGCCCGGGCTTGGGCCTCCTGCCGCAGAGCCTGGCGCTTCTGAAGGAATTAGGGAGGGAGCTCTCCATCGACGGCGTGCTGGATGTCCCGGACCATTTCCACACGGCGCTCTTCTATTCCCGCGCCTTCCGGTTCCTGGAGCCGGAGAGCGAGGGACGTTTTCTGGCCGTCGCCCGGGACCTCAAGGGAGTCCCCCTCGCGCTTGCCTCCGAGGCCGTCGAGATGGGCTGCCTGGTCGACACGGCAACCGCGGAGCCGATCCCGTGGGAGCCGGCGGAGCAGGTGATGCCGGTCCGCGGAGCGCTTCGCAGGTTTTTCCCGTCGCCCGAATACCGTCGGCTCCGGGACCGGGCGTTTTCCGCGCTCCGCGTGTCCGTCGACTGGGACCTTTACCGGTCGCGGATCGCCCAAAGGGGAGCCGCAGGAAAATATCCTTGATTCCCCTTTTCGGCGTGTGATACCCTTCCTTCCGCCCTGCAGTCTGGGGGGGGGCCAAATGCAGAGAGACACACTTCGTCGCCCGACCTCGCGGTTTCCTTGGCAAACTTCCGGATATGACTTGTAACCATTGAAAAACAAACGAAAATAATTTTATCCACACCTGTGAATAACCGTGTTGACAACTTTCTTTTCCGAAGGACCTTAAGGCTTCAAGAATGAACGCTTTTCCCATCGGCTTCCCCGCCGCATCCGCCGGATTTCCGTGCATCCGATCATGACCTCGCAGGCATGGGAAAGGGTCCTTTCGGGCCTTAAAGAGAGGCTCGGAAACGATCCCGGCTACGAGACGTGGCTTCGGCCCCTGCGATACGTCGCAAGAGAAGGCTCCCTGCTCCTTCTTGCCGCCCCGCACCAGTTCTTCAAGCAGTGGGTCGATGAAAATTACTTCCCGCAGATCGAGGAGGCGGCGCGCAAGGAGCTTGGGAGCGATACCTTCGTCGAAATCGTGGTGGGAGGGGAGGAGGACGCCGAAGCGGGGCAGGCCGCGTCCGACCCGGACCCCGAATCCCCGGTTTCCGAAGCCCCTTCCCGAATGAAGAGCCGCAATGGCGTCCTGAATCCGCGGTACAACTTCGATCTCTTCGTCGTCGGGGCGGGGAACCAGTTCGCGCAAGCCGCCGCGTACGCCGTGGCGACCGACCCGGCGAAGAACTACAACCCTCTCTTTCTCTACGGCGGCGTGGGGCTCGGAAAGACGCATCTCCTGCATGCGATCGGGAACCTCGCCTTCGAGCGGAACCGCCGCTTCAAGGTCTGCTACATCACCGCGGAGAAGTTCACCAACGAGCTGATCTACAGCCTCCGGACGAACCAGATGTCGAACTTCAAGGAGAAGTACCGGAGCGTGGACATGCTGCTCGTGGACGACGTCCAGTTCATCGCCGGCAAGCCGCGCACCCAGGAGGAGTTCTTCCACACCTTCAACGACCTCTACTCCTCGCGCAAGCAGATCGTGGTGTCCAGCGACAAGTTCCCGAAAGAGATCCCGGACCTGGAGGAGCGGATCCAGTCGCGATTCGAGTGGGGGCTGGTGGCCGACATCCAGGCGCCGGACATGGAGACCCGCGTCGCGATCATCAACCGGAAGGCCGAGGCGGAGCGGATCCCGCTGCCGCAGGACGTGTCGCACTTCCTGGCCTCCGTGATCAAGACGAACATCCGGGAGCTGGAGGGCTCGCTGATCCGCATCGGCGCGCACGCCTCGCTGACGAAACGGGAGATCAACCTCGACCTCGCCCGCGAAGTGCTCGCACGTCTCATCGAGCCGGCGGAGAAGGTCATCTCGCCGGACGCCATCCTCAAGGCGGTTGCCGACCATTACAGCATCAAGGTCTCCGACCTTCGGTCCGAACGGAAGCACAAGGTGGTCGCGCTGCCGCGGCAGGTCGCGATGTTCCTCATGCGAGGGATGACCCGCTGCTCCCTCCCGGACATCGGGCTTCGATTCGGAGGCCGGGACCACACCACCGTGATGTACGCCGTAAAAAAGATAGAAATGAGATCCAAGGAAGATGTATCTTTGAGGAGCACCATCGAAGCCCTCCGCAAACAACTGGAGGGATAACCCTGTGGATAGGGAAGGGGAGAACGGTTTTTCCGCAAGGCGCATACAGCAAGGCGACAACTTCTCCGCAGGTCCCTCGGCCCGGATCTCGCGGCCATTCCCCGGCTTTCGTCCTTCCTCCACAATTCCACACCGACTACTATGACTTCTGTCTTTCAAGATTATTAGAAAGAAGAGGATCGCCATGAACTTCACTGTGGATCGTGACCAGCTCATCGGAATGCTGACCCGCGTGCAGGGAGTCGCAGAGCGCCGCCACACCATGCCGGTGCTGTCCCACGCGTTGCTCTCGGTGGGGAAGTCCGAGGCGACGCTCGTGGCGTCCGACCTGGAGATCGTGGTGCGGTGCGTGCAACCCGTGGAGGCGAGGGAACCGGGCTCGGTGGCCGTTCCCGCGCGGAAATTTTTCGACATCGCGAAGGTGCTTCCGAAGGGGCCGGTGGCGATCTCCGGCAAGGAAGGAAACTGCCTCGATATTTCCGCGGGGAGGGGGCACTTCCGGCTCGCGGGGCTTCCCAGCCAGGAGTTCCCGGAGATGCCGGAGAAACCGAAGGCCGCGGCGGTGCCGGTCGATTCGGAAGTCTTCCGGAAAATGGTGGACCGGGTGGGGCCGTTCACGTCGATGGACGAAACCCGTTACCACATGGCCGGCATCCTGATGGAGAAGCAGGAGGCGGGAGGGAAGATGTTTCTCCGGATGGTGGCGACGGACGGCCACCGGCTGGCGATGGCCGACGGGGATGTCCCGATGGTCGAAGGGCTGCTGGGCGAACGGCAGGCCCTGATCCCCAAAAAGGGATTGATGGAGATCCGGAAGCTGGCGGAGGGAGGGCCGGGAGCGCTCGACCTTTCCATGTCGGAAAAGTTTCTTTACACCGGAAAGGGAGACACCGAGCTGTGGGTCCGCCTGCTGGACGCCGAGTTCCCGCCGTACCGGCAGGTCATGCCGAAAGACAACCAGCTGACGGCGCACATCCCGCGCGAGGAATTCACGGAAGCGTTGCGGCGCGTTCTGGTGATGGCGCCCGAAAAGGTGCACAGCGTGAAGCTTTCGTTTTCGGGGAAGCAGCTCGAGGTATCGACGGCCGGCCCGGAGCACGGAGAGGCAAGCGACCTGTTGGGCGTCGAGTACAGCGGCCCGCCGATCAAGATCGGGTTCAACGGGCGGTATCTCCTGGACGCCTTCTCCGGAGTTTCCGAAGCGACGGCCCGGATCGAGATGAAGGACGACGTTTCCCAAGTCATCGTGCGCCCGGAGGAGGACAAGGGGTTCCTGGCCATCATCATGCCCATGAGGATTTTCTGAGCGTCCTCCTGTACTGCAGGATCTGAAGCGTTCCGCAAGGAAAAGGCAACGCCCGGAAACCGGGTGCCGCAACGATTTTTCCCTAAAAAAAATACGCCGCATTCCGAAGGAAAGACACCCGGGAAGGGTGTTCTGTAATATAATGAACCGATTGACCTTCAAGAGACGGGGGATCCATGCCCGAGGGCCGCAACGACAGCCTCCGGAACGGTAACGGCGCGACCGACTACACCGGCGAAAACATTCAGATTCTCAAGGGGTTGGAAGCCGTACGGAAGCGCCCGGCGATGTACATCGGGAGCACGGACGCGTACGGCCTCCACCACCTGGTGTACGAGGTGGTGGACAACTCCATCGACGAGGCGATGGCGGGGCACTGCGACGCCATCTCCGTCACTATCCACTCCGACAATTCCATCACGATCGACGACAACGGCAGGGGCATCCCCGTAGACATGATCGAGGAGGAGGGGAGGCCCGCCGCGGAGGTCGTACTGACCGTGCTGCACGCCGGCGGGAAGTTCGACCGGGAATCCTACAAGGTTTCCGGCGGGCTCCACGGAGTGGGGGTTTCCGTGGTGAACGCCCTTTCCGAATGGCTCACGGCGGAGATCCGGCGCGACGGCAGCGTCCACCAGATGCGCTTCGAGCGCGGGGAGACGGTCTCCCCGTTGGCCGTCACCGGCAAGTCGCGGAAGACCGGGACGAAAATCTCCTTCAAGCCCGACCCCGACGTGTTCACGGAGACGGAGTACTCTTTCGACGTCCTCTCGGGGAGACTCCGGGAACTTTCCTTCCTGAACGCGGGGCTGAAGATCGTCATCCTTGACGAGCGGACGGGGAAGTCGCACGAGTTCCAGTACAAGGGCGGGATCGTCTCCTTCGTCCAGCACCTGAACCGCAACAAGACGCCGCTCCATTCGAAGCCGATTTTCATCGATGGAGAGAAGGACGGCGTTTCCATCGAGGTGGCGCTCCAGTACAACGATTCCTACCAGGAGACGACGTTCTCCTTCGCGAACAACATCAACACCCACGACGGCGGCACGCACCTGATCGGCTTCCGGTCCGCGCTCACCCGGGCGATCAACCAGTACGCGAACGCGGGGAACCTCCTCAAGGGGGTCAAGGAAAACCTCTCGGGGGACGACCTGCGGGAAGGGCTGACGGCGGTCGTCTCGGTCAAGGTCCCCGAGCCGCAGTTCGAAGGGCAGACGAAGAACCGCCTCGGCAACAGCGAAGTGAAGGGGCTGGTCGACTCCCTCGTGTACGAGAAGCTCGCCAGTTTCTTCGAGGAGAACCCGCCGGTGGCGCGGAAGATCGTCGAGAAGGCGCTGGAGGCCGCCCGCGCGAGGGAGGCCGCCCGCAAGGCGAAGGAGCTGGCGCGGAGAAAAGGAGCGCTCGACTCCGCGGGGCTCCCCGGGAAGCTCGCCGACTGCCAGGAGAGGGACCCCGCACGGTGCGAGCTCTTCCTCGTGGAAGGGGATTCGGCGGGCGGTTCGGCCAAGCAGGCCAGGGACAGGCGGTACCAGGCGATCCTTCCGCTGAAGGGGAAGATCCTGAACGTCGAGAAGGCGCGGGTCGACAAGATGCTTTCCTCGCAGGAGATCCGCACGATGATCACCGCGCTGGGGACCGGGATCGGCGTCGAGGACTACGATTCGTCCAAGCTGCGCTACGGCAAGGTCATCATCATGACGGACGCCGACGTCGACGGCGCGCACATACGGACGCTGCTGCTCACCTTCTTCTTCCGGAACATGCGGGAGCTTTTCGAGCGGGGAAACATCTACATCGCCCAGCCCCCACTCTACGGCATCCGCAAGGGGAAGGAGATGACCTACCTGAAGGACGACGGGGCGTTCCGGGACCATCTCATCGAGAACGGAACGGCGGGGCGCCGGGTCAGCGGGAAGAGCGGTCTGGGATCGATCACCGGGCAGCGGATGAGCGCATGGCTGAAGAAAATCTCCCGCCTGGAAACGATCGCCACGCGCGCGGAGCGAAGGGGGCTGCCCGCGTTCGTCCTGCTGTCGCTGGGAGCCCGCGCGGCGGAAGGGGTAAAGGCGCTCTCCGGCGAAGGGCCCGCGAAAATCTTCTTCAACTCCCTGCTCAAGGAGTGGAAAGGGACGCGGCCCGAGATCTCCCACGCGGCGTTCTCGGTCGAGGCCGACACGGATGCGGATGGCGAGGGGGTGCGCGTCCTGCTGCGGTGGAAGCGCGGCGGCCTCCCGATGGAGTGTCTCGTGAACCGCCACCTCATGGCGTCGGCCGACCTGCGGGAAGCCAACCAGCTCTTTTCGCAGATCCGCGAAACGCTGCCGCCGCCGTACCGGCTGGAAGGGGAGGGGGCGTTCCCCGAGGCGGACGGGCCCCTGTGCCTGCTCGACCAGGTCCTCGAAGCGGGGAAGAAAGGGCAGACGATCCAGCGGTACAAGGGGCTGGGCGAGATGAACCCCGAGCAATTGTGGGCCACCGCCATGAACCCGGAGACCCGGGACCTGCTGCAGGTGGAAGTGGGCGACGAGACCGACGCCGACGAGATCTTCACGAAGCTGATGGGCGACCAGGTGGAGCCCCGCCGCGATTTCATCGAGAAGAACGCCCTGGACGTCACCTCTCTGGATATCTGATCTAACGCAGGAGTGTCATAGCCGATGGACCTGTTCAGCCGGCCGGCGCAGCGGCGCACCGTTCAGGACGAGATGCAGCGGAGCTACCTCGATTACGCGATGAGCGTGATCGTGGGGCGGGCGCTGCCGGACGTGCGCGACGGCCTCAAGCCCGTGCAGCGGCGCATCCTCTACGCGATGTACGAGCTGGGCAACGAGTACGGCAAGCCGTACAAGAAGTCCGCGCGCATCGTCGGGGACGTGATCGGGAAGTACCATCCCCACGGCGACACGGCCGTCTACGACGCCCTCGTCCGGATGGTGCAGGAGTTCTCCCTCCGGTACCCGATGATCGACGGGCAGGGGAACTTCGGGTCGGTCGACGGCGACTCGGCCGCCGCGATGCGGTACACCTAGGTCCGGATGGCGAAGATCGCCGGGGAGCTCCTCTCCGACCTCGACAAGGAGACCGTCGAGACGGTCCCCAACTACGACGGGTCGCTCACCGAGCCGCGCGTTCTTCCCGCCCGCATCCCCAACCTGCTCGTCAACGGATCCGCCGGGATCGCCGTCGGGATGGCCACCTCCATCCCGCCCCACAATCTGGGGGAGGTGATCGACGCGCTGCAGACCCTCATCGCCAACCCGGAAGTCACCGTCGACGAGCTGATGGAGCACGTCCCGGCGCCGGACTTTCCCACGGGCGGCATCCACTACGGGCTGGAGGGGGTTCGCGACGCCTACCGTA
>JACRMU010000105.1 GCA_016219515.1 Deltaproteobacteria bacterium
CAGGCACACGCAAGTTGCGGTGTCGCGCGGCCCGGCCGCAGATTCCAACAAGAACGATGGCAAATAAGTAAAGGAGTATTTGATATGGCAAAAATTATTGGCATTGATCTGGGAACAACCAATTCGTGCGTGGCGGTGCTCGAAGGCCAGGACCCGGTGGTGATTCCGAATCTCGAAGGCGCACGCACGACTCCCTCGATTGTCGCCTTCGCCAAAGACGGCGAACGGCTGGTGGGCGCGGCCGCCAAACGTCAGGCAGTCACCAACTCCGAAAACACCGTCTTTTCCATCAAGCGGTTCATGGGCCGCAGGTACGATGAGGTAAACGAGGAGCTGAAGCCCGTTCCCTACAAGGTGATTCGCGGCTCCAGCCAGGATGCGCGCGTGTCCGCCGACGGGAAGGAGTACACGCCCCCGCAGATCTCCGCCATGGTGCTCGGCAAGCTGAAAAAGGCGGCGGAGACCTACCTCGGCGAGGAGGTGAAGAAGGCCGTCATCCCGGTGCCGGCATACTTCAACGACTCCCAGCGGCAGGCGACCAAGGACGCAGGGACGATCGCGGGGCTCGAGGTCCTGCGGATCATCAACGAGCCCACCGCGGCGGCGCTCGCCTACGGCCTCGACAAGAAGAAGAACGAGCTGATCGCGGTGTTCGACTTCGGCGGCGGCACCTTCGACATCTCCATCCTCGAAGTGGGCGACAACGTGGTGGAGGTGAAGGCCACCAACGGCGACACGCACCTGGGAGGCGACAACATCGACCAGCGGATCATCGAATGGATCGTCTCGGAGTTCAAGCGGGACCAGGGGATCGACCTGTCGAAGGACCGGACGGCGCTGCAGCGCCTGAGGGAGGCGGCGGAGAAGGCGAAGATCGAGCTCTCCTCGGTGCTGGAGACGGAAATCAGCCTGCCGTTCATCACCGCGGACGCGACGGGACCGAAGCACCTGCAGCTCAAGCTCACCCGCGCACGGTTCGAGCAGATGGTCCAGGACATCCTGGACCGGGCGCTGAAGCCCTGCGAGCTGGCGATCCGGGATGCGGGGATCGCCGTCGGCAAGATCGACGAGGTGGTGCTCGTCGGCGGCTCCACGAGGATTCCGAAGGTCGTGGAGATGGTGAAGAAATTCTTCGGGAAGGACCCGCACCAGGGGGTCAACCCGGACGAGGTCGTCGCGGCCGGCGCCGCCGTGCAGGCGGGGGTCCTGGGGGGAGAGGTGAAGGACATCCTGCTCCTGGACGTGACGCCGCTTTCCCTCGGGATCGAGACGCTGGGCGGGGTGCTGACGAAGCTCATCGAGCGGAACACGACGATCCCGGTCCGGAAGTCGGAGAACTTCACCACGGCGGCGGACGGGCAGACGAGCGTGGAAGTCCATGTCCTTCAGGGGGAGCGCGAGATGGCGGCGGCGAACCGGACGCTGGGACGCTTCCACCTGGAGGGGATCCCCGCGGCGCCCCGAGGCATCCCCAAGATCGAGGTGACCTTCGACATCGACGCCAACGGCATCCTGCACGTCAACGCGAAGGATACGGCCACCGGCAAGGAGCAGAAGATCACGATCACCGCCTCCACCGGCCTGAAAAAGGAGGACATCGATCAAATGGTGAAGGAGGCGGAGGCGCACTCCGACGAGGACCGGAAGCGCAAGGCCGTCGTCGAGGCGCGGAACCATCTCGACTCCCTGGTCTACAACACGGAGAAGACGATCCGGGAGAACAAGGAGAAGCTCCCCGCGGACCTCGTGTCGAAAGCCGAGGCAGCGGTGGCGGAGGCGAAGGAGTCGCTCAAGTCCGAGGATGCGCAGGTCCTGCAGGGAGCGGCGGAGAAGCTGATGAAAGAGGCGCACGCCGTTGCGGAGAAGCTCTACCAGGCGGCCTCCTCCGCGCCCCCTCCCGGAGGCGGGGCGCCGCCGGGAGAAGCCGGCGGGAAGAAGGGGCCCGAGGGCGACGTCGTGGAAGCGGAATACGAGGATCCGGGCAAGAAGTAAGGCCCGTATGAATCGAGGTAGCCCTTCGCGGTAAAAACCGCTCTGGGCATTTTCCTGTTGAACAGCTTTAGAAAATGATCCGGCCGGGCGAACGGCCGGCGGAAGGGAGGATAGGTCATGGCGATCGTTCGTTGGTGGGATCCGTTGAGGGACTTGTCCAGCATCCAGGACAAAATGAACCAGCTCTTCGAGGACACGTTCTCTAGGACCCGGGGTCGCGACGAGGCGCTCGGAAAGGGGATGTGGACGCCCGCCGTGGACATCTTCGAAACGGAGGACGCCGTCGTCGTGAAGGCGGAGATCCCCGGCGTGGACAGGGACCAGATCGCCGTCGAGATCAAGGACGGCATTCTCACCCTGCACGGGGAGCGGAAGTTCGAGAAGGAAGTAAAGGAGGAGAACTACCACCGCATCGAGCGGGCCTATGGGACGTTCCACCGCTCCTTTTCCCTTCCTTCGTCCGTCGACGAGGAGAAGATCAGCGCGAAGTTCAAGGAAGGGGTTCTCGAAGTGACGCTGCCCAAGAAGGAACGCGCGAAGCCGAAGCAGATCAAGGTCGACGTGAAGTAGCGGGAGAGGGGGTCCATCGGGGATGGATCCGAAGAAAAACTATTACGAGATCCTCGGCGTTACGGAAAACGCGAAGGACGAGGAGATCAAGAAGGCGTTCCGGCGCCTGGCGAAGAAGTTCCATCCGGACGTCAACCCGGGGGACAAGACGGCCGAGGCGAAGTTCAAGGAGATCAACGAGGCCAATGGAGTATTAAGCGACCGCGGAAAGCGGGAGGAGTACGACGCCATCCGCAAAGCCCCCTTTTCCGGGGGGGGCGGCGGCCCGTTCGGTTGGCCGGGCGGTTCCGGCTTCGAGCCGGGGGGACGCGTTTATCATACCGAAACCGTCGATTTCGATGAGGTTTTCGGCGACCTTTTCCGCGGGGGAGGCGCCAGGTTTTCCCAAGGAGGGATCCAGGGGCGCGACATCCACGTGGAGCTTCCCGTGGAGTTTCTGGAGATGGTCCACGGCGCGGTTCGCGAGGTTCGTTACGGCCGGTCCCGTGCCTGCGCATCCTGCGGCGGGTCGGGACGATCCGGGCGCAAGGGGTGCACGAGCTGTTTCGGTTCCGGGATGACGGAGTCGGAGGAGCGGATCAAAGTGAAGATTCCGGCAGGCGCGCAGGACGGGTCCAAGATCCGCGCGGCGGGAAAAGGGGAGGAACGGCCGGGCACGGGAAGGAGCGGCGACCTGGTGATCGCGCTTCGGATGATCCCGCATCCGTTCTTCCGGCGGGAAGGGTACGACATCCTCCTCGATGTCCCCATCCATTACTCCGAGGCGGTGAAGGGGGCGAAGATCCCGATTCCGACGATCGACGGACCGGTGACGGTCTCTATCCCTCCCGGCTCCGGGAGCGGCCGGAAGCTTCGGCTCAAGGGGAAGGGCGTCCTTTCGCCGGGCACGACGTTGCGTGGAGACCAGTACGTTATTCTGCACGTGGCCGTGCCGCCCGCCCGTTCGGAGGAGTTTCTCAAGCTGGTGGAGCGGATCGCGGCGTTCGAGGACCCGAATTTGAGGGGCGGCTGGAACTGATTCGACTATAATGGAATCGATATCGACAGGAAGCGATTCGCACGCAACAGGCATCGAGGGCAAAACAACGACTGTATGACAAGGGAGAGCGTCGAACGATGGGCAACACGCTGAAGACGGGATTGCTGCTGGCGGTGCTGACCGCCCTGTTCCTCCTCATCGGGGATGTCGTGGGAGGGCAGAACGGGATGGTGATGGCCTTCGGGCTGGCCGTCCTGATGAATTTCGGGGCGTACTGGTTCTCCGACAAGATCGTTTTGCGGATGTACGGGGCGAACGAGGTCACCGAGGCGGAGGCGCCGCAGCTCCACGGGGTCGTCCGGCGGTTGAGCCTCGGCGCGGGCCTGCCGATGCCGAAGGTCTATATCATTCCGACGGATTCCCCCAACGCGTTCGCCACGGGGCGGAACCCGCAGCACGCGGCCGTCGCGGTGACGGAGGGGATCCTGAGGATGCTGTCTCCCGACGAGCTGGAAGGGGTGCTGGCGCACGAGATGGCCCACGTCCGGAACCGGGACATTCTTGTCGGCACAGTCGCGGCGACGCTGGCGGGGGCGGTGATGATGCTCGCCCGGTTCGCCCAGTTCGCGGCGATTTTCGGCGGCGGCCGCGACCGGGACGACGACCGCGGCGGGGCCCTGGGCATGCTGTTCATGGCGATCGTGGCGCCGCTCGGCGCGATGCTCATCCAGATGGCCGTCTCCCGTTCCCGGGAGTACCTGGCGGACGAGACCGGCGCGAAGATCTGCGGCAAGCCCATGTCGCTGGCGCGGGCGCTGGAGAAGATCTCGGGAGCCGGCCGGGAGGTCCCGATGGAAGCGACTCCGGCGACGGCCCACATGTTCATCGTGAGTCCCCTGACGGGGGGCGGGATGCTTTCCCTGTTCAGCACGCACCCTCCCGTCGAGAAACGCGTGGAGCGGCTTCGGGCGATGGCGGTGGCGGGATGACGCCGTCCGCGTCCGGGAGGAGTGGCGTTTCGTCATGATGGAGATATCGTTCTACCGGGAAAAGCTTTCCGAGTCCGGGCACCGGGTGCTGAACTCGTCGATCGAGGAGTCGCAGCGGCGGCACCACTATTACCTGGGGCTGGAGCACCTGTTCATCGCGTTCGCGGAGCAGGAGAAGACGCTGTTCCGGGAGCTGATGACCACGATCGGCCTGAACGTCGAGGCGGTGCTCTACTCGGTGAACGAGCACCTGAACATCTCCCGCCAGTATCTGGGCGTGGGGCTCAAGGTCCCTCCCGCGACGAAGCAGGTCTTCCGGGTGGCGTGGGAAACGGCGCAGCGCAACCGCCGCGTCCAGATCGACGCCTCGGATCTTTTCCTGGGGATTTTCCACGAGGTCCATTCCATCCCGGCGAGGATCCTGAAGAGCTACGGCGTCGACCCAGCTCTCGCCCTGTCGCGGTTCGCGTCCCAGCTGCGCACCCGGGAAGAGAAGGTGGAGGAGTTCCGAAAGCGGTACGAGCTTCCGGCGAACCTCCGGTCGTTCGGCGTGAACCTGAACCTGCTCGCCCGGGAGGGGAAGATCCCGCCGCTCATCGGGCGCGAACGGGAGAACGACCAGATCATCGCGTATCTCTGCCACAAGGACCGGAGCAACTCCGTGATGATCATCGGCGACCCCGGCGTCGGAAAGACCGCCGTGGCGGAGGGGCTGGCGATGCGGCTGGAGTACGAGCCGCACCGGGTTCCGGAGCGGCTGCGGGAGAGCCAGATCGTCAACCTCCAGATGAACACGGTGGTCGCGGGGACCGTCTTCCGGGGGATGTTCGAGGACCGGATCGAGAAGGTGATCGCCGAGGTCCGCGAGCGGAAAAACATCATCCTGTTCATCGACGAGGCGCACACGCTGATCGGAGCGGGGTCCGCGATGGGCGTCCCCTCCGACGCGGCGAACATCTTCAAGTCCAGCCTGGCGCGCGGAGAGGTGCAGATCATCGGGGCCACCACGGTCACCGAGTACAAGGAGATCATCCAGGAGGACGAGGCGCTGGCCCGCCGGTTCCGCGTGGTCAAGATCGAGGAGCCCACGGTCGAGGAGACGCGGGAAATCCTCTTCGGGCTCAAGCCCCGGCTCGAGGTCAACTACGGCGTGGAGATCGAGGACGAGGCGATCGACCTCGCCCTTTCGATGTCGGACCGGTACGCGCGTTCCCTGCGCCTGCCCGACAAGGTGATCAACTGGATCGACACGGCCTGCGTCCGCGTCGAGATCCGCGGGGGGGAAGAGAAGGTCGTTTCGCCCCGCGACGTCCTCGGCGTCATCGCCGACGAGACGAGGACCCCCGCGGACATCGTCCGCAGGGACGTCGTCGACCGTTTCCGGGACATCGAGGAGAAGATCTCCCGCCGGGTGGTCGGGCAGAAGGAGGCCATCGCGGCCGTGGCCAAGGCGCTCCGTCTCAACAAGGGGCCGCTCAAGGCGAACCTGTACCGGCCCGACGGGGTGCTGCTGTTCCTGGGGCCCACCGGCGTGGGAAAGACGGAGATGGCCAAGGCGCTGGCGGAGTACCTCTTCGGCGACGACCGCCACATGGTGCGCGTGGACATGTCCGAGTACCGGGACGGGACGCTCGCGGTGGACAAGCTGATCGGCATGCCCAGGGGGATCGTCGGGTCGGAGAGGGGAGGGATCCTCACCAACCAGGTGCGGGACAACCCCTACACCGTGGTCCTGCTCGACGAGATCGAGAAGGCCGATTCGCACGTGCACAACCTCTTCCTGCAGGTGTTCGACGAGGGGTGGCTCACCGACGGCCGCGGCAAGAAGGTCTACTTCTCGGACGCGATCATCATCATGACGAGCAACCTGGGGGCGGAGGAGCTTTCGAAGCTCACCCGGCCGCTGGGGTTCGCCGACAGCGGGGAGGATTTCGAGCCGATCCGGAAGGGCGTCGTGAAGGCGGTCGAGAACCGGTTCAGCCCGGAGTTCATCAACCGCCTCGACGAGGTGATCGTCTTTTCCCCGCTTTCCGTCGAGGAGGTGAAGTCGATCGCCATGCTGTACCTGGACCAGATCCGGAGGAAGATGGCCGGGGAGGGGAAGACGCTTTCCGTGAGCGAGGCCGCGCTTTCCGTCCTGGCCCGCGCGGGCTTCAGCGTGAAGTACGGCGCGCGGTTCCTCAAGCGGCACATCGACGAGAAGGTGAAGATGCCCGTGACGATGCATTGGAAGGAATCCAGCCAGTTCTTCGTCGAGGAGGCCGGCGGCGAAGTGGTGGTAATCCCACAGAGGGTACCCGTCTGATGGAAGAGGAAAACAAGAAAGGGTTCAAGATCGTCGACAAGCGCGGGGCCGCGGAGGAAGAGCGGGAAAGGCCCGCCGCGCCGCCGCCTCCCCCGGAGCCGCCGAAGGAAACGGGGAACCGGCCGGGTCCGGAGAGTGTCCAAGGGAAAAACAGCCCCGGAACGGAGCCGTCTTCCATCGGGGGCCCCCAATTCCTGGACCTGGTGGGCATGCTGCAGTTCGGGGCGATGGCCAACATGGGGATGATCCAGTCGCCCGACGGCAAGCGATCTCCGGTCAACCTGCCGGCCGCCAAGGACTCGATCGACATCCTCACGATCCTCCAGGAGAAGACGAAGGGGAACCTGACGGAGGAGGAAAGCGGCGTGCTCACGGAAGGCCTGTACCATCTCCGCATGGGGTACCTGGCCATGATGCAGGCGGGGCAGGAAAAGGGAGGAAAGGGATAGTGATCCGTAAGAGCCATCTCGCGGTTCTGCTGCTGGCGGCGGTGGCCGCCGGCCTCGTGATCTCGGCGGCGTTCAACCTCTCGCCGATCAGCAATGCATTGTTTGTGGGAAACAAGGACAAGGCCCCCGCGGTCGCGGCGTCGGCCTCCGGCAGGATGCTGCCGGTGGACATCCCCGCCCTGTTCAAGGAGGTTTCCCCGGCGGTGGTCAACATCAACACCACGCAGGTGGTCCGCTTGAACCGCCCGCGGATGCGCTCCCCCTTCGGGCAGCAGGACCCCTTCGAGGATTTCTGGAACAACTACTTCGGCAACGTTCCGAAGGAGCAGAAGCGGAAAAGCCTGGGGTCCGGCTTCATCGTCTCGGAGGACGGGTATATCCTCACGAACAACCACGTGGTCGAGAAGGCCGACGAAATCTCCGTGACGCTCCTGGACAAGGAGGAGTTCAAGGCGCAGGTGGTGGGGACCGACCCAAAGACCGACATCGCTCTCATCAAGATCAAATCCGGGAAGAAGCTCCCCTTCGTCCATCTCGGCGATTCGGAAAAACTGGAGATCGGGGAGTGGGTCGCGGCGATCGGGAACCCGTTCGGGCTGGGGCACACGGTCACGGCGGGGATCGTGAGCGCCAAGGGGCGGATCATCGGCTCGGGCCCGTATGACGACTTCATCCAGACCGACGCGTCGATCAACCCCGGGAACTCCGGCGGCCCCCTGTTCAACCTGAAGGGGGAGGTCGTCGGGATCAACACGGCGATCATCCAGGGGGGGCAGGGGATCGGTTTCGCGACTCCCATCCACCTGGCCAAATCGGTCCTGGGCCAGCTCAAGGAGAAGGGGAAGGTCACCCGCGGGTGGCTCGGAGTGTACATCCAGCGGCTCACTCCGGAGATGGCGGAATCGCTTTCCGTCCCCGGCAGGAAGGGCGCGGTGGTGGCCGACGTGACCAAGGAAGGGCCGGCCGAGAAGGCGGGGCTCCGGTCGGGGGACGTGATCGTGGCGTTCAACGGGAAATCCGTCGCCGACGAGCATGAGCTTCCCCAGATGGTGGCGGGCACCCGGCCCGGCACGAAGGTCGACATCAAGGTGATCCGCGACGGAAAGGAACTTGCGATCCCCGTGACCATCGCGGAGATGGAAGGGGAGCATGTCCGGCGCGCGGGAGGGGCGGATCTCACCAAGGGGCTCGGATTGACGGTGCAGGACATCACCCCCGACGTCGCAAGGCACATGGAAATCGAGAACCGCAAGGGGGTGCTCGTCTCCTCGGTGGAGCCCGGCAGCCCGGCGGACGACGCCGGCTTCCAGGAAGGGGACATCGTTCGCCAGGTCAACCGCCAGCCGGTCGCGAACGCCGCCGAGTTCCGGAAGATGCTGACGAAGCAGAAGGGCGTGAAGACGGTCCTTTTTCTCGTGGAACGGGGCGACGCCCGGATTTTCCTGGCAGTGAAGAACAAGTAATCGCTTTCCTTCGGCCCGCCCGGGGAAATCCGGGCGGGCCTTCCTGCCATGTCGGGGTGACGCGATGATTTCCCTGGACAAACTCACCGTCAAATCCCAGGAAGCGCTTCAGGACGCGGTGCGCGCCGCTTCGGAGCGCGGGCATGCGGAGGTCGCTCCCGAGCACTTCTTTTACGCTCTGCTCCGGCAGGAGGGGGGGGTCGCCCCCGACCTTTTCGCCCGCGCCGGCGCCGCGTTGCCGCGCCTCCAGGCGGACGCGAACGCCCTCCTGGCCTCCTTTCCGAAAGTGTCCGGCGCGGTGTCGCGGGGGCTCTCTCCCCGGATGGAGCCGCTGTTCGCCCGCGCCCTGTCGGAAGCGGACGCCTTCAAGGACGAATACCTCTCCGCCGAGCATTTCCTCCTGGCGTTCGCCGCGGAAGCGGGGGGAAAGGTGGCCGGCCTGCTGCGGAAGCACGGGATCTCCCGCGAGTCGCTCCTCTCCGCCCTCACGGCGATCCGCGGGACCCAGAGGATCACGGACGAGAACCCGGAGGACAGGTACCAGGCCCTCGACAAATACTGCCGGGACCTGACCGAGATGGCCCGGCGCGACAAGCTCGACCCCGTGATCGGACGGGACGACGAAGTCCGGCGGGTGATCCAGGTGCTCTCGCGGCGGACGAAGAACAACCCGGTGCTGATCGGCGAGCCGGGCGTGGGGAAGACCGCGATCGTGGAGGGGCTGGCGCAACGCGTCGTGGCCGGCGACGTCCCGGAAGGGTTGAAGGAGAAGCGGGTGCTCGCGCTCGACATGGGCGCGCTGATCGCCGGCGCGAAGTACCGCGGGGAGTTCGAGGACCGGCTCAAGGCGGTGCTCAAGGAGATCTCGGCCGCCGAAGGGCGCGTGATCCTGTTCATCGACGAACTGCACACGCTGGTCGGGGCCGGGAAAGCGGAGGGGGCGATGGACGCCTCCAACATGCTCAAGCCGGCGCTGGCCCGGGGGGAGTTGCGGTGCGTCGGCGCGACGACGTTCGACGAATACCGGAAGCACATCGAGAAGGACGCCGCGCTCGAGCGGCGGTTCCAGCCGGTGCGCGTGGACGAGCCCTCCGTGGAGGACACGATCGCGATCCTTCGGGGGCTCAAGGGCAGGTACGAAGGTCACCACGGGATGAGGATAACCGACTCCGCACTGGTCGCCGCCGCCGCTCTCTCCAACCGGTACATCCCCGACCGGTTCCTCCCCGACAAGGCGATCGACCTCATGGACGAGGCGGCGTCCCGGCTTCGGATCGAGATCGACTCCGTCCCCACGGAGATCGACGAGGTGAAGCGCAGGAAGACCCAGTTGGAGATGGAGAAGCTCGCCCTTTCGAAGGAGACCGACGAGGCATCGCGGGAGCGGCTTGCGCGCCTGGAGGAGGAGCTTGCGGCGCTTTCCGCGCGGGAGGCCCGCGATCTCGGCCGATGGGAAGAGGAGAAGAAATCGATCGCAAGGGGGCGTGCGGTCAAGGAGCGGATCGAGCAGACCCTTTCCGAAATGCAGCGGGCG
Organism: Deltaproteobacteria bacterium; assembly: GCA_016219515.1. GTDB lineage: Bacteria > Desulfobacterota > Deferrimicrobia > Deferrimicrobiales > Deferrimicrobiaceae > JAENIX01. The sequence continues at coordinate 10,282 of JACRMU010000105.1, forward strand.
GAGCGGGAGGGGAACCTGGAGAAGGCGTCGGAGCTGAAATACGGCGCGATCCCCGCGTTGCAACGGGAAGCCGATGCGGTTTCGAAAACCGGTCTCCCGGCGGGGCAGGGAGACCGGCTGCTCAAGGAAGAGGTGGACGAGGAGGACATCGCCCGGATCGTGTCCCGGTGGACCGGGATCCCGGCATCGCGGCTCGTCGAAGGGGAAGTCCGGAAGCTTCTCGAAATGGAGGAGCGGTTGAGCGCGCGGGTCGTGGGGCAGGAGGAAGCCGTCCGGCTGGTGTCCAACGCCGTCCGCCGGGCCAAGTCCGGCCTGAAGGATCCCCGCCGCCCGATCGGATCGTTCCTCTTCCTGGGGCCGACCGGTGTCGGAAAGACGGAGCTGGCGCGGGCCCTGGCGCAATTCCTGTTCGACGACGAGGCCGCCATGGTGCGGCTCGACATGTCGGAATACATGGAGAAGCACTCCGTGGCGAGGATGATCGGCGCCCCTCCCGGATACGTGGGATACGAAGAGGGCGGCGCGCTGACCGAGGCGGTCCGGCGGAAGCCGTACACGGTGGTCCTGTTCGACGAAGTGGAGAAGGCGCATCCCGATGTCTTCCACATCCTCCTGCAGATCCTGGAGGACGGGCGGCTGACCGACGGGAAAGGGCGGACCGTCGATTTCCGGAACGCCATCGTGGTCCTGACCTCCAACATCGGCTCCCACCGGATTCAGGAGATGGCGGGAAAAGGGGAGGAGGTCGTCCGCGACCGGGTGATGGAGGAACTGTGCCGCGCGTTCCGCCCCGAGTTTCTGAACCGGCTGGACGAGATCATCCTTTTCCATGCGCTGGGGAAAGAACAGCTCTCCGCGATCGTCGACCTCATGATCCGCGAGGTGAACTCCCGGCTGGCGGACCGGAATCTCACGGTGTCGCTGACCCCGAAGGCCAAGGATCGGCTGGCCGACATCGGGTACGATCCGGCTTACGGGGCAAGGCCTCTTCGGCGTGCGATACAGAAACATATTCAGGACCCCCTCGCCCTTTCGATCCTTTCGGGAGAATTTCGCGAGGGAGACGTGGTGCTTGTGGATGCCGGCGCTTCAAACGGGTTCCGGTTTCAGAGACAGGGGTGAGGCTTGGCCATTCCGCCATAATGCAAACCAGCTGATTTTATTTCTGTTTATCCGCTTTTCCGCGAGGGGTGGAAAACCTTTCTCCTCCACTTGACAACTTCAGGCGAGGGGAGTATGTTCACTTAAAAACAACGTTTGATATGAGCCCCTTGTGAATGCAGCCGCTGGATTATCCTTTCTCGCACCCGCAAAGCTCAACATTTCCCTCAAGGTGTTCGGCCGGCGCACCGACGGGTTTCATCACATCCGTTCGATAATGGTCCCCGTTTCCCTCTATGATGAGGTCACGTTGGAGGAGGCCGGCGCGGGAATCCGCGTGACGACCGACGACCCCTCCGTTCCCGCCGGGAGTGCCAACATCTGCCACCGGGCGGCATCCCTGTTCATGGAATGGGCGGGGGCGCCGGAAGGGGTTCATATCCATGTGCGCAAGGGGATACCGTCCGAGGCCGGCCTGGGAGGCGGAAGCTCGGATGCCGCGGCGACGTTCAAGGGGATGATGGCGCTCACCGGGCGCGTGCCGTCAAGGGATACGCTCCTGCGGATGGCCGGGAAAGCGGGGGCGGACGTCCCTTTTTTCACCTGGAACGCCCCGGCGCTGGCGGAAGGGTTCGGGGAGCGGCTTACCCCCGTGGAGTGGCGGGTGCCTTTCTTCTCGCTCATCGTGAAGCCCCCGTTCGGGCTGTCCACGCGGGAGGGGTACGAGCGGCTGCGGCGGACGGAGGGAGATCCGCCGGGAAGGGAGGAAATCCCGGCGTTCCTTGGCTGGGATGACGTGGTTCCCGCCGTCTCCAACGACTTCGAGGCGGCGTGGAAGGAGTTGCGGCCGGAGATCGGGGCGATCAAGGGGGAGCTCCTTTCGGCGGGTGCGAGAGCGGCAGGGCTCTCCGGAAGCGGTTCGGCGGTTTTCGGGTTGTTCGGAAACGCGGAGGCGGCGCATCGCGCGCTGGGGAAGCTTTCGCGACAGGACGGGCGGAAGCTGTTTGTCGCCCACAACATCTGAGGAAGACGGAAGGAGGGGGGAAGATGGAGATCACCGAGGTCAAGGTTTATCCCGTATCCGACAACGAGAAGCTCAAGGGGTATGCGACGATCATCTTCGACAACTGCTTCGTCGTGCGGGACCTGAAGATCATCGACGGCAACAACGGACTGTTCGTCGCGATGCCCAGCAAGAAGAAGAAGGACGGAACTTACCGGGACACCGCCCACCCGCTCAACACGGAGACCCGGGACATGATCGAGGGGGCCGTCCTCGCGGAGTACGAGGCCGAGGTGCGCAAACTTGACGGCATGGTGGCCGCCCGATAAGATTCATCGAAGTTGTTGGGAGGTCGTCTAACGGCAGGACAGGGGCCTTTGGAGCCTCTAATGAAGGTTCGACCCCTTCCCTCCCAGCCAACTTCCTTCCGCGAGCGCTCCAACCATAAAGAGGCGCGTAACTAAAGTTCTTTCCATGGGTTCCGATATAGATATAGTATTTGGCTCAGGCGAGTCGAATCGAGTTCGGAATCAAGGTGTTCCCATGTCCGTCGACGTTGTAGCCGGAAAGAGCGACGAATCATTGGCCGCAAGCGGTGCGGACGGCGCGCATCCGGGGAAACGAAGGACGAAGACCGAAACGCTTGCGAGAAAGTTCATCATCGCCTTCTCGGCGATGTTCGTCGTCCCCCTGTTCATCGCGGTGTATCTCTTCACCGAGTACACCACCGGGATGCCCAAGGACTCGGCCCAGATCATCGTCCTGGTCATCTCCGTCCTCATCCTGGGCACGGCGGGGTTTTTCGTCACGCAATCCGTGGTGCACACCCTGATGCGCACGGCGAAGGATGCCGCGGCCATCGCGGAAGGGGACATCACCCGGCGGCTGAACACCGACGCGGCGACGGAAATCAGCGATCTCGCGAAGAACTTCAACCGGATCACCAGCCGGCTGCAGCACACGGTCGACAGCCTCCAGACCTCCAAGAAACAGATGCAGACCCTGCTGTCCCAGGTATGCTCCTCGTCCGGCCAGCGCCGCGACATCACGGACATGTTCAACGTGTTCCTGAACACGCTGCTCTCCCTGACCGGCCTCGACGTAGGCGCCATCTTTCTTTCCTCCCGGGTCGACAACAAGCTGAAGGTGCGCGTGTCCGCGGGTCTCACCGAGGAAATGAAGTCCACCCCCATCGTTATGGGCGAGGGGGTCGTGGGGTGGGTCGCCGCCAACGGGCAGCTGGTGACCGTCTCCGAATCGATGCCGTGGAGGAAGACGGAGGGGATCCCCGAGTTCGAGCAGAGCATCCCGTGGGCGATCCACGTCCCCATGGTGGCCGGCGGCAAGACCCGGGGCGTGATCAGCATCGGGCTCCGGCAGGGAGAAAAGGAGATCACCCCCGACGACCTTCAGATGATCCAGAACCTGGCCACGCAGGTGGCGGTCGCCCTGGAGAACGTGGAACTCAAGGACAAGATGGAGAAAACGTACGTCGAGACGGTCTCCGCGCTGGCGACGGCGGTGGAGGCCCGGGACAGATACACCCGGGGCCACTCCAAGCGCGTGACGGAGTTCTCCACGGAGATCGCCCGCAGGCTGGACCTCCCCGCGTGGTTCGTCAAGGACGTGGAAGCCGCGGCGCTTCTTCACGACATCGGGAAGATCGGGATCCCGGACCATATCCTCCACAATACGGGGGCGCTCCCCCCGGACGGCGTGACGTTCGTACTGGGCCATCCCATCGGCGGGGAAAACATCCTGAGGCCGGTCGGCTCCCTGGCGCGCCTCTGCCCCATCGTCCGGCACCACCACGAGCGGTACGACGGAAAAGGGTACCCCGATTCGCTGAAAGGCGAGGAGATCCCGCTGGCGGCGCGCATCCTGGCGGTCGCCGACAGCTTCGACGCCATGATTTCCGCCCGCGCGTACAAGCCGACCCGGACGAGGGAGGAAGCCATCGAGGAGCTGATCCGTTGCAAGGAGTCCCAGTTCGATCCCGAGTGCGTGGATGTTTTCGTGGACTATCTCACCGAGAATCCCGAGGCGGGCATCCTCGAACCGGCCTGAAGTCAGCACCAGGAACCCGCCGGCACCGAACCGTCATCCTACTTCCCGGCTGCACGATTCAATAAAACGCAACGGATCACAATTTCGGGTCCGGAAGAATGCGTTCCCGGAGGGGGATGTATGGCCAAGATTCCATACGTTGTTAAGGAAGAATGCATCAGCTGCGGCGTCTGCGTGGATACCGTGCCGACGGTGTTCCGGTTCGACGACGAGATGAAAGCGGAGGTCTTCGATCCGGAGGGGGACATCGAATCGGCGATCCAGGAAGCGATGGACATCTGTCCGGTCGCTTGCATACACTGGAAGGAATGACCGATCGGCGGGCTTTTCGATTGAATGAATCCGTTCCCGGCGCGTCCAAGGGGGAAATGCGCGGCGCGGGCGGGCGAAGAAGCGTTCTCCTTCCGTGGATCGCCGGCGTGCTTCTTCTTCTCCCCTGGGGATGCGGCGGGGGGAAAAAGGGGGCCGTCCGCGAGCCCGTGGCGCAGGCGGGGCCGAAGGTCGCCGTTGCACCGATGGAGAACAAGAGCAACGACCTGGACGCCTCCGAAATCATCCGCACCGCTTTTTCAGAAGGGATCGCCCGCAAGGGCTGGAACGTCATGCCTGCGGGGGAGAGCGACCGCATTCTCCGGGAGAGACTGGGAATCAGCTACGGAGGGCAGTTGAACGCGGTCACCCCCGAGGAGGTCTGCAGGGCGCTGGGGGCGGAGGGGGTCTTCTACGGCGAAGTGGAGGAGTGGAACAAGACGACGACGGGGATCTACAACAGCGTGTCCGTCCGCGCGGCGTTCCGGCTCTACCGCAAGGACGGCTCCCTGGCGTGGCAGGGGAGCGACCGGCAATTCCGCAATAACGTTCCGCGCGGCGGGGGAAGGGAGATCGGCGCCGAGATCGTGGGCCACGCGATCGTGAACCTGCTGATGAACCCGATGACGCCTTACGGGAAGGCGGCGGGAAGGAACATCGCCGACCGGTTGCCTTACGGAGGATTCCATGCCCTGCCGCCGGACGCCTCGGCGGCCAAGCCGGAAGGGGAACACGCTCCCGAGGGCGCGATCCCCGATCCCGTAAAGCGGGCCGATGCTCCACCTGAACCGACCGATTCCGGAGAGCCAGGAGGATCGAAATGAAGAGGACGCATTCGTGGACGTGGTTGCTCGCCGTGTCGCTGCTTCTTGCGGGTTGCGCCTCCGCGCCGCCCATCACCGGCCCGGCGGACCGGCCCTCCGCCCCCGCGGCGGTCCCGGGCCGCGTCGATGCCGCGGCCTCCATCGCGACCAAGGGGCCAAGGAAGAGGGTGGCCGTGATCAAATTCACGGACAAGAGCGCGTACGGGCGCGGCCGTCTGGGCGGGGCCGTCCAGGACATCCTGATCACGGAGCTGTCCAGGTCGGGGCAGTTCATCCTCGTGTCGCGCGGCGCCGACATGGACCTCGTCCTGGACGAGCAGGACCTCGCCGGCACGACGACGATCAAGAAAGGGACGGGAGCGAAGGCGGGGGAGATCCTGGGCCTCAACGCGATCGTGACCGGCGCCGTCTCCCAATTCGGCGTGAAACAGAAATCGGCCACGTACCTGCTCGGCGCGAGCAAGGTCCAGACCGCCGAGGCGACGGTCGACGTGCGGTTGATCGACGCCTCCACCGGGCAGGTCATCTATGCCGAGAGCGGGAACGGCGTATACGAGGAAAGCTCGACCCAGGTGTTGGGGATGGGCGGGACGAAGGGCTACGACGAGACGATGGAAGGGAAGGCGCTCCGGGCCGCGATCTCCAAATTCATCGACAACCTGATCCAGCGCATGGCGACGATCGAGTGGAGCGGAAAGGTCGCCGCGGTGGACGGGGACGAGATCACCGTCAACGCCGGCCGCAAGACGGGACTGCTCGTCGGCGACCGCTTGAGGGTGTTCGGCGAGGGCCGCGAGGTGATCGATCCCGACACGAAGGTGTCCCTCGGGAGGAAGCCGGGCAGGGAGAAGGGGGAAATCGTCGTCACGGACTTCTTCGGCGAGGATGCGGCGGTTTGCAGACGGAAAGCGGGGGAAAGTTTCGCCGTCAACGACATCGTGAAGCTGGCGAGATAGGAGGCGCGGCATGAAGAAGATCCTGGTGCCCGTGGTCGGGCTGTTGGCGGCGGTCCTCCTTGCCGGCTGCTTTCCCAAGGGACAGATCTACGGTGTGGGAAACGAGGGGGGGCTGATCTTCGCCGTGAACCCTCCGGACGCCGAGGTCCTGCTGGACGGCGTCGTTCAGGGGAAGGCGTCCGAATTCACCGAAGAGCGATACCTGAAGGTGCCGGCCGGAACGCACAAGCTGGAACTCCGGCTCGCCGGCTTCGAGTCGTACCGCCGGGAGATCTACGTGTCGAACTCCCTTCTGCGGATCGAGGCAACGCTCGTCCAGGCGCCCGGGGGCGGTACCAAGGAGATGCCGGTCAAGCCCGGATACTAAGTACGAAGCGCCGCTCCATTATTTTTTCCGCAGGGTGTCCCACCATGCCTTGAGGCGCTCCGAGATCGTCTTTTCGTAGCCGGCTTCCGAGGGCTCGTAATATTTCCGGCGCCCGAGCGTTTCGGGGAAGTAGTTCTCCGGGACGAAGGCGTCGGCGAAGTCGTGCGGATACCGGTATTTCTCCCCGTAGCCGAGGTCCTTCATCAAGCGGGTCGGGGCGTTGCGCAGGTGCAAGGGCACCGGGTGGCTCCCGCCGCTCTCCGCGTCCTTCCTCGCCCGGCCGAACGCTATGTAGACCCGGTTGCTCTTCGGGGCGGTGGCCAGGTACACGGCCGCCTGCGCGAGCGCCAGCTCTCCCTCGGGGCTTCCCAGCGTGCGGTACGCCTCCGCCGCCGCAAGGGTGAGCTGGAGGGCTCCCGGGGCGGCGTTGCCGACGTCCTCCGACGCGAACCGGATCATCCGGCGGGCGAGGTAGAGAGGATCCTCCCCTCCTTCCAGCATTCGCGCCAGCCAGTAGAGCGCCGCGTCGGGGTCCGACCCTCGCAGGCTCTTGTGGAATGCCGAGATGAGATTGTAGTGCTCCTCCCCGTCCTTGTCGTAGAGGAGCGCCTTCTTTCGCAGCGCCTCCTCGGCCACCGGCACGTCGACAAGCTCCAGGTTCCGATGATCCGCGATCGCGACCGCGGCCTCCAGCGCGTTCAGGGCGACCCGCGCGTCTCCGTCCGAAATCTCCACGAGATGCCGCAGCGCGTCGGGAGAGAGGAACGTCTCCTTTTTGCCGAGTCCTCTTTCCGCGTCGGTCAAGGCCCGCCGCGCGACGGTCTCCACCTGGGCGGCGGAGAGAGGGGTCAGGACGAGGACGCGGCAGCGGGAGAGGAGCGCGTTGCGGATCTCGAACGACGGGTTCTCCGTCGTGGTGCCGAAGAGCGTGACGGTGCCGTCCTCCACGAACGGGAGCAGGGCGTCCTGCTGCGCCTTGTTGAACCGGTGGATCTCGTCGATGAAGAGGATCGCCGGGCGCTCCCCGGAACGGCCCGTTCGCTTCAGCTCGGAGAGGGCGTCCTTGATCTCCTTGATGCCCGACAGGACGGCCGAGTAGGGGAGGAAGACCGCATCGGTCTCCGCAGCGATGATCCGCGCCAACGTCGTCTTCCCGGAGCCCGGCGGCCCCCAGAAGATGAGCGACGGCAAGGGGCGGGCGGAGAGCACGGAAGAGAGGAATCTCCCCTCTCCCAGGATCTCCTCCTGTCCGACGAACTCCGACAGCGATCTCGGGCGCATGCGATCGGCCAACGGGGCGCGCGGCTGCCGCGCGCCGGGGAACAGAGAGGAAGGGGGGCGGGATGCCGTCATGAGGTTTCTCTTTTCCTTCCGACATATTATCCATCAACTTCCCCATGTCCGATACCGGGATCGTGAAAAATCCCCCGTTTCCTGTTCGAAAAAATAAAGAATGGGTCGTGATGCTCCGATAGGAGTAAACACTACCGGCAGGAGGGTGGACATGGGCGCATTTTCGACTCCGACGGAATGGAAAGCCGCCGTCCTCGTGGGCGAAACGTTGCTGGAAACCGTGCAGCGCCTGACGCTGGTTGCGGAGTACCGGGACGAGGAAGCCCATTCCCACTGCAGGAGAGTCCGCTATTACACCGAGTTTCTCGTGAGGCAATTAGGCATTCCCGAACCCGATTCCGGCATCATGGTCTTTTCGAGCCCGATGCACGATATCGGGAAAGTCGGTACCCCCGACTCCATCCTTCTGAAGCAGGAGAAATTGACCCCCCAGGAATTCGAGATCATGAAAACCCATACGATCATCGGGGAAAAGATCCTGGGAGGCTCGAACAATCCGTACCTCGAATCCGCGCAGCGATTCGCCTTGTATCACCATGAGAGGTGGGACGGGAGCGGCTACCCGTTCGGGCTGAAAGGGGAAAGGATCCCCATCGAGGGGAGGATCATGTACCTCATCGACAAGTACGACGCGCTTCGAAGCAGGCGCCCCTACAAACCTCCCTTCCGTCATGAAGACGCCGTCCGGGTCATCACCGATGGCAATTCCATCACAAGCCCCGATCACTTCGATCCGGACGTCCTCGAAGTGTTCATCTCCTGCTCGGAGGCGTTCCGGGATATCTTCGACGCGCACGAGAACTCCTAACTCTCTCCGTACGACGGCAGCAAGAGGAAGAAGACGTTTCCCGCGCAGACGGACAACCCGAAGGCGGGATCTTCGGCGAGATCCCGCCTTTCTCTTTTCCTTCCGATATATTATTCTAATGCGCGATGAAGTGCGTCGGGATCATCGCAAAGCACACCGACCCCCGTGCGCCGAAAATCGTCTCCGAGCTCTGCGAGTGGCTTGCCGCCCGCGGCCGGAAGGTGGTCCTCGACCGGGAGACCGCCGCTCTCGTCCGCGGCGGCGATGCCGTTGTCCGCTCCAAGATGCCCGAGGCGTGCGACTTCCTCATCGTCATCGGGGGAGACGGGACGCTCCTTTCCGCCGCGCGCGTCGTGGGGACCTCCGGGAGGCCGATCCTCGGAGTGAACCTGGGGGCGCTCGGCTTTCTCACGGCGATCACGCTGGAAGAGCTCTACCCCGTGCTGGAGAAGATCTTCTCCTACGATTTCGATTACGACGAGCGGATGATGCTGGTCGCCCACGTCCACCGGCTGGGCGAACGCGTGGCGAACTACACGGTCCTGAACGACGTGGTCATCAACAAGGGGGCGCTTGCCAAGATCATCGACATCGAGACGAGCGTCGGCGAGATGTACCTGTCCACCTTCAAGGCCGACGGCCTCATCATCTCCACGCCCACCGGGTCGACGGGGTACTCCCTTTCCGCCCAGGGGCCCATCGTCTACCCGATGTTGCGCACCATCCTGATCACGCCGATCTGCCCGCATACGCTTACGAACCGGCCGCTGGTCATCCCCGACGACATGGTGGTCCGGGCGGAGCTGCGCTCCCGCGAGGCCGACGTCTTCCTTACGCTCGACGGCCAGGTGGGGTTCGGTCTCCGGGAATCGGACGTGGTCGAGGTGAAGAAGGCGGACGCCCCCCTGCGGTTCTTCCGCTCCCCCTCCAAGGACTACTTCACCGTGCTGCGGACCAAGCTCAAGTGGGGAGAGCGTTGATCCTTTCTTCCCGATGCTGATCGAGCTGTCCGTCCGCAATCTCGCCATCTTCGAAGACGTGCGCGTCCCCTTCGCTGCGGGCCTGAACGTCGTCACGGGAGAGACGGGCGCCGGCAAGTCGATCCTCGTGGAGGCAATCCGCCTGGCGCTGGGCGAGAAGGCGGACCCGGTGGCGGTGCGCAGCGGCGAGGCGGAAGCGGAGGTGACCGCGCTTTTCGACCTGTCCCGCCGCGAAGACCTGCGGGAAGCGTGGGAGGAAGCCGGTTTCCCGTGGGAGGAAGAGCTCGTGCTGCGCCGGGTGATTCCCGCCGAAGGCAGGAGCCGCGCCTATTTCAACGGCCGGACGGTGGCGCAGTCCGCGCTGGCGGCGCTGGCGCCGCTGCTGGTGGAGCTGGTGGGGCAGCACAGCGTCCCCTTCCTGCTCTCGCGGCCCGCGGCGCTGGCGTCGATCGACGATTTCTCCGGGACGGCCGTCCTGTCGCGGGAAGTGCGCGGCAGGTACCGCCGCGTCTGCGATCTGCGGCGCCGGGCGGAGGAGGCCGCCGCTCGGGGAGCGGGCGCGCGCGGGCGGATCGAGTCGCTGGACTTCCGGATCTCGGAGCTTTCCCTGGCGGCCCTCGTTCCGGGAGAAGAGGAGGAGCTGGCGGCGGCGCACGCGGCGTTTCGGAGCGCATCGAAAATCCAGGCGGCGCTTCGGGACGCGGAGGGGGCGCTGTCCTCCTCGGAGCATTCCGCCGCCGCGTCCTTGTCGTTCACGGCCGCGCGGCTTCGCGAGGCATCCGCGGCGGATCCCCGCCTCGGGGAGCTGGTGGAGCGCCTTCGGTCGATCCAGGAAGAGGCGCAGGACCTGGCCCGCGAGGTGGTTTCCCGCGCGGGGAAGGTGACCGTGGACGCGGAGCGGCGCGAGCGGGTCGAGGAGCGCCTGACCGAGGTCCGCCGCCTCAAGCGGAAGTACGGGAAGGAGGTTCCGGAGCTGATCGCCCACCTGGGGGAGCTCCGCGCGGAACGCGGCGGGGTCGACTCGGCCCTGGAAGGGGAGGGCCTCGCGCGCGAGGCCCTCGCTGCGGAGGAGGAGGGATGCGTCGCCGCCGCCGCGTCGTTGAGCCGGGAACGGCGCGCGGGGGCGAAGAAGATGGGAGCGGCCGTGGAGAAGGAGCTGTCGCACGTGGCGCTCGCCGGCGCGAAATTCCAGGCCGCGCTCGTCTCCCGGGAGGCCGCGGCCGCATCGCTTAACGCTTCGGGGCTCGACGAGGGGGAGCTTCTGTTTTGCGCCAACCCGGGGCAGGAGCTGCGCCCGCTGTCCCAGACGGCCTCCGGCGGCGAGCTGTCCCGCGTGATGCTGGCGCTCCGGAACGCCTCCTCCCGAGGCCGCACCGGAAGGACGATGGTGTTCGACGAGATCGACACGGGAATCGGCGGGCGCGTCGCGGAGCGGGTGGGAGCGCGCCTGAAAGGGCTCGCGGAATCCGCGCAGGTGATCTGCGTGACGCATCTCCCGCAGGTGGCCGCTTTCGCGGGCAGCCACCTCCTGGTCAGCAAGTCGTCCGGGAAGGGGTCCGTCACCACCCGCGTGAAACCGCTGGCGAAACAGGATAGGATAATGGAACTGGCCCGCATGATCTCCGGGACCGAGGTCACCGGGGAGGCGCGGGCGCACGCGAAAGAACTGATCGAAAGGGCGGCGGGGGGATGATTCGAAAGGCCAGGATGGCGGACGTCAAGACGATCCAGAAACTGATCGCCGACTACGCCAGGAAGGGCGACATGCTTCCGCGGTCGCTCAGCGAGATCTACGAGAACCTGCGGGACTACTTCGTCTACGTGGAAGACGGGGACGAAGTGATCGGGTCCGCGGCGATCCACATCATGTGGGAGGACCTTGCGGAGGTCCGCTCCCTTGCCGTGCGCGAAGACCGTATGGGCCGCCGGGTGGGCACGCAGCTGGTCGAGGCGTGCGTATCCGAGGCCATCGTGCTGGGGATTTCGCGGGTATTCGCGCTCACGTACAAGCCCGCGTTTTTCGAGAAGCTGGGGTTCCGGCAGGTGGACAAGGCCGAGCTCCCCCACAAGATCTGGTCCGATTGCCTCAAGTGCTCCAAGTTCCCCGACTGCGACGAAACGGCGCTGGTGGCGGATTTTTCCGGTACGCGGAATGCCTGAGGCCCTCTTCGGCCTCGTCGAGAGCGAGGTTGCGCGGCGCGGCGGAGGGCAGGCGGAGCTGTGCGTCTCGCGGGAGCGCGCGCGGCGGTACGATGCGCGCGGCGGCGGGATCGACTCCCTTTCCTTTTCGGACACCCTTTCCTTGGGCGTACGCGTCTTCCGGAACGGCCGGATGGGGTTCTCCTACGGTTTTCGCGCAAGCGGGGACGAAATCGTACGGATGGTCGAGGCAGCCCTGTTTTCCGCCGCCTCCTCGGACCCGGACGCCGCCTGCGGGCTCCCCGAGGCGGGCGGCGAACCTCCCGAGCTGCCCCTTTACGATCCGTCGTGGGAAACCGTGGAAGACCGGGAAAAGGCGGGGTTCGCATCCTTGCTGGAGCGGGAGTCTCTTTCCCTGGATCCGCGGATGAAGAGGGTCCGGTCGGCCACCCTGGTGGAATCGGTCGGGGAAGTCCGCTTCCGGAATTCGGCGGGCCGCTCGGGAGCCGCGCGCGAAACGCGGTATGCGGCTTGGGTGGAGGCGGTCGCCGAGGAGGACGCGGAGGGACAGACGGGGTACGGACTTGGATTCTCCCGGAAGTTTGCGGACCTCCGGCGCGGGGATGTCGCACGGGAAGCCGCCCGGAAAGCGGTCCGCATGCTGGGTGCGCGGCGCCTGAAGACGGGGCGCTACGCGGCGATCCTGGAGAATGCCGCTGCGGCCGAGCTTCTCGAGGTCCTCGCTCCTTCCTTCCTTGCGTCCAACGTCGCCAAGGGAAGGTCGATCCTCGGAGGACTCGTGGGAAAGACGGTCGCATCGAAGGCCGTGCGGATCTGCGATGACCCCCTGGACCCTTCCGGAAGCGGCGCCGCGCCGTTCGACGGCGAGGGGACGGCCTGCCGGGAGAACGTTCTGGTGGAGGGGGGGGTGCTGAAAAAGTTTCTCGCCGACGCGTTCTGGGGGAGGAAGCTCGGGACGGGATCGACCGGAAGTTCCCGCAGGATGTCCCCCAAGACGCCCCCGACGGTGGGGATCTCCAACCTTCGGATCTCTCCCGGCGACAAGACGCCGCAGGAGTTGCGAAGGGAGATGGGGACGGGGATCACGATCACGGAATTTCTGGGGATCCACACCGCCGATCCGGTGTCCGGGGACTTTTCCGTCGGCGCGGCCGGGATCCGTTTCGAGGGCGGCGAGGAGAAGGAGCCGGTGCGGGGGTTCGCGGTCTCCGGGAACGTCCGCTCCCTGCTTTCGAAGGTCGTGGAAGCGGGATCCGATTTCCGATGGTTCGGGAACGTGGGCTCGCCGTCGCTGGCGGTTGCGGAAATCGAGGTGGGGGGGGAATGACGCCGGTATCGGGCCCGCTGTTCATCTTCGACCTGGACAACACGCTCTACCCGCCGGAGGTGAGCCTCTGGCGGATCGTCGATGCCCGGATCGAGCGCTACGTCCAGGAGAAGCTCGGCGTGGATCCCGCCACCGCGAAGCACGTGCGGAAGAGCTTCCTCAAGGAGTTCGGCACCACGCTGCGCGGCCTCATGCATCACCACGGGGTTCCGCCCGTGGAATATCTCGATTTCGTGCACGATGTCCCGATCCCGGAAATCGTCCCGCCGAGGCCCGACCTCCGGCGGATGCTCTCCGGCCTTCCGGGAAGATGCGTGGTGTTCACCAACGGTTCGGAATCGTACGCCCGGCGGGTGCTCGATGCGCTGGGCGTTTCGGATCAGATGGAAGGGATCTACGGGATCGAGTTCATGGAATACATCGCAAAGCCGTCGCCGTATCCGTACACCAAGCTGCTGCAGGCCACGGGTGCCACCGCGTCCGCGTCCCTTTTCTGCGAGGACGTCCGCGAGAACCTGGTCCCGGCGCGGGAGCTGGGCATGTTCACCGTCTGGGTGGGAGGCCGTGAGGAATCGTCTCCCGCCCATGCCGTGGTGCGCGACGTATGCGATCTTCCGGGAGTCCTTGACAGGTTCCTGGAGCCAAAATTTTCAGGAGGGAATCGATGACGGAGGAGAAAGGGAAGCGCAGGTACTGGAGACGCAGACCCCGGCGCAAGGGAGAAGGGGAGGCCGGGTCCGCACCGCAGCCGGACGTTCAGGACGGATCGGTTCAAGGAGAGGGAGAGCCGTCCGGAAAGGCCCCCGGCGACGTGGGGACGTTCCCACCGGGTGGAATATCGGATGCGGGGCCGGAGGACGATCGGGGAGCCGGGACGCCGCAGGAGATCCTGGAAGTCGAACAGAAGGTTGCCGGAAATGCCGCCGAGAAGGGCCGCCGCCGCCGTTCCCGCCGCCGGAGGGGGAAGAGGTCCCAGGCAGGGCAGGCGGAACTGCCGCAAGGAGAATCCACGCAACCCGCGGAGGACGCACCCGACATCCAGTTGGCGGCGGCGGAAGAAGCCGCGCAGCCGCCCTACGCGGAAACCCTGCCGGTTTCGGAAGGAGAGCCGTTCGGTGGAGAAGTTTCCACCGCGGCGGAAGGTCCGGGGGAGGCCGCCCAGGCTCCTTCGGCGGCAGCGGAAGCGCAGCAGGGAGATACGGCGGGAGAGGCGAAGAAGGGACGCCGCCGGGGACGCCGCCGGGGACGCCGCCGGGGGAAAGGATTGCCGCAGGCGCCGGGAGGAGAGCCGGCTCCCGCGGCCCCGCTCCCACGGGAAGAATTCAACGGAGGAGCGGAGGGGACCTCCTCCGAGGAGTACGTGGAAGGCCGCGGACCCCTGGAGGGGGGCGAGGCGGAGGAGGAAGAGGGGGAAGAGTTCGCTTCGGTGCCCGGCAAGGGGCCAAGGAAGGTGATGCTGATCGACGGCGTTCACCCCGAGGAGATCCGGGTGGCCTTCGTCGGCGACGGGAACCTGGAGTACTTCGAAGTGGAGAACCAGCGCCGGAAGGCCTTCAAGGGGAACATCTACAAGGGCAAGGTGGTCAACGTGGCCCAGGCGATCGAGGCGGCCTTCGTGGAGTTCGGCGGCGGGAGGCACGGGTTCCTCCCCTTGAACGAATATTGCGGCGGAGCGCTGATGGAAAACCTGGGGACCTGGAACGAGGGGGACAAGCGGCCCCACCTGCGGCCGGGGACGGAGATCCTCGTCCAGGTGACCAAGGAGGAATCCTCCATCAAGGGAGCCGCGCTGACCTCCTACATCCGCATCGCGGGCCGGTACCTCGTCATGATGCTGGGTATGAAGCGCTACGGGATCTCGAAGAAGATCGCCGGCGAGAAGGAGCGGGAGCGGATCCGCAAGAACATGGAGAAGCTCACCTATCCCGAACACCTGGGGTTCATCGTGCGGACGGTGGGCGCGGGCCAGCCCCTCAAGGACCTGAAGGCCGATCTCGAAAATCTGCTCAAGCTGTGGGACCGGACCGTGGAAGGGGCGCGCACGCAGAAGGCCCCATCGCTGCTTTACGAGGAGCAGGACATCGTCGTCCGCACGCTTCGGGACAACTACTCTCCGGACGTCGCGGAAGTGCTGATGAACTCGGAGGACTCGTACCGCAAGGCGCAGGCGTTCTTCGACGTCTACTACCCGCAGCAGAAGCAGAAGCTGAAGGTCATCCGGCAGAAGCGGCCCCTGTTCTTCAAGTTCAACCTCGATGAACAGCTGGAACGGGCCTGCGCCCGGAAGGTCCCCCTTCCGTCGGGCGGGCATATCGTGATCGACCGGACGGAGGCGCTGTGGTCGATCGACGTCAACTCCGGCCGTTCGGCCAAGGACCGGGACATCGAGGACACGGCCCACCGGACGAACAAGGAGGCGGCCGCCGAAGTGGCGCGCCAGCTCCGCATCCGCGACATGGGGGGATTGATCGTCGTCGATTTCATCGACATGGAGCACCGCAGCCACATCAAGGACGTGGAGAAGATCCTCAAGGACGCGCTGAAGCGGGACAAGGCGAAAAGCGACGTCTCCGGCATGGGGAAATTCGGGCTGGTGGGCATCAGCCGGCAGCGGATGGGGATCTCCTTCTACGACGTGATGCTCAAGGGGTGCGACCATTGCGGGGGGACGGGGGCCCTTCCCACCTCGGACTCCTTGATCGTCCGCCTGCTTCGAAAGGTCCAGTCCGAGCTGTCGCGGGAGCACGGGAAGGAGTTGTCCGTCCGCGTTTCTCCCGCGCTCCTCGAAGCGCTGCTCAACCAGAAGCGCGAGGAAATTACCGCCATGGAGAGGATTTGCGGAGGCCGCGTCTTCTTCGTCTCCGATTCCTCCCTCGCCGACGGCTCCTTTTCCGTGGCGGAAAAGACGGCGTGAGGTAGAACCAGGGGGAAGGAAGGGATGATCGACCCCTCCGTCCAGGACCGTGACGTGCAGGACCGCCTGCACCGCCTCTGCCGGCGGTATATCCGGGTGGCGTTCTTCTATCTTGCCCTGGGGCTGCTGCTGGGCGTCGGGATGCTTGCCTTCGGCAACGACAACTTCCTGTTCGTGCATACCCACGTGCTGCTGGTCGGGTTCGTCCTCTTCCTGATTTACGGCATCGGATTCAAGCTGATCCCCACGATGTTCTTCGGTCTTCCCCGCGTGCCGCACATCGGCTGGGCGGAGGCGCAGTTCTGGATGGCCAACGTCGGGCTCGCCGGGATGCTGATCGGTTCCGTGATGCCGGTGGGGCTGGGGCTGGACCGTATTTCCGTCCTGTTCGGGTTCGTCGAGGCCGGCGCCGGCATCCTCTTCGCCGTCCTGATGGGGAAGACGATCGGCGTCAGGGGCCGGGCGGGTACATGAACAGGTCCATCTCGTAGTCCCAATCGGACGCCGGCCCGCTCGGCGGAGCGCTCGCCGATCCCCACCACTTGACCCAGTCGATCTGGCCGGTGAACGTGTTGTTCAGGGCCGCGTCCGCGCCGATGGCGAAAGAGCCGTCCGCCTTCTTGATCGTGTCGCCCGTCCACAGCTTCCTGGTATCGTCCGTTCCCTGGTAGGATTGGTCGGCCTTGGTGCAATCGATCATGCCCACCCAGTTTCTTCCTGCGCCGTTTCCGTCCGTCCCCTGGTCTTCGACCCAGATTTCGGCCGGCACGAAAAACTGGCCCGGGACGCCCCCCGATTTGGAGGTGTCCCAGACTGCCCTCACCTGGTACCAGTGGTCGGAAACGATCGGGCAAGTCGTGTAGTTCGTCAGGACCGGCTTGCTGGTCGTGCCCCCGTGGGTATTATCCGGGTTCACCCAAAGGGCGATGGAGGTCACGCCGGTCGGAGCGTTGTACGTCCACCCCGCCGCCACGTTGTTGTTCCGCCAGACCGTCATCTGGTAGTTGCCGCCCCCGGTGAGCCGGCCGATGATCCGCTTGATGTAGTTCGCCGTGCCGCTCGTCCCGGTGGGCTTGATCCGCGCCTCCAGCCGCATCCCCGTGTCCGCCTGCAGGCACTTGGAGCCGTTCGTGAAGGCGATGTAGTTGTTCGTGCCGTCGCCGAGGAGGAATCCGTCGCCCCGGAGTGTATCGGCGGGGTCGTTCACCGTTCCTAAAAGCATCTGCGAATTGTCAAAGGCATAGGGGCTCCCGGCCGCCTCGCTGAAATTGAAG
>JACRMU010000106.1 GCA_016219515.1 Deltaproteobacteria bacterium
CCGAGCTCGACGAGCTCCTCGCGGAACGGGAGAAGATCAACGCGCACCTCCAGGAGATCCTCGACAAGGACACGGAGCCGTGGGGGGTCAAGGTCGCGAAGGTGGAGATCAAGCACATCGACCTCCCGCAGGAGATGCAGCGGGCGATGGCCAAGCAGGCCGAGGCCGAGCGGGAGCGGCGCGCCAAGGTGATCGGATCGGAAGGGGAGTTCCAGGCGGCGCAGAAGCTCGCGGACGCCGCGCAGATCATCGGCGCCCAGCCGATCGCGCTGCAGCTGCGATACCTGCAGACCCTCCGGGAGGTGGCGTCGGAGAACAACTCGACGACCATCTTCCCCGTGCCGATCGACCTGTTCACCCCCTTCATGGAGATCGCGAAGGCGATGAAGGCGAACCTTCCGCCTGCCGGGGGGGGCAAGCCTCCGCAGGAGGGTGCATAGCGCACACGTCCATGGGGAAAGGAAAACGTTCATCGGGGAGCGCGATTTCCGTCGTGCTCCTTCTCGTTTTCGCGGCGGCCGCCGTCCTGCTCGCGGGTTGCGCGGGGGCGCCCCCCAGGGGCGAGGCGCCGTCCGCGCCTCCTGCACTTCCCGCGGGAAGGGAGCCGGCGCCGTCCGCGCCTCCGTTCCGGGGCGGCGTCCCTTCCGCGCTTCCGCGACTGAAGGTCCCGGAGATCGCCTCCGGGCGGCCGGTCCGCGTCCTCCTCGGGGGGGCGCAGAAGGAAATACGGATCGCCGGGGAATCGATCCGGGCCTGGAGCGCCGCCGGCGCTCCGGTCGCCGGCGGAGAGGGGGCGGTCGCCCTCTCCGTCATCGGGGAGAAGATCCGGTGGGGGGCGGGGAAGCTGCTCGACTCCCCGATCGACGTCGCCTCGCCTTCCGGCATGCGGATCGACGGGAAGCCGCTCGTCGCGAGGGTCCGCGTGTCGGCTCGCGGCGCGATGCTGTACGCCGTCGCCGTCGTGCCGCTGGAGGAGTACGTCGCCGCGGTGGCCAGCCGGGAGGCGCCTCCTTCCTTCCATCCCGAAGCGCTCTCGGCCCTTGCGGTGGCGGTGCGCACCTATGCCCTGCTTTCGATGGAAAAGCCGCGCGAACCCACCCATGACGTGGTGGCCGGCGTGGAGGACCAGGTCTTCGAGGGGCTGGATCATGTCGCCGAGGTCTTTCGGAAGGCGGCGGCGGCGACGCGCGGCGAGGTCCTCTCGTACCGGGGATCGCTCGCTCGGGCGGTGTTCCATTCCACGTGCGGCGGAAGGACCGAGAACGCGAAGGACGCATGGGGCTCGGACGTCCCCTACCTGCGCTCCGTCGCCTGCGACGACTGCCTGGAGAGCCCCGCGCGCAAGTGGGAATACCGGATGACGGCGAAGGAGGGGAAGCGGATCGCCCTTTCGCTGGGGGTGCGCGCGAAGGAGGATCTGAAGATCTCGGTCGCCGTCAGGTCCTCCACCGGCAGGGCGGGCAAGATCCGGATCTCCTCCAACGGCGTCTCCCGGGAAGTCGCCGCCGCGGCGTTTCGCAAGGAGGCCGGCTACGCGCGCGTGAAGAGTCTCAAGATGGAGATCGTCCCCGTGGGGAACGGGTGGTCGATCGCGGGAGAGGGGTAAGACGGAGCTTCTCGATTACCCGCTGCCGCCGGGGCGGATCGCGCAGGTTCCCGCGGAGCGCCGCCGCGATTCCCGCCTGATGACGGTGGATCGGCGGACGGGGGAGATTGCGCACCGGATGTTTCCGGCCCTTGCGGAGCTTCTCCGGAAGGGCGACCTGCTGGTGCTGAACGACACGAAGGTGATCCGGGGGCGGCTTCGCGCCCGCAAGGAGACCGGGGCGGCGGTGGAGATTTTCCTCCTGTCCCCCCTGGGCGCGCGGAGTCCGGAGGGGGAGGCCTGGGAAGCGCTGGCGCGCCCGTCGAAACGGCTCCGCGAAGGGATGGAGTTCCGGGTGGGCGAAGAGCTGGGGGCGACGCTTCTGCGCCGGCTGGGAGGAGGGCGTTGGGAAGTCCGGCTATCCGCCCGGGGATCCGTATCCGAGGCCGTGGACCGCGCGGGGGAGATCCCGCTTCCCCCCTACATCCGCAGGAAGGCGGGCGATCCGCTCCTTGCGGTGGACGCGGAGCGGTACCAGACGGTGTACGCCGCGCAAAGCGGTTCGGTCGCGGCGCCCACGGCCGGCCTCCATTTCGACGGGGAATTCCTCTCGCGGATCCGGCGCGCCGGCGTCTCGACCGCGGAGGTCACCCTGGCGATCGGATACGGGACGTTTCAGACGATACGGACCGGCGAGATGGAAGGGCACGAGATCCATCCGGAGGAGTACCGGCTGGGGGCGGAAACGGCGGACGCGGTCGCGGCGGCGAGGGACCGGGGCGGCAGGGTCGTCGCCGTGGGGACGACCTCCGTCCGCACCCTGGAGACGTGCGCGGGCCCCGACGGGCGGGTCGTCCCTTCCGGGGGGACGACGAGACTGTTCATCACGCCGGGATACCGGTTCCGCGCGGTGGATGCGCTGCTTACGAACTTCCACCTCCCCCGTTCGAGTCTGCTGGCCCTTACGATGGCCTTCGGAGGCGTGGAGCTGATCCGGGAGGCGTACCGGCAGGCGGTGGCGAAGCGGTACCGCTTCTTCAGCTACGGCGACGCGATGTTCATCCATTGATATGGCGATCTCCTTTACCGTAACCGCGCGCGATCCGGGAACCGACGCCCGGACCGGGACGGTGGCATGCGAGCACGGGACGCTGTCCACCCCGGCGTTCATGCCGGTGGGAACGGCGGCCACGGTCAAGGGGGTGTGGCCCGGCCAGTTGCGGGAGATGGGGTACGATTGCGTCCTTTCCAACACCTATCACCTTTACCTGCGCCCCGGCCACGAGCGGATCCGGAACCTGGGAGGGCTCCACCGGTTCATGGGCTGGGACCGCGTGCTCCTCACGGACAGCGGCGGCTACCAGGTATTTTCGCTGAGCTCCCTGCGGAAGGTGGAGGACGGGGCGGTGACCTTCCGTTCCCACATCGACGGATCGCTCCATGCGCTTTCTCCGGAAAAGGCCGTCGCCGTGCAGGAGGCGCTGGGGTCGGACATCCGGATGGTCCTGGACGAGTGCGTGGAATACCCCGCCGGCCGCCGGGAGGTGGAGGAGGCGGTGCGGCGCACCACCGGCTGGGCGCGGCGCAGCCGGGAAGCGAGCCGCAGGGAAGAGGGAGGGCTGTTCGGCATCGTGCAGGGGGGGATGTTCCGGGACCTGCGGGTGCGGAGCGTCGAAGAGGTGTGCGCCCTCGATTTTCCCGGGTACGCCATCGGCGGCGTGAGCGTCGGAGAGGGGAAGGAGCTCCAGAGGGAGATGGTGGCCCTGACGGCCCCGCGGCTGCCCGCGGAAAAGCCGAGGTACCTGATGGGGGTGGGGACCCCCGCCGACATCCTCTTCGCCGTCTCCCGCGGAGTCGACCTGTTCGATTGCGTGCTGCCCACCCGCAACGCGCGCAACGGGATGCTGTTCACCTCGGCGGGGCCGCTTTCCGTCAAGCAGGCGCGCTACGCCGAAGACCCGCTCCCGGCCGACGGGAATTGCGATTGCCCCACCTGCCGTTCCTTCTCCCGCGCCTACCTGCGGCACCTGTATCTCCAGAAGGAAATTCTCTCCTCCATGCTCCTCACCGTGCACAACCTGCACTTCTACGCGCGGTGGATGGAGAGGATCCGGCAGGCAATTATGGTTGGAAATTTCGGGGAATTTGTGAAAGAATCACTCGGTTCAGGGGTTGAATAGACACCCTCGGAGGTCACGATGGTCCTGTTTTCGGGCGTTGCGTACGCGATGGGTTCCAAGGGCGTGGGCGGAGGCGGTGGAGGCATGGAAGTCCTCGTCCTCCCCTTGCTGTTCTTCGGGATTTTCTATCTCCTGGTGTTCCGTCCCCAGCAGAAGCAGGCGAAGAAGCAGAAAGAGTTCCTGGTGAATCTCAAGGCCGGGGACCGGGTGGTCACCAGCGGGGGGCTGCACGGGGAGATCAAGGGGCTGACGGACACGACGGTCACCCTGGAGATCGCCGACAAGGTGCGCGTGAAGGTGACCCGCGCCGCGGTGACGGGCAGGAGCCAGGAAGCGGCGGCCCCGGAGACGAAGCCGAGCTGAGCCGGGAAGCCGAATAGGGTAGATCCGCGGGAGCGGAAAGGAGCGACGGTTTCGACATGTGGAAGAGCATCCGGTGGAGGACGACGCTGATCGCCGTGCTGACGGCGTTATCGATTGCGGTGGTGCTGCCGAGCCTCACCGACAACCTGCCCGAGACCTGGCAGAAGAAGACCCCGAAGATCCACCTGGGGCTGGACCTCCAGGGAGGGGTTTTCCTCCGGCTGGCGGTGGAGATCGACAAGGCCATCGAGAACGCCACGCTGCGGTACGCCGACGAGGCGCGGGCGGTCTGCCGGGAGAAGGGGATTCCCGTGCTGGGGTCCCAGAAGGACGGGGCGGACGGCTTCACGCTCAGGCTTCCCCCCGGCGATTTCGCGGGGAAGGCGATGACCCTGTTGAAGGAAGAGATGGGGTCTCTCGATTTCGCCCTCGGCGATGTGCGGCCCGACGGCGCTTCCGTCATCGGACGGATGAAGCCGGCCGAGGTGCAGAGCATCCGCGCGAACGCCGTGACGCAGGGAGTCGATACGATACGGAACCGGATCGACCCGGAGGGGGTGCGCGAGGCCCAGGTGATTCCGGAGGGCGATGACCGCATCGTTATCCAGCTTCCCGGCTTCAAGGAGCAGCAGCGGGCGATCGCGCTCGTCAGCCAGGTGGCGCTTCTGGAGTTCAAGCTGGTGGATGAAGGGGCAAGCGTCGATGAGGCGATGAAGGGGAACCTGCCCGAGGACGACCAGCTGCTTTACCAGATTTCCACCGACCGGCAGACCGGGAAGATGGCGAAAACCCCGATGGTGGTCAAGAAGCGCGCCCTCCTCACGGGAGACAAGATCAAGGCCGCGAAGGTGCAATTCGAGTCCCGCCAGGGAGGCGCGGCCGTTTCCGTATCGTTCGACGCGCAGGGTACGAAGGATTTCGACCGGATCACGGCGGAGAACGTGAAGCGGCGCCTGGCGATCGTCCTGGACGGGAACATCAAGTCCGCCCCGGTGATCCAGGAGCGGATCTCGGGCGGGGAAGCCCAGATCACGGGGAACTTCACGGCGGAAGAGGCGTCGGACCTTGCGGTGGTCCTGCGCTCCGGGAGCCTGAGGGCGCCCGTCAAGGTGATCCAGAACGTCACGGTGGGCCCGTCGCTGGGACAGGACTCCATCCAGAAGGGGATCCGCGCGGGCGTCATCGGGGCGCTCCTCGTCGTGATCTTCATGGTCTTCTATTACCGGTTCGCCGGGCTGGTGGCCGACTTTGCGCTGATCTTCAACATCCTCTTCCTCCTGGCGGGGATGGCGCTCCTGGAGGCAACACTCACGCTGCCGGGCATCGCCGGCATCATCCTGGCCATCGGGATGGCCGTCGATTCGAACGTGCTCATCTTCGAGCGCATCCGGGAGGAGATCCGGACGAAGAAGCCGGTGCGCGCCTCGATCGACGCGGGCTACGACAAGGCCTTCTGGACGGTCGTCGACTCCCACGTGACGACGCTGATCACCGCGATGATCCTGTTCCAGTTCGGGACCGGCCCGATCAAGGGGTTCGCCGTCACGCTCTCCATGGGCGTGGCGATCAACCTCTTCACGGCTCTGGTGTGCACCAAGGTGGTGTTCGACTACCTCAACGCGAAGCGGCCGATGCAGGCGCTGAGCATCTGACGGGAAGGAAAAGGGACGCAGCGGCCATGCGGGAACTGATAAAGAACACGAACATCGATTTCATGGGGATCAAGAAGTACGCCTTCATCTTTTCCGGGGCGCTGGTGCTGATCGGCCTTGTGGCAACCGTGCAGATCTACCGGGGGCACGCCAACCTGGGGATCGACCTGGCGGGCGGCACCTCCATCCAGCTCCGGTTCCAGAAGCCGGTGGCGATGGACCAGGTGCGGCAGCTTTTGACCGGGATGGGACACGGGGAGGCGAACCTTCAAGGGGTGCCGGGAGAGAACATCCTGATCATCAAGGTGGGAGCGAAGGGGAAGGAGGAGAAGATGGTCTCCGAGCAGGTCATCTCCCTCCTCCGGGAGAAGTTCCCCGACAACCCTCCCACGGTGGAAAGCATTGCGGAGATCGGGCCCGCCATCGGGAAGAAGCTCCGATCGGACGCGATTCTCGCGCTCGCCGTCTCCGCCCTCGCGATCATCGTGTATCTGGCGTGGCGGTTCGAGTTCAAGTTCGGCGTGGCGGCGGCGGTCGCCACGTTCCACGACGTGGCGGGGCTGACGGGGATCTTCTTCCTCCTCGGGAAGGAGATGGACCTCCTTTTCATCACGGCGCTGCTGACCATCGGAGGATATTCGTTGACCGACACCGTCGTCGTCTTCGACCGGATCCGCGAGAACATCCGGCTCCGGAAGAAACCGACCTTCTCGGAAACGATCAACCTGAGCGTGAACGAGGTGCTCAGCCGCACGGTGGTCACCTCCCTGACGGTGTTCCTGACCTGCGTCGCGCTTCTCTTCTTCGGGGGCGTCGTCCTCCGTGAGTTCGCGCTCGCCCTCACGATCGGAGTGGTCGTGGGGACCTATTCGTCCATCTTCGTGGCCAGCCCGATCATCGCGATCTGGCGCGGGGAGAAGATGGTAGAGGTGAAAAGGTAAAGGGTGGAGGAACATCTCCCGCGCGAATGGGCGCTTCGGACCCCTGCCCCATCGCTCGTGCGGGAACTCTCCGGGAAAACGGGGTTCTCCCCCACGCTGGCGGCGATCCTGGCCAACCGGGGGATCTCCGCTGACGGAGAAGCCGACCGTTTCCTATCCGGCACCCTGAACGACCTGTCGCATCCCTTCCTCATGAAGGACCTCGAAAAGGCGGCGCTGCGCCTGATCGACGCCGGCGCCCGGAACGAGCCGGTCCTGATCTACGCGGATTACGACGCGGACGGCGCCACGGGCGCCGCCTGCCTGTTCCTCTTCCTCAAAAAGGAGTTTCCCTCCCTTCCCGTCCGGATCCACCAGAACCACAGGGTCCAGGAAGGATACGGGCTGCGCGTCGAGCAGCTGGCGGCCGCCGGGGCCGAGGGGATCCGGGTCGTCGTGACCGTGGACTGCGGCATATCCGACGTCGAGGCGATCCGCCGCGCCGGCGGCCTGGGGATCGACGTGATCGTGACCGACCATCACCTGCCGGGCCCCGAGCTTCCCGAGGCGTTCGCCGTTCTCAACCCGAAGAGGCGCGACTGCGAATTCCCCGAAAAGAACCTTGCGGGAGTGGGCGTGGTGTTCACGCTGGTGCGCGGAATATGCCGGCTGCTTCCGGACTACGATGCGTCCCGCGGCGGGGAGGAGGGCCTTCGGCGCTACCTGGACCTCGTCGCCGTGGGTACGGTGGCCGACATGGTCCCGCTGCGCGGGGACAACCGCATCCTCGTGAAGGCGGGGCTCGAGGAGATCCGGGAACGGCCGCGGCCCGGCGTGACCGCCCTCCTCTCGGTGTCGGGGATCCAGCCGTGGACCGTGAACGAATCGGACCTGGGGTTCCGGGTCGGGCCGCGCCTGAACGCGGCGGGGCGGGTGGGGGAATCGCGCCGCAGCTCCGATCTCCTCGTCACCGATGACCCGGGCGTGGCGTCCCGGCTGGCCGCCGAGCTCAACGTCGACAATTCCCGCAGGCAGCGGGAGGAGGAACGGATCCTGCGGTCCGCGGAAGGGGCGCTCCTCTCCGGCCCTTCCCCTTCCACGCTGGGCGCCATCGTGCTGGCCGATCCGGAATGGCACCTCGGGGTCCTGGGGATCGTGGCCTCCAAGCTGGCGGAGCGGCACTTCCTTCCCGCCGTTCTTCTGAGGGCGGAAGGGGAGGAGGCCAGGGGATCGTGCCGCAGCGTGGACGGCTTCCCCCTGGTCGACGCTCTCGAGGAGCTGTCGCACCTGCTGTCCCGCTACGGAGGGCACAACCAGGCGGCCGGGCTGGCCCTTCCGTCCGCGAACCTGCCCGCCTTCCGCGAAGGGATGCGACGCATCGCCTTCCGGTACGCGTCGGAGCGCGGGGCCGTTCCCCGCATCCCGGTGGATGCGCCGGTGCGGCTGCGGGACATCTCCTCCTCCTTCATGGAGGAGCTGGAGCGGATCCGCCCGTTCGGCGTGGGAAACGAGGAGCCGATTCTCCTCGCGCGGGGGCTGCGGGCCACCCGGCAGAACCTGTTCGGCGCGGGCGGGCAGCACCTCAAGTTCGAGGTGTCGGGGGACGACCGGAAGTTCGAGGTGGTGGCCTTCCGCAGGTCCGCGCTCCCTGTGGCGCCGGGAGAACGCCTGGACCTGCTGTTCTCCCCCCAGAGGGTGTACTTCCGGGGGAACCGGTCGGTGCGCCTCCTCCTCCGCGACGTCCGGCCCCACGACCGGACCGGCGGGGAAGAGATCTTCGGGTAAGAGCGGCAAGGGGGACCGCTTTGCGTAACCGGCGCCGCAGCAGAAGCCTGGTGAGAAATGCCGGTTAGAGGCTGGAGGAAAATCCGGGAGAAGCTGCACGAAGCGCTTGCAGGCGAGACGGACGCGAAGGCGCTTGCGGCCGGGTTTGCCGTCGGCGTGTTCTTCAGCTTCACGCCGCTGGTTTCCCTCCACACCGTCCTGGCGCTGATGGTGGCGTTTCTCTTCCGGCTCAGCAAGATCGCGGCGGCGGCGGGAGTGTGGGTGAACAACCCGTACACGATGCCCTTCGTGTTCTACGGATGCTTCCGGCTGGGGGAATGGCTGCTGGGGAGGAACGTTCCGCTGGCGTGCGACCGCTGGACGCTCGACGCCTTCCTCAAGGTGGCCGGCCCCTGCATCGCGCCGCTGATGCTCGGGACCACGATCGTGGGGCTGCTGGCGGCCGTCGCCGCCTATTTTATTGTGTACGGCATCGCCGTCAGGGTAAAATCTGCGCGGCACAACCAAGATGCGTAGACGCTTTCGCCGCACCCGGCGCGCGCCGGCGGCAAAGGAGGTATCGTCGTGAAGCAATCTTCGGTAAGCTTCGGCGGGATCCCGGACAAGTATTCCTCCTGGAAGAACTCGGCCTTCGCCGTCATACCGTACCCGATCGACGTTACGACCACGTACCAGTCGGGGACCCGGAACGGCCCGAAGGCCATCATCGACGCTTCCAGCCACATGGAGCTCTTCGACGAGGAGAACAAGATCGAGCCGTACCGGTCGGGGATCTTCACGTGCACGGAGATCCCGCTCACGACCACCGGGCCGCTCCCCATCCTCAAGCAGGTGGAACGGCGGGTCCGGTCGGTCGTCAAGGCGGGGAAGTTCCCCGTCCTTTTGGGGGGGGAGCATTCCGGGACCTGCGGCGCGGTGGCTGCGCTCCGGAAGAAGTACGGGGACCTGACGGTCCTCCAGTTCGACGCCCACGCGGACCTGCGGGACTCCTACCTCGGGACGCCGTGGAACCACGCCTGCGTCGCCCGCCGCATCGTCGACTCCAGCGCGAAGCTCGTCCAGGTGGGGATCCGCAGCATGTCGGAGGAGGAGGAGCGGTTTCTCAAGAAGTCCGAGAGCGTGAAGACCTTCTTCGCCTCCGAGGTGAAGTCGAACCTGGGGGACGTCACGAAGGGGATCGTGGGCGATCTCTCCGGCAACGTGTACATCACGATCGACCTGGACGTCTTCGACACCGGCATCATGCCCGCGGTGGGGACCCCGGAACCGGGAGGGCTGAGCTGGTTCGAGGCGGTCGACATCCTTCGGGACGTCGTCCTGTCCAACTGCAACATCGTCGGGTTCGACATCATGGAGCTGGCGCCGATCCCCGGGATGGTCGCCCCGGACTTTCTCGCCGCCAAGCTGTGCTACCGCATGATGGGATGGCTCTGCGCGAAGCGGGAAGAAGAAAACTGAAGGTACCGCCCCCGTAAAGGAGAATCGATAGATGTTCGTTCCCTCGAAAGTCTTCTTCACCAAGGGAGTCGGGCGGCACCGGGAGCAGCTGACCTCGTTCGAGCTCGCCCTGCGGGACGCCGGCATCGAGAAGTACAACCTGGTGCAGGTGTCCAGCATCTTCCCTCCCAAGTGCAAGATCGTCCGGAAGGAGGAAGGGCTGAAGTTGCTGGCCCCCGGGGAAATCGTGTTCGTCGTGATGAGCCGCTGCCAGAGCGACGAGCCGAGGCGGCTGATCGCCGCTTCGGTGGGCTGCGCGCTCCCCTCGGACCGCTCCGTGTACGGCTACCTGAGCGAGCACCACGCCTACGGGCAGACCGAGAAGGTGGCGGGCGACTATTCGGAGGACCTCGCGGCGGCCATGCTGGCTTCCACCCTGGGCATCGAGTTCGACGAGGAGAAGAGCTGGGACGAGAAGAAAGAGGTGTGGAAGATCAGCGGGAAGATCTACAAGTCCTTCAACATCACCCAGTCGGCGATCGTGCGGGACGAGAACACGACGGTGATCGCCGCCGCCGTCCTCGTCATCTAAAGGGGGAGGACATGAGAGGCGCCAGGATTCTGGGAACCGGTCGGGCGCTCCCCCCACGCATCGTCACCAACGAAGATTTCGCGAAGTGGATGGACACCACGGACGAATGGATCGTCCAGCGCACGGGGATCCGGGAGCGGCGGTTCGTCGGCCCCGGGACCGGGGCGGCCGCCCTGGGGACCGAGGCGGCCCGGGCGGCGATCGCCGCGGCGGGGATCGCGCCCGGCGACATCGATTTCATCGTGTTCGCCACCGTCTCGCCGGACTATTTCTTCCCCGGATGCGGGGTATACGTCCAGGAATGGCTTGGGCTCCCCACGATCGGCGCCCTCGACGTCCGGACGCAATGCTCCGGGTTCCTGTACGGCCTGTCGGTGGCCGAGGCCTACGTCAAGGGCGGGTTCTTCAACCGCGTTCTCGTCATCGGCTCCGAAGTGCAGAGCACCGGGCTGGACATGAGCACCGCCGGCCGCGACGTGTCCGTCATTTTCGGGGACGGCGCCGGGGCCGTCGTGGTGGGCCCCGCCGAGCCCGGCGAAGGGATTCTTTCCTCCCACATGCACGCGGAGGGGAAATATGCGAAGGAGCTGATGCTGGAAGCCCCGGCATCCATCGAAAATCCCCGCCTGTCCCATGAGATGCTGGACGCGGGGCGGCACTATCCGAAGATGAACGGGCGGTATGTCTTTACCCACGCGGTCCGGAGGTTCCCGGAGGTGATCCGGGAGGCGCTCGCGGCGAACGGCATGTCGATGGGGGACCTGTCGCTCGTGATCCCCCACCAGGCCAACCTCCGGATCACGCAGGCCGTGGCCGGCGCGCTCGGGGTCCCCGGGGAGAAGGTGTTTTCGAACGTCGAGAGGTACGGGAACACCACCGCGGCCTCGATTCCCATCGCGCTCGACGAGTGCGTCGAGCAGGGGAAGATCCGGAAAGGGGACC
>JACRMU010000123.1 GCA_016219515.1 Deltaproteobacteria bacterium
TGATGGGGCCTCGGCCGGTATTCCCGGCTCTTCCTTTGCCCGCGAGGCCCCCGTTGCCCACGTTTCCCGGTGCGCCGTCAAAAACTCCCGCCGAAACCGGTAAAGAAACCGCTGATGGAACCACCCATCAGGGTGACCCCGACCACGCACGCCAGGGCGATGAAGGTAAGGATCAATGCGTATTCCGTAAGGGCTTGGCCGTCATGGCCCCTGTCTTTTCCCTGTTCGGATACGGAATGCATTTCCCTTTCCGCCATCGCCTTCTCCCTTGCCTTGGGTACGGGGGCGATCACACCTGCGCAGCGATATTGTTGAGAACGCCCGATACGCTGGTACCCGTAAGCGTAAGGGCTGCTATGCAGACGACCGCGATCAATGCCAGGATCAATCCGTATTCGGTAAGCGCCTGTCCTTTTTCATCCTTAATGCTCTCAAAATATCTCTTTAACATTTCCCCACCTCCGTCGTTTGGTATAGGTTTAGCGTTGACGATACGACACTACATTAATCAATTTACTGCGAAGTTATTGGATTACTTCCGAATCACCCCCTTTACAAAAAAGTTTTTTTCGTGCCCAAGCCATACTTCAATATCCGTACCAAAGGGAAAAGAAGGGGCAAATACAGCGAAAGTGCTTATAATTATTCGGACTTTCCCCTATTGTGCTTGCAAATTCGGAAAAAGACGGCATGTCTTAACGGGAAATCGGAATGATATCAGTGACCTACGTGGATTTATCATCGCAGGAACGTTTCCGAATATTTCTAAAAC
Organism: Deltaproteobacteria bacterium; assembly: GCA_016219515.1. Taxonomy (GTDB): domain Bacteria; phylum Desulfobacterota; class Deferrimicrobia; order Deferrimicrobiales; family Deferrimicrobiaceae; genus JAENIX01. The sequence goes on from JACRMU010000123.1 coordinate 773, forward strand.
GTAAGAAGCGAGTGACTTTGAAAGTTGAATCTGTACTTCCCTATACGGAGGAAATCGAAATGCAATGTTTTACGGATAAATATCAGAACTAACGCCGATAGAGACATTCGTCGAGGCGATTTCACAAGCCGCAAGGTGCTCCCACGCAATCCTGGCTCCCTTTAGGTATACTTAGAAGATGGCGCAAAACCGGCCCGTCCCCGTTTCCCTCTTCTTTACCTGTCTTGCGGACGCGTTTTTCCCCCGCGTCGGCTTCGCCACCGCCGCCGTTTTGGAGCGGTTCGGGGCGGAGGTGCGGGTCCCCCTCTCCCAGACGTGCTGCGGCCAGCCCGCCTTCAACTCCGGCAACCGGAGGGAAGCGCGGAAAATGGCCCGGAAGTTCCTTAAGACCTTCGCCGGAGACGGGTACATCGTCACTCCCTCCGGTTCCTGCGCGGCGATGGTGAAGAACGAGTATCCGGCCCTTTTCCGGGACGAGCCGGCGATGCTCTCGCTGGCCTCCCTCGCGGGCGAACGGACCTACGAACTCTCCCAGTTCCTCGTGGACGTGCTGGGCGTGACCGATCCGCGATCGTCCTTCCGGGGGAAGGTCACCTACCACGACTCCTGCCACCTTCGGAGGGGCTTGGGCGTGTACGAGGCGCCGCGGAAATTGCTCCGCTCCATCCCGGGAGTCACCCTCGTGGAAATGGAAGAGAGCGACCGGTGCTGCGGATTCGGGGGGATCTTCTCCATCAAGTATCCCCACATCTCCTGCCGCATGGTGAACGACAAGATCGAGCGGATCCTCGCCACCGGGGCGCAGTTCGTCGCCTCCGGGGACATCGGTTGCCTGATGAACATCGGGGGGATGATCTCCCGGTCCGGCTACCCCGTGAAACCGGTCCACCTGGCGGAGATCCTGGCCGGCGACGTGGAAGTCCCTTCCTGATGGAGCCGCTGTCGCGATTCTTCCACCGCCGTTCCGAGAAGGCGCTCGCCGACGCCCCGCTGCAGGCCTCCATCGCCCGCGCGACGGGAAAGTTCCTGGGGGCCCGCGCCGAAGCCGTGGCCGCATTCCCCGGCTTCGAGGCCGCCCGGGACGAGGGCTCCCGGATCAAGAGAGAGACCCTGGACCGCCTCGACGTTCATCTCGCCCGGTTCATCGCGGAGGCGGAAAAACGCGGCGCCGTCGTCCACGTGGCGCGGGACGGGGCCGAAGCGTGCGAGATCGCCGCCCGCGTCGCGAAGGAAGAGGGGGTGGCCCTCGCGGTCAAGTCGAAGTCGATGCTCGCCGAGGAGATCGGCCTGAACGAGGCGCTGCAATCCGCGGGCGTGGACGTCGTGGAGGCGGACCTCGGGGAGTACCTCGTCCAGCTCGCCGGGGAACCCCCTTCCCATATCCTCGCGCCGGCGGTCCACATGGCGCGGGAACGGGTCGCCCGGCTCTTCGAGAAAAAACTCGGCGAGCCGTACACCGACCGGATCCCGGATCTCATCGGCATCGCGCGGAGGCGGCTGCGGGAGAAGTTCCTTGCCGCCGGGATGGGGATCACCGGAGCCAACTTCCTGTGCGCGGACACCGGCTCCGTCGTCCTCGTGACCAACGAGGGGAACGGCCGGATGGGGACGATCCTCCCCCGCGTCCACCTCGTCGTGGCGGGGATCGAGAAGGTCATTCCCAGGTTGGCGGACCTGCCCGTCCTTCTCCGCCTGCTGACCCGCAGCGCCACGGGGCAGTCGATCTCCTCCTACGTCTCCGTGCTGACCGGCGGCCGGCGGCCGGAGGACCCCGAGGGGCCGGAAAGACTCCACGTCATCCTGGTGGACAATGGCAGGACCGGCATCCTCCAGGGGAAGTACCGGGACATCCTCAAGTGCATCCGGTGCGGCGCCTGCCTCAACGTCTGCCCGGTCTACCAGAGCGTCGGAGGACACGCCTACGGCTGGGTCTACTCCGGCCCCATGGGTTCCGTGCTGACGCCGCTTTTCGCCGGCCTCGCCGAAGGGGCGCCCCTTGCCAACGCCAGCACCCTTTGCGGCGCGTGCGCGGACGTGTGTCCCGTAAAAATCCCTCTTCCCGAGCTCCTGCTGGAGCTGCGCGCGGACGAGCGGGAACAGGGGTTGAAGGATCCCGCCGAAGTCCTCGGCATGAAGGGCTACGCCGCCCTGATGGGCCGCGCGGGGATCCTGGAAGCGCTGGAACGGTTCATCGGGGTGATCTCCCAGGTCCTGTTCAAGGACGGGAAGACGCCTTGGCTCCCCTTCCGGTTTTCCGGCTGGACCGACCGCAGGGATTTCCCCGCGCCGTCGCCCCAGCCGTTCCGCAAACTCTGGAAAAAACAGCGAGGGATCCATCCATGACGCCGGCAGACCGGAAGGAAGAGCTGATCCGCCGGATCGCGGTCGCGCTGCGGGGACGGGACGGGGCGAATCCGGCGCCTGCCTTCAAGGAGGACCGGGAAGGGACTTCCGGAGAAGCGGACCGGATCGCCCGCTTCCGGGAGATGCTCGAGTCGGAGGGCGGAAATTACCTGGCGGGTCCCTCTCTCGATCCGATGCTTCCCGCCCTGGGAGAAGCGCTCCGCCTATCGGGGGTCGCGGCGCTCTTTTTCCCCCCCGGCGACGACGGCGCCCGGCTGGTGGCGGAGACCCTGGTGCCGTTCGGCCCTTTCACGCTGGTTTCCCTCGACGAAGTTCGGCGTCCCTTCGCTCCTCCTTCGGCGGGCATCCAGACCGCGGAATTCGCCATCGCCGAAACGGGCACGATCGTCCAAACCGGCAGGGAGGGGAAAACTCTCCTTCCCGGCCTGCTCGCCGACGTCCACGTCGCCCTTCTCTCGCCCGCCGTCTTCGTGGATCGTATGGAGGAGTGCCTCGATGCGCTGTCGGGGGACCCTCCCCGCAACATCTCCTTCATCACGGGCCCGAGCCGCACCGGCGACATCGAGCAGACGATCGTCATCGGCGCGCACGGCCCGAAGAAATTGATCGCCGTCCTTCTCCCTTGAAATAAACCCGCAGACCGTCGTCTCACCACCCCATCGCCCGCAGGAAAAAGAGCCAGCCCGAGATCGTGAAGGCGGAGGCCGCCGTGGAAACGATGACGATGACCCCTGCAAGGTCCGGGTCCCCCTTCAGCCGGGAGGCCATCACGTAGGTGACGACGGCGGTCGGGCATCCCAACATGATGGCCCCGATCCGCAGATCGTCCCCCGCAAGCCCCATCCAACGGTACAAGGCGATCCCGATCCCCGTGAGCAGGACGATCTTCATCGCCGAAGACGTAGCCGCCAGCCGGAATCCCGACCGGGCGCGCTCGAAGGAGAACGATCCCCCGAGACAGAGCAACGACAGCGGCAGGGTTGCCGACGACAGGATCGCCAGGGTCTTCCCGAATATCCCCTTCAATGGAATCTTGAAAAGACTCCACGCGATCCCCAGGAAGCAGGAAAGGATGATCGGGTTGGTGGCGATCTGCGCCGCGATGTTTTTCGCGCTCTTCCATCCCTCGCCTCTCTTCCCCTCTTCGTGTGGGAGAAGAAGCGCCAGGATCGCGAGGGCGTTGAGAAGCGGCACGATGAATCCCAGGAAGATTCCGGCCTTGCGCAGCCCCTCGCTTCCCACCGCGTTGAAGACGATCGGAAGCCCCACATAGGCGAGGTTCGCGCGGAACGAACCCTGGATGAAGGCGCCCCGCTCGCCGGGGGAAAGGCCCAGGCGCCGTGAGAGGGGGAATGCAAGGAGGAAAACCGCCACGGTGGCGGCGTAGCCGCCGATCACGAGCGGACCGCTGAACGCCTGCCGGAAGTTCGATGTCCCGATCTCGTAGAACAGCAACGCGGGGAGAAGGAGGTAGTACACCAGCGAGTTCGCCGTCTCCACGAACGGCTCGTCGATGAACCGGTACCTGCGCGCCGCCGCCCCGACGGCGATCACCAGGAATACCGGAAATACCGACTGCAGGATGTCCATGCCGCTTGGGTTCGAATGCCCGACCGAACGGTTCCTTATCGCCTTCCGTTCACCGCCCGATTATGGCTTCGCGGCGCCTTTGCCGCGGATTTTCACGAGGTGGTCGATGATCTCCACGGCCTGCGCGTCCGTGATAGGGCACCCGTTGACTTGCTGCATCCTTTTCACCGTCGCCGTCCAACCGTCGCGGTCCTTGGTCTGGCGAAGGGCCCGGTCGAGATCGTGACACGCCGAACACTTGGCCTCGAACAGGGCTTTGCCCGCCCCATTCCCCGGAGGAGCGGACTCGGCCCCCCGGTGATGATCCCCCCTGTGCCCCCCCTCGGCGGCGTCGTCCGCGCCGCGCCGAGCCAATTCCGTCAAAATCGCCCGTTCGGCGACCGCCGCTCCCGCGAACAGGAGAACCATCGCAATGACCGCGGCGACGACCGTCGTCCTTTTCATGGCCGCCTCCTTATCTCAAGAGGTTACTTTTTGCCGTGCTCCGAAGCGAGGTACTCCACGATTTTCGAGGCGTCGGCGTCGGAGATCCAGTCCGCCTTCTTCCCCTGCATGGACTTTACGATCTCCGCCCACTTCTCCTTCGATTCATGACGGGCGGTCGCCCGGTCGATTCCGTGGCACACGCCGCACTTCTGCTCGAACAGCGCTTTCCCCTCCGCCGCCGAGGAAGCCGCGGGGGCCGGCGGCGGTGGAGCGGTTTTGGGCGCCTCGGACTTGGAACATCCCACCGCGAGGACCACGAACAGCAGGACGAGCACGAACGGGATACCGCAGCGAATACGCATCGGAAGATTCCTCCTTGGAAGATGCAATGATTTCCTTATCTTACCCTCCCCCCGGGGGGGACACAATCATTTCCGTGTATAATCGTGGCACATGATCCGAGTTCGCATGCCCCAGAAGAAAAAAGAGATGGAAGTCCCCGGCCCCAGGCGGGTGGCGGACATCCTGGCCGATGCGGGGATCCGCCCGACCACGGTGATCGTGACGCAGGGGAGGAAGCTTCTCACCAAGGACCAGCGCGTCGAGGACGGGGAAACCATCGAGATCCTTTCCGTGGTATCGGGGGGGTAGCCTTCTCCCATGAAGTGCAAGCGATGCCGCAAGGCCGCGGCCGCGGTCGACCTCCCGAGCCACCATTCGGCCTTCTGCCCCGAATGTTTTTTCGTGTTCTTCCGCAGGCAGGTGGAAGAAGGGATCCGGAAGTTCCGGCTGTTTTCCCCGGACGACCGGGTGCTGGTCTGCGTCTCCGGCGGAAAGGACAGTCTCGTGCTGTGGGACATCCTGATGGAGCTGGGATACCGGACGGAGGGGCTCCACATCGACCTCGGGATCGAGGGGTATTCCGCGCGCTCCCGCGAGAAGACGCTCGCCTACGCTTCCTCCCGCGGGAAGGAGCCGATCGTCGTGGACCTGCATGCGGAGGGGGTCCCGATTCCCGAGGCGGCGAAACGGGCGCGCAAGGAAGAGTGCTCCGTCTGCGGAACGGTCAAGCGGTACTTCTTCAACCGGGTCGCCGCGGAGCGGGGCTTCACGGTCGTCGCCACCGGCCACAACCTCGACGACGAGGCGGCGCGCCTGCTGGGGAACCTGCTCCACTGGGACGCCGACCATCTCTCGCGCCAGCACCCCCTGCTCCCCGAGGCGGCGGAAGGGCTCGTGCGGAAGGTCAAGCCGCTGTGGCGCGTGAGCGAGATGGAGACGGCGGCGTACGGCTTTCTGAAAGGGATCGACTACGTGACCGAGGAGTGCCCGATGAGCGAGGACGCCACCTCCCTCATCTACAAGGAAGCGCTCACCCTCATCGAAGAGGAGATGCCGGGCACCCGCCGCCGCTTCTACCAGGGCTTCCTCGACCCCAAGAACCGGGACGTTCCCGGGAACCCGGTTGCCGATGCCTGCCGGGAAGACGCAAGCAAGGACGGAAAGGACATCGGGGAGGGGGGAACCCCCCGGAAATGCAATTCTTGCGGTGCACCTACGTACGCGGAGACTTGCAGCTTCTGCCGGCTGAAGGAACGAGTTACCAAACCCCAGGGACGTTCTTAAACTTTTTTATCTTCCCCCGTGATGTTAAGTTAAAGATCGTTCTCATATTGTTATGTTCCTGATCGTCGGGAGTAAGCGATGAGCAATCGGAATCCGAGGGGGCCGCTGCAGGCGGGCGAGGACATCATCCTCGTCGATCCGAAAGGCGAGGAGCATCTGCTGACGCTCGCGCCTGGGAAACCCATCGGGACGCACCGCGGGAACATCCTCCACGACGACATCATCGGCAAGCCCGACGGGAGCCGCGTGTGGACGGCGCGCGGCGCCGAGTACCGCGTTTTCCGCCCAACCTTCAACCAGTACATCCTCAATCTGAAGCGGCACGCGCAGATCATCTACCCCAAGGACATCGGGCCGATCCTGCTGTGGGCGGATATCTTCCCGGGGGCGACCGTTATCGAGGCGGGGATCGGCTGGGGGGCGCTGACGATCAAGCTGCTGGAGGCGGTAGGGCCCACGGGGCGCGTCGTCTCCTACGAGATCCGGGAGGACTTCGCCGAAAGCGGGAAGAAAACCGTATCGCGCTTCCTTGGGGAATGCCGGAACCTCGAAGTCAAGGTGCGGGACATCTACCAGGGGATCGAGGAGAAGGACGTCGACAGGATCGTTCTCGATCTTCCGGAGCCGTGGCGCGCCGTGGCGCACGCAGGCGAGGTACTGGTCCCGGGAGGAATCCTGCTCTCCTACCTTCCCTCCACAATACAGGTAAAACAACTTGTCGAACGGGTGGAGGAAACGGGCTTATTCGCCAATCCGGAAGTCTTCGAGGTGATTCATCGCCCCTGGCACGTCAAGGGCTTATCCGTCCGCCCCGTCCAGTGGATGTTCTCCCACTCCGCGTTCATCATCGTCTGCCGCAAGGTGTCCTGAAAAACGCCGCTACCGAGCGGGTTCGATCGTTTAAGACCCGGCAGAAATTTTTTTATTGCACCGGGCACATAGGTATTCTTTTTCTTCAGCCTCTTCGGCGGATATCGGGTCTGAGAAACCCCTCCTCATCGCGATCTCTTCCGCCGCCGTCATGCAATCCCGGCAAACCGGGTCCTTGGCAATCCAGGCCCCCACCGGTGGCTTCGTGCCCATCTCGGGCGCTATATGTATCGGTTGCGTCCAATGCGGAACGTCCTTCGGCCCATTCTCCTTTTTCACCTTTTGGGTCTCCCTTGTTTCGGATCCTCCTTGCTCCTCTGTCACCATTGTTCCTACCAATCTTCCTTGAACGGAAGGATGGTGTCGTAATGCTTTTCGTAATCCGCGGGGTTGTGAAGTTTTGCCCCTTTTTCACGGAGCAGGTCGTTGATGGCATGATGGGCGTACGAGAGGGCCCGGTCCATAAATTTTATGGATTCGAAAGGTTCCACATCCGGAGCCGCCACGGCCAGTTCCGCACGGGACAGATCGATGTTCTTCAGCGCCGCTCGGGCTTCCACGCGAATCGCCGCCTCCTTTACCA
>JACRMU010000076.1:0-4973 GCA_016219515.1 Deltaproteobacteria bacterium
GATGGGACAGGACAGGGTGAGAGGATCACCCTTTGTTGGAGAATAGCTTCGGCGAGGATTCGTCCGCCTCGCCTGCGCTCTCTCTTTCCCGATCCGGCGGCGCCGGAAGTTCCCGTTTTGGCCGATTTCCACCGATCATTGTTCCGTCCAGTCCCATGGACTGGGCAAGGACCAGTTTGTTTCGCCCCATCCGCTTCGCCTCGTACAAGGCGGAGTCGGCCTCGTGGAGCAGTTCCGTGGTAGATAACCCGTTGGTGGGGAACACCGCCAGGCCGCCGCTGATCGTCAGGTGGATGGGATCGAGTTGTCCCGGGATCTGAATGTCGGCGCCGGCGATTTTTTCCCTCAGGTTGTCGGCGTACATTTGCGACTGTTCCTTGTTCGAAGATGTCATCAGCACCATGAACTCGTCGCCGCCGTAACGGCCCACCAGGTCGGAGCTCCTCGTGTTCTGCCGGACGATTTCCGCCAGCTTCTTGATCACCTGGTCCCCCGCGGAATGTCCGTAACTGTCGTTGATGTTCTTGAACTCGTCGATGTCGAACATGAAGAGGGCCAGCGGCTGGCCGTAGTTTTCCGCGCGCCGGATCTCGCTTTCGAACCGCTGCAGGAAATGGAGCCGGTTGGATACGCCGGTCAGGTGGTCGGCCCAGGTCTTCGTGATGCCGGAATCGATCAAGGTGGCGTTCCGCAACGCGATGGACAGAAGATCCGCCAGCATCGATACGTATTTCCGCTCCTCCTCGAGCGGGAGGGGGCAGCCGGCGATCACGAGGGCCCCCATGATCCCCGAAACGCCGAACACCGGCGCCACGAAATCGGGAGTCACCTTCAAATGCTCGAGGGACTGGTGCGATACTCTCCGACCGGAGGAGGAGAGCGGGTCCACGCGCGCGATGACCGTTTTCTTCTCGAGGGCCATTCCCAGGATCCCCTCATCGGATTTGATCCGTATGTTCCCCTGCCAGTCCGGAGGGAATCCGACTCCGACCTCCAGCGTGAAATCGTGAGAATCGTCCACCGGGGCGAAGAAACCTACCTGGCGGGCATGGAATAAATCCTTGGCGGAACGGACGGCGATCGCCGGGAATGCATCCTGGGTCAGCCGTTCAGTCATTTTCTTTGCGATGAGAGGGATCGCTTCGGCGATTTCGCTCTTGCGGACCAGATTTTTCTTTAACGTTTTCAACTCTTGAGAGTATTCCGACAGCTGTTGGTGGTTGGATGCGTTCTCCAGGGCTTCCCTGTGCAGCGTGCGTCTCCGAATCACGTATTCTGCGATCAATGCGGCTGCAAGGATCAGCAGGGCCGTCTTGGCGATCAGGAACGGGAAGGCATCCACGGGCGATTACTCGTCGCTGTTATTTTTGACGTTGATATTTATCTTTGCGATCAATGGGTTATCCCCCTCTTGAAATCCCGGCATGCGGCCTGGGCCGCTTTGTAATCTTTATCGGATAATCCTCAGGAAAGTTTATTGTTTTCGATAGGAAGATCCGGAAATTCGGGGCGGTCCCGGTTGTCGCATCGCTCGAATGCTGCCGTACTCTCGAATGCTGCCGTACTATGGAATGAAGAATTTCGCTTCCGGGCGATTTTTGGGGCTTGACATTTTAAAATATTATAATATTATGATGTCATGATAAAGAAACCCGGCATGACGAAAACCCAGCGGGAGCACACGGCAAGGGTGCTCCAGGCGCTGGCGCACCCGCTGCGGCTTCAGATCCTTCAGGAGCTGAGCGCCGGAGAAGAAAGCGCCACGGGGCTCCTCGAGCGGCTCGGCTGCAGCCAGTCCATGCTTTCCCAGCAGCTCAAGCTGCTGGAGTACCAGGGGCTGATCGGGTCGCGGAAAAACGGGACCTCCAAAATCTGCCGGATACGGAACCCGAAAATCCTGGACCTGTTCGCCTGCCTGCAGGATCACCTGGAGCGGATGGCGAACGGTTCCGGTTGAACGCGGCAACGCTGCGACGCAGCGGCGCAACTACGGAATCATCGAAGGAACACATCATTCATTCAGAAGAGAGGGAACCGACATGAAGATTGTCGTCATCGGAGGAGTTGCCGGCGGGGCCAGCGCTGCGGCGCGGGCCCGTCGTTTGAGCGAATCGGCGGAGATCGTTCTCTTCGAGAGGGGCGAATACATTTCCTTCGCCAATTGCGGTCTGCCGTACCACATCGGGGAGGCCATTCCCAAGCGGGACAGCCTGCTCGTCATGACGCCGGAGCGGTTCAAGGCCCGCACCCGGATCGACGTGCGGATCCGGCAGGAGGTCACGGCCATCGACCCCGGAGCGCACCTGCTCACCGTCCGGGACCATCGGAAGAACGAAACGTACACGGAGACCTACGACAAGCTGATCGTCGCCACCGGCGCAAGCCCGATCCGGCCCGATATCCCGGGCGTCGACGACCCCGCGGTCACGATGCTCTGGACGCTGCCGGACATGGACCGGATCAAGGCGCGGGTCGATGCCGGCATCCGCCGCGCGGTCGTGGTGGGCGGCGGGTTTCTGGGCCTCGAACTGGCGGAGAACCTGCGGCACCGAAAGGTCGAGGTCACGCTGGTGGAAATGCTGCCGCAGGTCATGCCTCCGCTGGACCCGGAAATGGCCGCGCCGCTTGCCGGGGAGCTGGAGCGGAACGGAATATCGGTGCTGCTGAACGGCAAGGTCGAAGCCGTCCGCCGTTCCGGGGCGGGGGAGGGATCCGCTGCGGGGCAGGTGGAGGTTCTCCTGGGAGATGGAAGGGCGTTGCCGGCCGACCTGGTCGTTTTCGCCATCGGCGTGCGGCCGAACTCCGCGCTGGTCAAGGCCGCGGGCCTGCCGATCGGCCCGCGCGGCGGAATCGTGGTCGACCGCCGCATGCAAACCGGCCATCCGGACATTTACGCCGTGGGGGATGCCGTCCAGGTCGTCGATGCTCTCGGGGAACCGGCGCAGATCCCGCTGGCGGGCCCGGCGAACCGGCAGGGGCGCATCGCCGCGGACAACATATTCGGCGCGGAACGGGAATACAAGGCGACGTTCGGCACCTCGGTGGTCAAGGTGTTCGGACTGACGGCCGCCGCCACCGGGGCCTCGGAAAAGGCGCTCAATAAAGCCGGCGCGGCATACGAAAAGATCTACCTGAATCCCTATTCCCACGCCACCTATTATCCCGGGGCGCAGATGATGCACCTTAAGCTTCTGTTCACGCGCGAGGGGCGCATCCTCGGGGCGCAGATCGTCGGGCGCGACGGCGTGGACAAGCGCATCGACGTCCTTTCCACCGCTCTCCAGGCGGGATGGACCGTGCACGATCTCCAGGATGTCGAGCTGGCCTACGCGCCGCCGTACGGTTCCGCAAAGGACCCGGTCAATTTCGCCGGTTTCGTCGCGGCGAACGTTTTGCGCGGGGAAACGGAAGTGGTCCATGCCGACGCGCTTCCGAAAGAGGCGCTGTTGCTGGATGTCCGCGAGCCCGCGGAACACGCGGCGGGCTCGGTCCCGGGCTCCCGGCTGATGCCCCTTGGGACGGTTCGCGAACGCATGGGGGAACTGCCGCGGGACCGCGAGATCGTGGTGTACTGCGCCGTGGGCATCCGCGGATACGTGGCGGAACGGATCCTCAAGCAGAACGGGTTCCGCGCGAAAAACTTAAGCGGCGGCTATACCACGTGGAAACTGTTCCATCCCGTGAGGAAGGCGGACGTCGCGGGACCGCCGCCCGGCGCGTCCGCATCGGGAGCGGCGGGCGGCGCCGGAAGCGGCGCAAGGGGAGTTGCAGCGCCGGCGTCGTGCTGCGCGCCGGTCGCGGTGTCCGTTGGGGGGGGGAGCACGGAGCTTCTGGATGTGCGCGGCCAGCAGTGCCCCGGGCCGATCGTTGCGGTGAAGCAGAAGCTGGATGCGATGCGTCCCGGCGTCGCGCTGAAAATCCTGGCCGACGACCGGGGGTTCCTGCGCGATCTGCCGTCGTTCTGCGATTCCACCGGGCACTCCCTGCAAACGCTCGAGGAAACCGGACAGGGCATCGAGGCCGTGGTCGGAAAGGCCGCGGCGGCGCCGGTTGCGGCATCCGCCGCGGCTGCGGTCAAGCGCACCACGCTGGTGCTGTTCAACAACGACCTGGACAAGGCGCTTGCCGCGTTGATCCTCGCCACCGGGTTTGCCGCCATCGGGCACGAGGTTTCGGTGTTCTGCACCTTCTGGGGGCTGTCCGTGCTGCGGAAGGACAATCCGCCGCAGGTGAAAAAGAACTTCCTCGGCAGGATGTTCGGCTTCATGCTCCCGTCCGGCGCAAAGCGGCTTGCGCTTTCCAAGATGCACATGCTGGGCGCGGGCACGGAGATGATGAAGCACGTCATGAAGGGGAAGAACGTGCCGTCGCTGCCCGAGCTGATAGAGAAGGGGCGGGAGCTTGGGGTGCGTTTCACCGCCTGCGAGATGGCGATGAACATCATGGGCATTCGGAAAGAGGAATTGATCGACGGCGTCGAGACTGCAGGCGTTGCGAACTTCGCCGCCCTGGCGGAAAAGAGCGGCACGACCCTGTTCATCTGACCGGGAGGGCGCGGATGGGAAGGGGAGAGAGAACGGGATGAGCGCCGGCGATGCCCGCCGCAGCGCAGCCGATGCGGTCGGGAAGGCGAAGGTCCTCGTGATCGCCTCGGGAGCCGGCATGGGGGTGGACTCCGGCCTTCCGGACTTTCGGGGGGAGAAGGGGTTCTGGAACGCCTATCCGATGTACGAACGGCTGGGCGTCTCCTTCATGGGAGCGGCCAACCCCGTCCATTTCGAAAGCGACCCCGCGTTCGGCTGGGGGTTCTACGGGCATCGGACCAACCTTTACCGCTCGACGGAACCCCACGAAGGGTTCCGGATCCTGCGGCGATGGGTGGAACGGTTCGGCTTGGAGCATTTCATCGTCACCTCCAACGTCGACGGCCAATTCCAGAAGGCGGATTTCGAAGAGGAGCACGTGCTGGAGGT
>JACRMU010000076.1:4987-16267 GCA_016219515.1 Deltaproteobacteria bacterium
GATCCACCATTTGCAGTGCCTTCGGCCGTGCACCGATGCGATCTGGCCGAACCGGGAGGAGATTCCCGTCGATCGGGAAACGATGCGGGCCGCGCATATCCCCCGGTGCGGCCGGTGCGGCGGCGTGGCGAGGCCCAACATCCTCATGTTCAGCGATTTCTCCTGGCTGAGCCACCGCACGGACCGCCAGGAGGAACGGTTCGGGAGGTTCCTCGAGGAGAACTTGGGCAGCCCGGCCGTGGTGGTCGAAATGGGGGCGGGGACGGCCATCCCGACGATCCGGAATCTGAGCGAGCGCCTCGGGCGCAGGCGAGGGGTGACGGTCGTCAGGATCAACCCGCGGGAACCTTGGATCGACGCTCCGCACCTGTCGATTCCCGAAGGGTCTCTTGCGGCGCTTCGGGAAATCGATGCCTTGATGGAAGGGAAGCGGAAGGGATGACCTCTCTCCGCCGGGGTATAGCCCCCGTCCTAAAGAGGGGTACCCTGTTCGCGCTGCCGTCGCGGAAGCGCTGAAAGCGTGCGGCGAGGGCGACAAAACAACGGGAATTGCGCCGCGTGATGGAGAAAGCGTTGTCGCCGGATCTCCGAAAACAACTCCGGCCGAAGAGGTCATCCCCCCCCGGCCGGACAGATAATGCGTCCGGCGGCCCTTGCGGGCCGCCGATCGGAATCTTCCTGGATCTATTTGAGGGTGTCGACCAGCCCCTTCACGGCCGCGACCGACTTGTCCATCAACGCCTGCTCTCCGGCGTCGAGCTTGAACTGGATGATCTTCTCCACGCCGCCCGCGCCCAGCACGCAGGGGACGCCGACGAAGTAACCCTTCACGCCGAACTCGCCGTTCAGGTAAACGCAGGAGGGGAGGACGCGCTTCTGGTCCTTCAGGATCGACTCGACCATCGCGATGGTCGAGGATGCCGGGGAGTAGAAGGCGGAACCGGTCTTCAGGAGGGCGACCACCTCGCCGCCGGCCTTGCGGGTGCGGTTCACCATGGCGTCCATGACTTCCTTCGCCTTGGCGGCGCTGCCGTACTTCTGCTCCAGAAGCTCCATGACGGGGATCCCGGCCACGCTGGTGTAGCGGACCAGCGGCACCATGTCGTCGCCGTGGCCGCCCAGGGTCATCGCCGACACGTCGCGGACGGAGACGCCGAGCTCCCAGGAGATGAAGGTCGCGAAGCGGGCGGAGTCGAGCACGCCGGCCTGGCCGATGACCTTGGTGTAGGGGATGCCGGTGATCTTCTGGCAGAGGGTGACCATGGCGTCCAGCGGGTTGGAGATGACGATGACGAAGGCGTTGGGGGCGAACTTCTTGATCCCCTCGGACACGGACGTCATGATCTTGGAGTTGACCTCGATCAGGTCGTCGCGGCTCATGCCGGGCTTGCGGGGGAGGCCCGCCGTGACGATGACGACGTCGGAGCCGGCGATGTCCGCGTAATTGTTGGTTCCCTTGAGGGAGACGTCGAAGCCGTCCACCTTGGAGGCCTCTGCGATGTCGAGGCACTTTCCCTGCGGCATCCCCTCGATGATGTCGAACAGCACGACGTCGCCGAGTTCCCGCAGTGCGCAAAGCTGTGCGAGAACTCCACCGATCTGACCGCCACCGATAATCGCAATCTTCTTCCTTGCCATGGGCTGCCCCTCCTTGTGGTTATGAAGAATCGACCAGGATGAATAACGATGCATCGGACTATACCACAATATCAACTGTATACTGTATATATAAAAATCAGTCCAGCCCCGCCAGTGTAGCGATAACCGGCGGTATCAGGTAGGTGGCCAGCTGCGTATGGGAGCCGCCCCCCAGGACCACCTCCAGCTTCCCTCCGCAGACCTCTTCCGCCAGCTCCCGCATCAGGGAAGCGATGTTCCAGTAGCAGGGCCCGGTCAGGCCGATGTCGCCGTAGTCGCCCTGGTGGGTGTCGAAGCCGAAATACCAGAAGATCAGGTCGGGCCGGAACCGGCGGACCCGGTGCGGAAACTGCTGCGCCACGGAATCGAAATACAGGTCGTTCATGGAGCGGCCCGCCTGCCGGCCTCCCCACGCGTCGGGAAAAGGGACATCCACTTTCGTGCCGTCGGGGGATTCGCAGTTCATGCCGCAGACGCAGACATGGAGAATGTCCGGGTCGTCCTGGAAGAGTTCGCGGGTGCCGTCCCCGTGGTGGGCGTCGGTATCGAGGATGGCGAAACGCCTCAGCCCGTATTTCTCCCGCAGGTTGACGATGCAGAGGGCCACGTCGTTGAAGCAGCAGTAGCCCCCGAAGTGGTTGCGCCCCGAATGGTGTCCCCCCGCGCCGATGAAGGAGAAGGCGTTGGCGATTTCCCCTTCCGCGATCTTTTCTCCCGCCATCGCCACGCCCCCCGCCGAGTGCCATGCGGTGGAGCAGAGGGGGTCCCCCCTCACCCCCTCGATCAGGTCGGGGGTATGGACCTTCAGCACCAGTTCCCGGGAGATGGGCCCCGGTTCGTACATCCTGACCTTGCCGCTTTTCAGAATATCGTCCAGGGCCATAGGAAATTCCGCCAGGCGGGCGCCGACGGTCAGATAGCTGCGCCGGGAAAAGGAAGGATGATAAAAGATGCCGGTAGCGGGACGGGTCATCGGTCCGACCTTGGCGGCCGGTCTGTCTCCGGTGACCGGGCCGCGGCATGGCCAGTATACCGTTCCTCCCGCGATCCGCACCATGGGAAACGAGAGCCGGCGGAGTTTGCTCTTGACGGTGCGCCCCGCCCTTGGAAGAATGGGATTTCCCCGCAAACCGGCCCGCGGCCGGAGAAGAGGCGCGATCCGCGGGAATCCCCTCCGCGCCCGGATGAGGACACCTATGAGCCGAAAGATCAACTTTAACGCCGGCCCCGCCGCCCTTCCCCTTCCCGCGCTGGAGCGGGCCCGCGAGGAAATGCTCGATTTCGCGGGAAGCGGCATGTCGGTGATGGAGCACAGCCATCGCGGCAAGGAGTACGAAGGAGTGCACGACGAGGCGATCGCCCTCGTCCGGGAGCTGTTGGGCGTCCCGTCGAGCTACGAGGTACTTCTGCTGCAGGGCGGGGCCACCGCGCTGTTCGCGCAGATCCCCATGAACCTTCTCGATAAGGGGAAGACCGCCCAGTACCTCATCACCGGTGCCTGGGGAGAGAAGGCGCTCGGCGAAGCGAAGCTCGTCTCGGCGTTGTTCGGCGCCAACGTGGCGGTCCAGAGTCTCGGCGTCGGCGAAGGCAAGGAGAAGAAGTACACCCGGGTGCCTGCCCCCTCCGAGGTCAAGGTCGATCCCGGGGCCTCCTATCTGCACATCACTTCGAACGAGACGATCCACGGGGTGGAGTTCAACGTCGACGGTTCCCGCGGCTTCCCCGCCACCGGAGCCGTGCCGCTCGTCGCCGACATGTCGAGCGACTTCCTCTGGCGCCCCTTCGACATCACGAAGTTCGGCATCGCCTACGCCGGAGCGCAGAAGAACATCGGGCCGTCGGGCGTCGTGGTGGTGGTGGTCTCGAAAGAGCTGGTGGAGAAGGGGAGGAAGGACATCCCCAAGATCTGGCAGTTCCGCACCCACGCGGAAAACAAGTCGCTTTACAACACTCCTCCCACCTTCGGCGTCTACATGGTCCGGAACGTCCTTTCCTGGCTCAAGGGGCAGGGCGGCCTCGTCAAGGTCGAGGAGGTGAACCGGAAGAAGGCGTCCCGCCTCTACGGCGTCATCGACAAGAATCCGCAGTTTTTCCGGTCGCCGGTGGAGAAGGAGAGCCGGTCGGTGATGAACGTGGTCTTCCGCCTTCCCAGCGAAGAGCTCGAGGCGACGTTTATCGCCGAGGCGAAGAAGGCCGGGATGGTGGGGCTCAAGGGGCATCGCTCCGTGGGCGGCATCCGCGTCTCCATGTACAACGCGGCCTCCTACGAGTGGGTGGATACGCTTGCCGGGTTCATGGAAGAATTCGCGCGCGTGAAGTAAGATCCGGACCGCCGGAAAGGTATAAGGAAAGCCCCTCGATCAACCGGTCGAGGGGCTTTTCATTACTCGAAGTTCGCATGTGTCTGTTGAAATCGTCCGGTTTCGCTTCGCATTCGTTTTATATCCAATTCCCCCGAAACGACATACGCAATCCGTTTCTTGTTGTATTTTGCATAAACGACCCAACATAAAAAAAGAATTGCATTTTCATAATCTGGTTATATAGTATGAAGCTTCGATCCCCAAGATCATTAGAAAAGGATCCGGTTTGGATAAGGTTATCCTCATCGAGCTGAGTCCTTCCGTTCCCAATCTGGGTAAATTTATCGTCATGCCCAGGTACGGGATGTTGGCGATCGCTTCCATTCTGTCCGACAGGACGGACTACGACGTATCTCTTCTTTTCCAGCCATATGTGGGCGCCATCGACATCGAAAGCGTTGCGCAGGAAGGGCCGAAGTTCATCCTCGTGAACGGCCTGACCACGACCGCGCTTGAAAACGAGATATTTCTCGGGCGTCTCCGGGAACGGCTGGAGGGGAATGTTCCCATCATCGCCGGTGGAGAGCATGCCACCATGTTCCCCGAGGAGGCGAAACGGTACGCCGACTACCTCCTGGCCTACGAAGGGGACGATACGGTGGTCATGCTCCTCTCGGCCCTCGAGGAAAAGGACCCGGTTTCAAGGGATTCGATGCTTTCGCAGGTCCCCGGCCTGCATTACCGGGATTTGAAGGGGCAGTGGCGGTTCAACCAGGATTCGGCAAGGGTCCAGGCGATCGACTACCGGTACGATTTCACCGTCGTCCCCGGCGCCGAATCCGCGGGGAAGAGATTCCGCACGGCCCACATGCCGATCCAGACGTCGCGCGGATGCAAGTTCAGCTGCTCCTTCTGCACGTGGATCAGTTTATTCGGTAAATCGGGCTATTACGTCCGTCCGATGGAAGACGTTCTTCATGACATCGTCCACACGGTCGAGTACACGGGGGTCAAGAACTTCGTCATCTGCGACAACCTCTTCGCCGGGGACGTCGCCTACACGGAAGAGTTGATGCACCAGCTCATCCGCGCCTTCGAGGGCCGTGCCGACAAGCCGGTGATGACGGCCCTTTGCAGGGCCGACCAGTTCGCGGGCGGCCCCGGGTCGATCCCGGAAAAAATGATCAAGCTCATGGCCCGGGCCGGGCTTGCCAACGCCTGCCTGGGGCTCGAGTCGATCAACTCCCGCAGCCTCGTTCAGATGAGGAAGAGGACCGAACTGCAGAAATATTACGTGGCCATAGAGAACATCCGGAAGGGCGGGATCGCGGTCCCCGCCACCTTCGTCGCCGGGTTCGACGGAGACAGCTACGAGGACGTGGTGAACATCGCGGAGTTCGGGGAAAGGGTCGGCCTGTTCAACATCCAGGTGTACGCCAGGAGCATCGCGCCCGGCACGGTCGACGACATGCTGTCGGAAGGCCGCAACATACCCGGGGGGCACAACAAGTACCGCAACGGCCACGCCGTGAACATCCTTCCCGCCCGGATGCTCCCCAGCGATCTCCAGCGCGCCGTCTTCGACGCTCCTTTCCGGTTCCACAGGGGGAGCGATATCAAGGACCGGCTTGCCCTGAGGGCCTTCCAGATGATCTGGAACGGCCTCGAGCCGCACTACGAGGGACTCCGCATGCTGGAGAAGGAAATCCTCGTCCCGGAAGGGATCTACACGTCTTCCGGCTCCGGGTACGCGTTGAACGACAAGGCGCTCCACGCCCTGGTGGAGGACGAGGAAAGGTACGACGACTACGCGCGGAGGGCCGCCGCGATCTTCCGGAACGCGGACCGGGTTGCGCCGGCGCAGTTCGGCCGCCCGATGGAAGCCACCGCGACCGCCTGAAAATGGTGAACATCGACGTCGTCGAGGACGGCGTTGTCCGGTTCGTCATGGCCAGGCGCCTCCTCGGAAAGAAGCTCTATCGCTCCGCCTGTTACCTGGTGGACGGCCTGCTCGTCGATTCGGGAATCCCGCTTCTCCATAAAAGTTTCGTCAAGTCCCTTTCCGGGCGCCGCATAACGGCGATCGTCAACACCCATGCCCACGAGGACCATATCGGGGCCAACGCGATCCTCCAGGAGAGCCGCGGAGTCCCCGTTTTCGCCCACGAAAAGGCCCTCCCCGTGCTCTCGAATCCGCGAAAGCTTTCCCTGCTTCCGTACCAGAGGATATTTTTCGGGGAGCCATCGCCGTCCGCGGGGATGCCCGTCGGCGATTCCGTCCTGACGGAGCGGCACCGGTTCCGGGTGATCCCTTCGCCCGGCCACTCGCCGGACCACATCGCGCTCTACGAGGAGAGCAGGGGATGGCTCTTCTCCGGAGACGCCTTTATCGGGGGCCAGGACCGGGTGTTGAGGGAGGGGTTCGACGTCCGGGGGATCACGAAGTCGCTGCGGATGCTTTCGTCCCTGGGCGCCGAGGTGATGTTCACGGGGATGGGAAACGTCATCCGCCAACCGGCCCGGCAGATCGACCGGAAGATTTCCTACTTCGATGAGATCTCCGGCAGGATACGAAAGATGCGGGAGGAGGGGGTGGAGCCGTCGGAAATCGCCAGGCGTCTATTCCCGGGAGATCTCCCGGTCCGCCTCGTCACGTCGGGGAATTTTTCGGCGGCGCACCTGGTCCAGGCGTTTCTGAGGGCCGGCGACAAAGAGTAGGGGACCGGTCCGCGGGAATGCGAATCACCCGGTCCCTTCGCCGAACGCAGACTCGGACCTGCTGATTCTTCGGATCAACGCCTTTCGGACCCTGCCGATTTCATCCTTCAGGTCTCCCACGAGGGAGAGGCGCTCTTCCATCGATTCCTTGCCCTGCATGCGCTGAAGCCGTTCGCAGATGTCCATGGCGGCCAGCGCGCCGATCGAGCCCGACATCCCTTTCAGCGCATGGGCCGCGTCGCAGAACTGCTTCACGTTTTTCGCCTCGGCGGCCGATTCCATTTCGCGGATCCGCTTTTCGCTGTCCCGGATGAAGATCCAGACGAGATTCTTCACGAAGTCCTTGGTGGGCCCCAGGGATTCGATCTCCTCGATCGTCCTCTCGTCGAGTCCGGGCCGGATTTCCTTCTCCCCGGATTCCTGGAGGGAGTGGTGCGACATGGTTGCCGCGTGCGGGACGCCATGCTGGACGGTAAGCGTGTTCAGCAGGGTGATGACCTTCCTGGTTTCGAACGGTTTGGTGATAAAGGCCTTCATGCCCGCCTCCTCGCACGCTTTTCTGGACTCCAGTGTGGCGTCCGCCGTGAGCGCCACGAGGGGCACCGGGGGTTTGTCCTTGATTTCCGCCAGGTAGGTTTTCGCCGCCTCCAGGCCCCCCATGACCGGCATGTTCAGGTCGAGCAGGGCCACGTCGAGCGTCTCGGTCCGAAGGACTTCCAGCGCCAACTTCCCGTTGTCGACGATCCTGACCTCGTGGCCTGCCCGCTCCAGGAGCTTCGCGATGACCATCTGGTTGGTCGGGTTGTCCTCGGCGACCAGGATCTTCAACCGGTGCGGGATTGCGCCGCCGGGGCCGGCCATGACGGGAAGAGCGGGATGCCAACCCTCGTCGTACGGGAGGACGTAGTGCATCGCGCACAGAACGTCCCGCACGATTTCCGGCGATTCCAGCATGGCGCGGTACCCGTGCTTCGAAGCTTCCTCCCCGTACGCGCCGGAACAGCCGTCGCCGACGAGCAACAGCCGCATGTTTTGAAGGGCGTCCATCTGGCGCAACGTCGCGGCGAACCGGAACGGGTCCTCGTTCAACTCGTTTTTCACGACGATCGTGATGTGGCAGGTCGACCGGTCCCGGATGACGCGGCTCGAGTAATCGTACGCCTGCCCCGTGTTGTACACCCTTCGGATGTGGCCCACGCCCCAGGAAAGGAGGAAGCCGTTGATCGTTTCCGCGACGGCGTCGTCCGCGGACACCAGGAGCACCCGGGTGCGGGAAATGGGCATGCGCATGGAAGCCACGGCCGCGCTATCCGGCTGCTTCTCGAGGGCCACCGTGAACCAGAACGTGCTCCCTTTTCCCAGTTCGCTCTCGACCCCGATTTTCCCTCCCATGAGCTCGACGAGCTCCTTGGAGATGGTCGTCCCAAGACCCGTCCCCCCGAACCGTCTCGTGATCGAGTCGTCCGCCTGCGTGAACCGCTCGAAGATGAATCCCTTGGCGTCTTTCGTCATCCCGATTCCCGTGTCGATGACCTCGAAGCGCACCGTCACGGTCTCTTCGTCTTCCGCTTCCTTGAGGACCCGGAGGGTGACTTCGCCCTTTTCCGTGAACTTGGCGGCGTTGGACAGCAGGTTGGTCAGGACCTGCCGGATCCTGCCGAGGTCTCCTTTCACGAGGAAGGGCACGGAAGAGGAGACCATCACGCGGAACGCCAATCCCTTGGCTTTGACCTGCCGCGCGACGATCGAGGCGGTGGTCTTGATGAAGGCGTGAAGGTCCATCTCCTCGGGGTGGATCGAAACTTTCCCTTCCTCGATCTTGGAGAAGTCGAGGACGTCGTTGACGAGAGACAGGAGCGCCGCGGCGGATGCCCTGACCGTTTTCACGTATTCCTGCTGTTCCGGGTCCATGCGGGTCCCGGCGAAGAGCTCCACCGTTCCCAGGATCCCGTTCAACGGGGTGCGCATTTCGTGCGACATGTTGGCGACGAACCTCGATTTCGCGTGGTTGGCGACCTCCGCCTTTTCCAGCGCCTTCGTGACCTTGCTGATCATGATGCCTACGAACACCGCCGGCATCGCCAGAAGCCCGATCAGGAGTCCGACGCCGAGCTCCCAGACCGAACGCCAGAACTGGCTGAACCAGATTACCGGCCCGAAGGATACGAGGGTGAGCGCCATGCCGTAGAAAAGATATTTCTTCCCGTATCGGAACGAGTACCCGAACATGTTCCAATACAACACGAGCACCAGCGGGGAGCCCGCCAATCCCGAAAGATACATTCCATAACAGACGATGACCGTATCCAGTGTGAGCCCGGAAACCCGGCGAAGCGTGCTTTTTCCCGGCTGAATGAATGTGGAGACAAACATGATCGTGGAGAAGAGGAGGTACGAATACACAAGAATGAAGATCTCTATCGGGACGGACGGGTCGTTCGTATACCGGTGGATGTGGATGGTGAAGAATGAGGTGAGGATAAACCGGATAAGCGCCTGGTCCCTCTCGGGACCGCTCGTTTTCCGCGCATGGCTCAAGGCGCGCTTCAGCGCGACTTTCGTTTTCCTGAAGATATTTGGCTTTTTATCCATTTTTTATCCGCTTCATCTTTCCTTCGCAGCGGGGGTGTGTCCGCTGCGTGTCGGGGCTTTATAGGGTATGTATCGGAACTTTAAAACGGAAACTTAAGGTTTTTTTTCTTTAAAAAATGAAGGAAGTAGAATAGGCGGAAATAGCTTGCGCGCCAAAGGAAATAACGCCCGTTCCAATGGTAATCTAAAAGGTAATGTTTGGAATTGTAACATTTTGATATATATATAATTGTTATTTTGATGCCTTGGGTGTGAAAAGGCGGAAGGAAATGCCGTTGCTACCGGTCTTTTTTCCCCCAAAGCTCCTTGAGCCGCTGGTCGCGCCCGCAGGATGTCCGGTAGAACTTGTACCGGATCGGGTTTTTCCGGTAATAATGCTGGTGGTATTCCTCCGCGGGGTAGAACTCCGATGCGGGGGTGATTTCCGTGACGATGGCCCCCTGGAACGGCCTGTTTTTCTCCAGTTCCCGCTTCGATTCCTCGGCAAGCCGTTTCTGCGTTTCGTCATGATGGAAGATTCCCGATCGGTACTGTTTTCCCGCGTCGCAGAACTGCCGGTCCGCCGTTGTGGGATCGATATTGCGCCAGAAGACTTCCAGCAGCTTGCGATAGCCGCGCGTGGCCGGTCCGGCCGGCCGATACCTCCTCGTATGTGGGATTTTTCTTTGTGCCCCCCGTGTAGCCGGACGTGACCGAAACGACTCCTTCCAGTTCGTCGAAGGGGTGCTCCATGCACCAGAAGCAGCCGCCCGCAAAGGTCGCCTTTTCGAGGCGCCGGCCCTCGCCGGACGGCCCCTCCCTCTCTCCCGCATCGGATATTGCGGCGGCCAGCAGGCCTATGGTAATCATGGCTACCATCGCACGAGCGTTCATATTCGTTAGAGGGCGGTTCGGCCGGTTTGGTTTCCCTCGCGGGGAGAACCGTGCGCGGCGTTCCCGCATCTGAAGTTCGGAGGGGATCATGAGGAAATACGATTCGGAGTACGTTCCCGCTTCCGCGATGGCGGTCTTCGCGCATCCCGACGACGCGGAATTCATCGTCGCCGGAACGATCGCGCGGTGGACGAAGGCCGGCTGCGAAGCGACGCTGGTGCTGCTCACCAGCGGCAACGCCGGGACGCACGATCCGCGGTTCACCCGCGATGCGCTCGCCCGCCTGCGCGAGAAGGAGGAGCGGGCCTCGGCGAGGATCCTGGGAGTGAAGAACGTCGTCTTCCTGCGGCACGACGATTGCGCCCTGCTGCCTACCCTCGATATCCGGCGGGAGCTGGTGCGGTTGATCCGGAAACACCGCCCGGAGGCGGTGATCTGCGGGGACCCGCAGGCATGGTTTTTCGACGACCGCTATATCAACCATCCCGATCACCGCGCGGCCGGGGTGGCGGCGCTGGAAGCCGTGTTCCCCGCGGCGGAGATGGAGCTGTTGTGGCCGGAACTGGGGACGCCGCACGCGGTGCAAGCGGTGTACATCTGCTCGACCCCTTCGCCGAACGCCTGGATCGACATCGCCGGCACGATCGACGTAAAGATCGAGGCGCTCAAGGCGCACGCCAGCCAGCTGAACGGCTGGGACCCGGCCGGAAGGATCCGGGACTGGGCGCGCGCCGAAGCGCAACGGGCTCCGGGGGGTGGGACGCGAAGCCCGGCGGGATCGTCCGGCAGGGCGCGCCGGCCCAAGTACGCGGAGAGCTTCCGGGTGATGCGATTGCGCGAACGGGAGCGGCGCCCGGAAACCAAAAACGACTAAAACGAGGGCAGGGGCAACCCCGGCCCCTCTCCCGGACTTGATTCGCTCCCTGGGGTACCCCATACCAAATGACCTCAGGGGTAAAATCGTAGCGTCCGCCGGGCGTCATCCCGGGGGCGCGTTTGTGATACATTTCCCCTGATCCGATAGCGGTCGCCGTCCATCACCCACGGGAGGACGCGGATGAAGGACTTCTTCGAGTTTTCCCGCCACGGCACCGGCTACCGCCAGGAAACCCTGGCCGGCATCACGACCTTCCTGACCATGGCCTACATCATCATC
>JACRMU010000124.1 GCA_016219515.1 Deltaproteobacteria bacterium
GATCTCTCCGACGAGGACATCCACATGGCGATCGAGCGTCGCCTGATCCGCAAGATCGGCCCCGTCGGGGGAAAGCTCCACACGGCGCGCAGCCGCAACGACCAGGTCGCCACCGATCTCCGGCTGTACCTGCGCGAGGCAATCGCCGAGGTTCTCCGGCTCCTCGCGGAGCTCGGGGCAACCGTCGTCTCCCGGGCCGAAGCGTTGTTCGGGGTCGTCCTCCCCGGCTACACCCATCTTCAGCGGGCCCAGCCGATCCTCTTCTCCCATTACCTCCTGGCGTACCGGGAGATGTTCGCCCGGGACGCCGACCGGTTCCTGGAGACGCGCCGGCGGACGAACGTGTCCCCCCTCGGGGCGGGAGCGCTGGCCGGCTCCACGTTCCCCCTGGACCGGGCGTTCACGGCGCGGGAACTGGGGATGGACGGGGTGTGCGAGAACAGCGTCGACGCCGTGTCGGATCGCGACTTCGCCGCCGACTTCCTGTACGCGTGCGCCGTGACGATGATGCACCTGTCGCGGCTCTCCGAAGAGCTTGTGTTGTGGTCGACGCAAGAATTCGGGTTTTGCTCCTTGCCGGACGAGTATTGTTCCGGGTCCAGCATCATGCCGCAGACGAAGAACCCCGACGTCCCGGAGCTGATCCGGGGGAAGACGGGACGCGCCTATGGGAACCTGATGAATCTTCTTACCCTCATGAAGGGGTTGCCTCTTTCCTACAACCGGGACATGCAGGAGGACAAGGAGCCCGTGTTCGATTCCGCGCGCACCGTCAAGGAGTCGCTGATCGGCGCGGCCCTTCTCATCGAAGGGCTGGCCGTGAACGAGGAGCGGATGCGCGCCGCCTGCGACGACGGGTTCCTGACGGCCACCGACCTGGCCGACTACCTGGCGCGGAAGGGGGTCCCGTTCCGGAAGGCCCACGAGATCACGGGGCGGATCGTCCGCCACTGCGAGGGAAAAGGGAAGCGGCTCAAGGACCTGGGCCTGAAGGAGCTGCGGTCCTTTCACAAGGCGATCGACGAGGACGTGCGGGACGCCATCTCGCTTTCCCGTTCCGTCCGCCTTCGGAACACCCGGGGCGGGACCGGTCCGGCGGCGGTCCGGCGGCGCCTCGAGGAGCTCAAGAAGAAATGAGGGGCCGGATGCGGGCGGCCGTTTTTCCGGTTCTCCTGCTTCTGGTTCTTTGCGCCGCTTCGGGCTGCGGCCGCAAGGCGAAGCCGGAGCCGTTGCGGAGCGCCGCGAGCGTTTCTTCCATCCTGTTGTCGTAGGAGCGAACCGATGCATCATTTCGAGGCGAAACGGGGGGAGCTGCATTGCGAAGGCGTGCCGCTGCGCAGGATCGCGGAGGCGGCGGGGACCCCCGCGTACGTGTACAGCCACGCCACGCTTTCCCAGCATTACCGGGTCTTCGACGAGGCGTTCGCGGGGATCCCCCACATCGTCTGCTATTCCATGAAGGCGAACTCCAACGGATCGGTGATCCGGACGTTCACGAACATGGGCAGCGGTGTGGACATCGTGTCTGCCGGCGAGGTTTGCCGGGCGCTCGCCGCGGGCGCGCCTCCGTCGAAGATCGTCTATTCGGGGGTGGGGAAGCAGGTCTTCGAGATCGAGGAGGCGCTGCGCAACGGAATCCTGATGTTCAACGTGGAGTCCCGCGAGGAGCTGGAGACGATCGACGCGGTGGCCGGCAGGATGCGGAAGCGCGCGCCGATCGCACTGCGGGTGAACCCGGACGTCGATCCGAAGACCCATCCGTACATATCGACGGGGCTCAAGAAGAACAAGTTCGGGATCCACATCGACCAGGCGATCCGGGACTACGAGTGGGCCGCGCGGAGGAGGAACATCGAGGTCGTGGGCGTGGACTGCCACATCGGCTCCCAGCTCACCGAGATCTCCCCGTTCGTGGACGCCGCGGCGAGGGTCCGGCTCCTGGTGGAAAAGCTCCTTCGCAAGGGGATGCCGATCCGCATCGTCGACATCGGCGGCGGCCTGGGGATCACCTACAACGACGAGCTCCCGCCGCACCCGAAGCAATACGCGGACGCGGTCGTGAGCGCATTTTCGGGCCTTTCCGTAACCCTGGTGCTGGAACCCGGCAGGGTGCTCGTGGGCAACGCGGGGATCCTGCTGACCCGCG
The DNA here is from genome assembly GCA_016219515.1 of Deltaproteobacteria bacterium. Taxonomy (GTDB): domain Bacteria; phylum Desulfobacterota; class Deferrimicrobia; order Deferrimicrobiales; family Deferrimicrobiaceae; genus JAENIX01. Next base: position 2,147 of record JACRMU010000124.1, read on the forward strand.
TGCTGTACACCAAGGGCGCCGCCGCGCTCAAGGGAAACGGGAAGAAGCATTTCTTCATCGTCGACGCCGCGATGAACGACCTTGCCCGGCCTTCGCTCTACGGCTCGTATCATGCCGTCGTTCCCGTGGGGCGCGCGCCGGGGAAGCGGACCGTCGCCGACGTCGTCGGACCCATCTGCGAGTCGGGGGACTTCCTCGCGAAGGACCGGAGGCTTCCGCTCTACCGTTCGGGGGACCTCCTCGCGATCATGAGCGCCGGCGCGTACGGATTTTCGATGTCGTCGAACTACAATTCGCGCCCCCGGGCGGCCGAGGTGATGGTCTCCGGGACGAGGTTCGAGGTGGTCCGGGAGAGGGAAGCGGCGAAGGACCTGTCGAAGGGGGAGAGGACGGCGTCGTTTCTTGCGGGACGCGGGAAAACGCGGGGGAGGATTTTGTAACGGCCCCGGCGTATCTGCTACAATCGGTAAATTATTCCTTGACGATGGGGACCGGATGAAGAAGGGAATACCGTTTTCCAAGCTCAACGGCAGCGGGAACGATTTCCTGCTGATCGACAACCGGGAGCGGATCCTGCGCGGAGTCGACCTGCCCGCCTTCGTCGGGAAGGTGTGCGACCGCTCGCGCTCCCTCGGCGCCGACGGAGTGATCTTCATCGAGAAGTCCCGCTGCGCCGACTTCCGGTGGCGGTTTTTCAACGCGGACGGATCGCGGGCCGAGATGTGCGGCAACGGAGGGCGTTGCGCCGCGCGCTTCGCCGTCGAGAGGAAAATCGCCGGAAGGTCTCTCGGGTTCGAGACGGACGCGGGGCTCATCCGGGCGGAGGTTTCGGGCCGCCGGGTCAAGCTCCAGATGACCCCGCCGCACGGCCTCGCGCTGTCGCGGTCGCTTACGCTGGAGGGGAGGAAGATCGAGTACTCGTTCCTCAACACGGGGGTGCCGCACGCCGTCCTGTTCGTCCCCGACCTGGAGAAGATCGACCTCATGGGGACGGGAAGGGGGATCCGGACGCATCGCGCCTTCGCCCCCCGCGGGACGAACGTGAACTTCGTCCGTGTCGGCAACGGGGAGGTGAAGATCCGCACCTACGAGCGCGGGGTGGAAGGCGAGACGCTGGCCTGCGGGACCGGAGCCGTGGCGGCGGGGATCCTTTCCGCGCTGCACGGCCATGTCCGCCCCCCCGTTCCGGTCCGCACGCGGGGCGGCGAGGTGCTCGTCATCCACTTCGATCCGGAGAGGGAGGGATTCGGGGAGGTCTACCTGGAGGGAGACACCTCGTGGTCCTGCGACGGAATCATGCACGGGGAAGCGTACCGCTATTAGGAAAGGGGAGGACCGATGTTTCACGGGGCCATCGTCGCGACCGTCACACCGTTTTTCAACGGGAAGCTGGACAGGAAGGCGCTGAGGAAGCTGGTCGAGTTCCAGATCCGCAACGGGACGGACGGCGTCGTGCCGTGCGGAACGACGGGGGAGTCGCCGACGCTCTCGTTCGACGAGCACAAGGCCGTCATCGACATCGTCGCCGAGGCCGTGGACGGACGCGTGCCGGTGATCGCTGGGACGGGTTCGAACAACACGAAAGAGGCGATCGAGCTGACCCGGTACGCGAAGAGGGCGGGTGCCGACGCGGCCCTCGTCATCACGCCGTACTACAACAAGCCGACGCAGGAGGGACTCTACCGGCATTTCCGCGCGGTCGCCGAGTCGGCCGACATCCCTCTCGTCCTGTACAACGTCCCCGGCCGCACCGGCGTGAACATGGCGGCCGAAACGGTGGCGCGCCTCGCCGAGGTGAAGAACGTCGTCGGGGTGAAGGAGGCCTCGGGGAATCTGGGGCAGGTGTGCGACATCCTCCGGCTGACCCCCAAGAAGTTCTGCGTGCTTTCGGGCGACGACGGGCTGTTCTTCCCGATGATGGCGCTCGGGGCGAAGGGGGTGATCTCCGTCGCTTCGAACGTCGCGCCGAAGGCGATGGCGGACCTTTACGATGCGTTCGTCCTGGGAGAGATCTCCCGCGCGCGCGAGATCCACTACCGCCTCTGGCCGCTGTTCCACGTCCTGTTCATCGAGACGAACCCGATCCCGGCGAAGACCGCGCTGGCGATGATGAAGATGATCCGGGAAGAGTTCCGCCTCCCCCTGTGCCCGATGTCGGACGCCGGCCGCAAGAAGCTGGCCAGCGTCCTTTCCGACATGCGGCTGGTGTAGGGGATCCTGTGGCGCGCGTCGTCGTCTGCGGGGCGATGGGAAGGATGGGGAAGGCGATCCTGGCCGTGCTTTCGGAGCGGCCGTTCGGGTTGGTTCTCTCCGGCGCCGTCGAGGCGAAGGGGCACCCGCTGCTGGGCATCGACGCCTTCGAGGCGGCCGGAGCGGGGAAGGCCGGCGTCCCGGTGACGGACGATTTTCCGAAGGCGATCGGGTCGGCCGACGTGGCGATCGACTTCACGCACGCCGCTTCGTCCGTGGAGCACGCGGGCCATGCCGCGGCGGCGGGGAAGGCGCTCGTCATCGGGAGCACCGGGTTCGCGCCGGAGCAGCAGGCCGCGGTGAGGGATGCCGCGAAGAGGATCCCGTGTGTCCTCTCGCCCAACATGAGCGTCGGGGTCAACCTGATGTTCCAGGTGGCGGCCGACGTGGCGAAGGTGCTGGGCGACGACTACGACGTGGAGATCGTCGAGGTCCACCACCGGTTCAAGAAGGATTCCCCCTCCGGGACCGCGGTGAAGCTGGCGGATGTCGTTGCGGGGGCGCTCGGCCGCGATATGAAGGAGGCGGGCGTCTACGGGCGGAAGGGGATCACGGGGGAGCGGACCCGGAAGGAGATCGGGGTGTTCGCCGTGCGCGCGGGCGACGTCGTGGGAGAGCACACGCTGGTCTTCGGCGGCATCGGCGAGCGGTTCGAGATCACCCATCGCGCCCACAGCCGCGAGACGTTCGCCCGCGGGGCCGTCCGCGCCGCCGCATGGGTGGCGGGAAAGCCCAACGGCCTGTACGACATGCGCGCCGTGCTCGGATTGCCGGCGCAATGAAGGTTCTTCGGTACGAGGATTCGGGAAGAACCGCCTACGGCGTGCTGAACGAGGGCGACGGCGAAATCCGCGAAACGGGCGGGCCGCCGTTCCAGGGCGTCCGATTCACCGGGAGCCGCTGCCGCCTTTCCGAGGTCCGCCTGCTCGCCCCCGTGGTCCCCTCCAAGATCGTTGCGGTGGGTCTGAACTACAAGGACCACGCTCGCGAGATGGGGAAGAAGATCCCGGAGGAGCCGCTGATTTTCCTCAAGGCGCCTTCGGCGCTGAACCATCCCGGCGGGGATGTGGTGTATCCGCGGGCGTCGCAGCGGGTGGACCACGAGGCCGAGCTGGCGGTCGTCATCGGCAAAACGGCAAAGAACGTCGGGGAGCGGGAGGCGCCGTCGGTCATCCTGGGGTACACCTGCATCAACGACGTGACCGCGCGCGACCTCCAGGCGAAGGACGGGCTGTACGCTCGCGCGAAGGGATTCGACACCTTTGCGCCTCTGGGCCCCTGGATCGAGACGGAAATCGACCCCGCCGCCCTTCGGGTCCGGTGCCTGGTCAACGGAGAGGCGAGGCAGGACGGGAACACGAGGGAAATGGGGGCCTCCGTCTACCGGCTCGTGGAGTTCGTCTCGCACATCATGACGCTTTTCCCGGGCGACGTGATCGCCACCGGGACCCCGCCGGGAGTGGGGTCGGTGAAGGCGGGGGACATCATGACGGTCGAAGTGGAAGGAATCGGCGCCCTGACCAACCGGGTCGTCGCGCCGTGACATTTATATCGAGGGGAGAAAGACCATCATGACCCGTTTCACGCTGTCCCGCCGAATCCAGGCGCTTCCGCCCTACCTGTTCGCCGAGCTCGACCGGAAGAAGCAGGAGGTCCGCGCGAAGGGCATGGACATCATCGACCTGGGAGTGGGGGACCCGGACCGTCCCACGCCGAAGTTCATCGTGGACCGGATGAAGCGGGAATCGGCGGTGCCGACGAATCACCAGTATCCGTCCTACGAAGGGCTGCCGGAGTTCCGGGCCGCGGCGGCGAAGTGGTACCGGGAGCGGTTCGGCGTGTCGCTCGACCCCGCAGGCGAGGTGGTGGCGCTCATCGGCTCGAAGGAGGGGATCGCCCACTTCCCGCTGGCCTTCGTCGATCCGGGAGACGTCGTGCTGGTCCCCGACCCGGGATATCCCGTCTACCACATCGCCACGATGTTCTCGGGAGGGAAATCCCACTTCATGCCGCTGCTCCGCGAGAACGGGTTTCTCCCGGAGCTGGAGAAAATCCCGGCCCGCGCGCTCGCGAAGGCGAAGATCCTTTTCCTCAACTACCCGAACAACCCCACGTCGGCGGTCGCGGACCGGGCGTTCTACCGGAAGGTGCTCGCCTTCGCGGAGGAACACGATCTCCTCGTGGCCCACGACGTCGCGTACACGGAAATCTACTTCGACGGCGCGAAGCCGATGAGCATTCTGGAGCTTCCGGGGGCGAAGAAACGGTGCATCGAGTTCCATTCCCTTTCGAAGACCTACAACATGACCGGATGGCGCATCGGCTTCGCGGTGGGAAACCCGGAGCTCGTCGGGGGGCTGGGGAAGGTGAAGACCAACGTGGACAGCGGGGTCTTCCAGGCCATCCAGGGGGCCGCCATCGCGGCGTTGCAATCCGGGGAAAAGGCCACGGACGCCATCCGCAGGACGTACCAGGAGCGCAGGGACGTTCTTCTCCCTGGGCTGCGCGCCCTTGGGCTGGATCCGGTGACGCCCCGGGCCACCTTCTACGTCTGGATCCCCGTCCCGAAGGGGTACACGTCGGCCTCGTTCTGCGAGCACCTGCTCACGAAGACGGGGATCGTCACGACGCCGGGAAACGGGTTCGGAGCGAGCGGCGAAGGATACGTCCGCATGGCGTTGACGAAAGAGAAAGGGCGGATACGGGAAGCTCTCGACAGGATGCGGAAGGTCGGATTCTAAAAGGCGTTCCGGCGGGCGAGGTTCTCCTTCTGCTGGGGAGCAACGTCGGGCAGCGGGAAAAGCGGCTGCGGGAAGGCCTCGCACTGCTCTCCCGGAAGGTGGAGGTCGTCCGGGTTTCCCGGGTCTATGCGTCGGAGCCGTGGGGAAAAACGGACCAGCGGTGGTTCCTGAACGTAGCGGTCCGCGGGATTTGCCCTCTTTCTCCGGACGGGCTTCTGGCGTTCGCGAAGGAAGTGGAGGCGGCGGCGGGGCGTAAGGAGAGGGAACGGTGGGGACCGCGGGAACTGGACGTCGACAATCGCTCCTTCGACGGTCGTGCCGCCGGGGAGCAGTACGATCTCGGATCTTCTCAAGGCGTGCAGGGATCCGCTCGAGGTGCTTCCGATATGAGACAATGGCATATGGGACCTTATCCGTTGAGGAAAGCGGTGGCGTTGTGCGTGCTGGCCCTTTTTCTCGTGAGTCCCGCCGCGTGCCGCCGGAAACAGGAGACGCCGCCGCCCCCGGGAGAGGCGGAGACGATCAACCTCAACGCGATTTCCCAGATCGAGAATTACAAGGAGATCCTCCGGAAGGATCCCAACAACCTGCAGGCCCTCATCAACATCGCGAACCTCTACTTCGACACCCGGCAGGACCTGCCGGCGATCGAGCATTACCGGAAGGCGCTGGCCCTCGATCCCAGGAACGTGAACGTCCGGACCGACATGGCGGTCTGTTTCCGCCGGTCCGGCAACCCGGACCGGGCGGTGGAAGAGTTGAAGAAGGCCATTTCGATCGACCCAAGGCACGCCCAGTCCCGCTACAACCTGGGGATCATCCTCATCCACGACAAGGGCGACATCGAGGGGGGTATCCGTGCATGGGAAGCTTTGTTGGAAAATGTTCCGAACTACCAATACCGCGATTCCCTGAAAGGGGAAATCGAGCGAATGCGGGGGATGTCCGGTTCGGCGAAGCCGAAGTACAAATGAAACCTGTTTTGAATAACTCGGGCGAGTCAAACGGCATAAGCAAATTCCGCTGCATATTCAAGCCATTTCAAGTCTATTGCAATAATAGGGTTTAAGAAAATCCTTTGAAACACGTTGTTATATTTTCCTGTTGACACGTCCTCCCTTCTGGAATATATGTAACATTGTTTTGTTACTCTCCTGGAATTCTGCCGTCCTTCGATGGAGGATCGAAACATGGTAAGGCGCGATAAATCGAACTATATCATCCAGTCGGTCGCCCATGCGCTCGACGTCCTCGAGGAATTCCGCGGAGAAATGGACGAACTGGGCGTCACGGAGCTCAGCAAGAAACTGAAACTGCATAAAAACAACGTCTTCCGGATCCTGGCGACCCTCCAATCCAGGAACTACATCGAGCAGAACCGGACGAACGACAACTATCGGTTGGGGATCAAGTGCCTGGAATTGGGGCAGACGTTCATCCACCAGAGAGGGTTGCTGAAGCAGGCGCAGCCGATCCTGCACGAACTCGCCGAAAGCTCGGCCGAGACCAGCTATCTCTCCATCCTTCGAAGCAACGACGTCGTTTATCTCGATGCCGTGGAGACGACCTCCACGGTGCGCGTCGTCTCCCGCGTCGGTCTCCACATGCCGATCCACTCGACCGCGGCGGGGAAGGCGCTGGTCGCCTTCGAATCGGAAGACGAGCTGCGGAAGCGGTTCCACTCGGAACTTCCGCGGTTCACGAAGAACACGATCATCAATTCGGAGGAGCTGCTCCATGTCCTGGCGCGGGTGCGCGAGTGCGAATACGCGACCGACCTGGAGGAGTTCGAGGACGGCCTGCGGTGCATCGCTTCCCCGGTCCGCGACTACACGCGGAAGGTGATCGCGGCACTGAGCGTCTCCGGCCCCGCCCACCGCCTCTCCGACGAGAGGATCGCCCAGACGATCGGGCCGGAGGTGGCCCGCTGCGGAAAGCTGCTGTCCACGCGCCTCGGCTACCGCGAGTAGTCCCGCCGGTCCTTTTCCCCCCGGATCGCGCCTAACACGCGCTTCGAAACGCCGCTCTTGACAGCGCTCCCCGTTTGATGTTACCTCTTTAATGAATGATGGTTCATTCAACAGGAGGGGCGATGGCCAGGCGCGGGCCTCGGGGCGGCGGGGCGGCGAAGCGGGATCGGATCCTGCGCGCAGCGATCCGGATTTTCTCCCAAAAGGGGTACTTCAACTCCAAGATTTCGGAAATCGCCCGGTTGGCCGGCGTGGCCGACGGGACGATCTACCTCTACTTCAAGAACAAGGACGACCTTCTGATCTCCCTGTTCGAGGAGAAGATGGGAGAGGTGGTGAACGACGTCCGCGCGCGCGTCGCCGACGGCGGCGACGCCCTTGCCCGCCTGGAGATCTTCATCCGGAACCACATGGATCTGCTGGTGAAAGAGGCCGGGCTCATCGAGGTGATCCAGGTGGAGCTGCGGCAGAGCAACAAGTTCATGAAGGAATACGTGCCGGTGAAGTTCCTGGAGTACCTGGACATCATCAGCGGGATCCTGGAGGACGGAAAGAGGGAAGGGGTCTTCCGACCGGATTTGAACGTCACCCTGTCCCGCCGGGCGATCTTCGGCGCCCTGGACGAGATTTCCCTGGCCTACGTGCTTTCCCGCAAAAGGAAATACGATCCCGCCGAGGCTGCGGCCGAGATCTTCCGAATCTTCGCGGCGGGCTTGAAAGGTTCAGTACCTTCGGAAGGAGGGAGATGACAATGATCGGGTTCGATCTTTCGGAGGAGCAGACCGCGCTGCAGGACATGGCGCACAAGTTCGCGGCGAACGAGATCCGCCCGAAGGCGGCGGAGTGCGACAAGGAGGGGAAGTTCCCGAAGGAGATCTTTCAGAAGGCGTTCGACCTGGGCCTGATGACCGGTTTCATCCCGGAGGCGTACGGGGGCTTGGGTCTGGGCGCCGTCGAGGCCTGCCTCATCGAGGAGGAGCTCGGATGGGGATGCTCGGGGATCACCACCTCCCTGACCTGCAACGGCCTGGCCCTGACGCCGATCCTTCTCGCCGGGACGGAGGAGCAAAAGAAGGAGTTCGTGGTCCCGTTCACGAGGGAATTCATGTTCGCCTCCTTCTGCCTCACGGAGCCCGGGGCGGGCTCGGATGCGGGAGGGATCGCGACCACCGCGAAGAAGGACGGGGACGTCTACCTGCTCAACGGCAGGAAGTGCTTCATCACCAATGGGAGCTACGCCTCGCAATACACGGTGTTCGCCTCCACGGACCGCTCCAAGGGGCACAAGGGGCTGTCGGCGTTCATCGTTCCCCGGTCCCTGCCGGGAGTATCCCCCGGGAAAAAGGAAGACAAGATGGGGCAGCGCGCCTCGGATACGGCGGACGTCCTGTTCGAGGACGTGCGCGTTCCCGCGGCGAACCTCCTGGGCAAGGAGGGCGACGGGTTCAAGATCGCCATGATGACCCTGGACTACGCGAGGCCCACGGTCGCGGCGATGGCCGTCGGCGTGGCGCGGGCGGCGTTCGAACTGGCGATGCAGTACTCGAAGGAGCGGGTGCAGTTCGGCATGCCGATCGCGATGAACCAGGCGATCCACTTCCTGCTGGCCGACATGGCGATGGACATCGAGGCGGCGCGGCTGCTTACCTTGAAGGGCGCCTGGCTCCTCGACCAGGGGCGGCGCAGCACCAAGGAGTCCTCGTTCGCCAAGGCGTTCGCCGCGGACCTGGCCATGCGCGTGACCACCGATGCGGTCCAGATCTTCGGAGGATACGGCTACATGAAGGACTACCCGGTGGAGAAGCTGATGCGCGACGCGAAGCTCCTGCAGATCTACGAGGGGACCAGCCAGATTCAGCGGCTGGTGATCGCCAAGGAAGTCATGATGAGGTAGAGGAGGGGCTTGCCCCCTTCTCGGATTCCCGGCGCGCGAGGGCCAGAAGGCCGTCCGCCGCGGCGACGATCTCGTCCCTCCACGGGAAACCCGACAGGAGCCGGTCGGGGATGGCGGTTTCCCCGGCGTAGGCGCCGCACAGGCTTCCCGCCAGGGAGGCCGTCCCTTCCGCATCGTTTCCGAGGTTCGCCGCGGAGAGGACCGTTTCCGTGAAATCCTCCGGCGAGCGGAGGAAGCAGGCCCACGCGAACGGCAGCCCCTCGTGCACCGCAGTCCCGTTCCCGATCGTCTCCTGGATCTCCTCGATCTCCGCGCGCCGCAGCAGAAGGGCCGCAAGCTCGGTTCCCAGCTTCCGCAACAGGGTGGGGGATTGCCGGCTCTGGCGGCTCCGCGGGGACCGGTCCGGCTCGATGCCGGTGATGGAAGGGGAAATCCCCCGGGCGAACCCAAGGACATCCAGGGCGCCCCGCGGCGTGTGGAGGACGCGTGCAATGGCGGCCGCCTGGACGATGGCGCCCGCGATGGCTGCCGGGTGGGGGTGGGTCACGGAGGCCACGATCCCGGTCTCCAGCTTCAACCGGCGGAAGTCGGACGCGCGCAGCAGCGCAAGCGGGGCGATCCGGGCGGCGGGGATGCTCTCGGCCGCGAACGTTCCCGCTTCGAACCACGGATAGCCGCGGTCCGAAAGGTTCGCCGCGAACTCCGCCTCGGCGACGCTGCGGGGACGCGCGGCGGCGGCGGCGAAAAGCGCGGCGATCTCCTCAGGATCGATCCGGCACTGGCGGAGCAGCGAACGTGCCAGGAGAAGGGGAGCGGGCAGGGGGAGATCCGCCGCCGCATCCTTCCCGGAGGCCCGCAACGGGGCGTACCCCTCGATCTTCCCGTAGAGTTCGGCCACATCCCTCGGAGAAAGACCCTGCGCAGGCCTTCCGATCGTTTCCCCGATCGCCGCTCCCAGCAGCGCGCCG